>NZ_JBEYFY010000038.1:0-63099 GCF_040703595.1 Streptomyces sp. NPDC007084
GACAACGCCGCTGGGGGTACCCCCTGCTCGAAGAGCTTGGGGGAGTGCGTGCCCTGCCCCGCGACCCGCCACATGATCCAAACGACACGCCCTAGTGGCCGAGGCGGTTGGCCGTGTGGACGGCGCGGAGCACCGCCGCCGCCTTGTTGCGGCACTCCTCGTCCTCCGCCTCCGGGACCGAGTCGGCGACGATGCCGGCGCCGGCCTGGACGTACGCCGTGCCGTCGCGCAGCAGGGCCGTCCGGATGGCGATGGCGGTGTCGGAGTCGCCCGCGAAGTCCAGGTAGCCGACGCAGCCGCCGTACAACCCGCGCCGGGAGGGCTCCAGTTCGTCGATGATCTGCATCGCGCGCGGCTTGGGCGCGCCGGACAGGGTGCCGGCGGGGAAACAGGCGGTCAGCACGTCGAACGCGGTGCGGCCGGCGGCGACCGTGCCGGTCACGGTGGAGACGATGTGCATCACGTGGGAGTAGCGCTCGATGGACATGAAGTCGACGACCTCGACGGAGCCGGGCTCGCAGACCCGTCCCAGGTCGTTGCGCCCCAGGTCGACGAGCATGAGGTGCTCGGCGCGCTCCTTGGGGTCGGCGATCAGCTCGTCGGCGAGGGCCTGGTCCTCCTGGACGGTGGCGCCGCGCGGCCGGGTGCCCGCGATGGGGTGCACCATCGCCTGCCCGTCCTCGACCTTGACGAGGGCTTCCGGGGAGGAGCCGACGACGTCGAACCCGTCGAAGCGGAACAGGTACATGTACGGGGAGGGGTTGGTCGCCCGCAGCACCCGGTAGACGTCCAACGCGCTGGCGGTGCACGGCGTTTCGAAGCGCTGGGAGGGCACGACCTGGAAGGCCTCGCCGGCCCGGATGCGCTCCTTGACGTCCTCGACGGCCGCCTGGAAGTCGGGGCCGCCCCACAGCGCGGTGTACTCGGGAAGCTCGGAGGGCGGCAGCGCGGCGGGCGGCTGGGAGACCGCGCGGGAGAGGTCGGCCTCCATCGCGTCGAGGCGGGCGACCGCGTCCGCGTAGGCCTCGTCGACGCCCGTGTCCAGGTCGTTGTGGTTGATGGCGTTGGCGATGAGCTGGACCGAGCCGTCCCAGTGGTCGAGGACGGCCAGGTCGCTGGTGAGCAGCATGGTCAGCTCGGGCAGCTTCAGGTCGTCGCGCTCGCCGGGGCCGATCTTCTCCAGGCGGCGCACGATGTCGTAGCCCAGATAGCCGACCATGCCGCCGGTGAACGGGGGCAGGCCCTCGCCGTGCGGGGTGTGCAGCGCCTGGATGGTGGCGCGCAGCGCGGCGAGCGGGTCGCCGTCCACGGGGACGCCGACCGGCGGGGTGCCGAGCCAGTGCGCCTGTCCGTCCCGCTCCGTGAGGGTCGCGGCGGAGCGGACGCCCACGAAGGAGTAGCGGGACCAGGACAGGGAGGTGCGGCCGTTCTCCGCGGATTCGAGCAGGAACGTGCCGGGGCGCTCGGCGGCCAGCTTGCGGTAGAGCGCGACCGGTGTGTCGCCGTCCGCGAGCAGCTTGCGGCTCACGGGGATGACACGGCGGTCGGTGGCCAGCTTGCGGAACGTCTCAAGGTCCATGGCGGCTGACCTTACTGATCCCGGGCCGGTACACCGGAATCGGTGCCGCCGGTGTCCTTGAGCAGCACGTCCGCGTCGAAGCAGGTGCGGTCGCCGGTGTGGCAGGCGGCGCCCACCTGGTCGACGCGGACCAGGACGGTGTCGGCGTCGCAGTCCAGGGACACCGACTTCACGTGCTGGACGTGCCCGGAGGTGTCGCCCTTGACCCAGTACTCCTGGCGGCTGCGCGACCAGTAGGTGCAGCGGCCCGTGGTGAGGGTGCGGTGCAGCGCCTCGTCGTCCATCCAGCCCAGCATCAGCACCTCACCGGTGTCGTACTGCTGCGCGATGGCGGGAACGAGCCCGTCGGCACCACGCTTGAGGCGGGCGGCGATCTCGGGATCAAGGCGGCTGGACGGAGGCGTACGGGTCATGCAGGCCATTGTGCCGCCCCCACCGGACACACCAGCCCACTGTCCACAGGCCGGAACGGGGGGTTGTCCACAGGGGCGCGCCGGGGGGGCGTGGGCCGGCCGGGATCCCGGGGGCGGGGGTTCACATGTCCACCGGCAAGGCCGATGCCGTCCAAGGGACCCCGAGGGACCGGACCCGGTGGCCGTCCGTGGGCGGACCGGGGCGGACCGGGGCGATCCGGGGCGGCTCGTGGTGGGCGGAGGGGCCGGGCGGTCGTAGGCTGGCTGGCATGTCGACCCATGCGAAGCGTGAACGACTCCTTCTCGCCGACCTGTTGGAAGCGGTGGGCCCGGAGGCCCCGACCCTGTGTGAGGGCTGGAACTCCCGGGACCTCGCGGCCCACGTGGTGGTCCGCGAGCGCCGCCCCGACGCGGCCGGCGGTCTCCTCGTCAAGCAGCTCGCCCCGCGCCTGGACCGGGTGATGGCCGAGTTCGCCGGGAAGCCCTACGAGGAACTGATCCAGCTGGTCCGTACCGGACCCCCGCGGTTCTCGCCGTTCTCCCTGAAGCAGATCGACGAGGCGTCGAACGTGGTCGAGTTCTACGTCCACACCGAGGACGTGCGGCGCGCCCAGCCCGGCTGGACCCCGCGACCGCTGGACGCGGTGTTCCAGGACGCCCTGTGGTCCCGGCTGGACCGCACGGCCCGGCTGATGGGCCGGGGCGCCCCGACCGGCGTGGTCCTGCGCCGCCCGAACGGCCAGACGACGGTGCTCAACAAGAGCACCCCGGTCGTCACCGTGACCGGCGAGCCCTCCGAGCTGCTGCTCTTCGCCTACGGCCGCAAGGCTGTCGCCGACGTCGAACTCGACGGCGACAAGGAGGCGATCACCCGGCTCCGGGAAGGCAAGCAACTGGGCCTTTGAGGCGCCGCCAGGCGGGGCGGTGGCACGGTTTGCGACCGACACGCCGGGCTGCGGAACGGACGTATCCGACACGCCGGGCCGCGGCAACGGACGTATCCGGCACGCCGTGCCGCGGCACGCCACGTGACCAACGCGCCGGGCTGCGGGACGCCACGTGACCAGCACGCCGGGCCGCCGGGCCGCGGGGCGCCACGTGACCGACACGCCGGGCCGCCGCCCGGCCGGCCTCAGCGGGGCAGTTCGGCCCGCCGCAGGTCCCGTACGCCCAGGGCGACCACCCCGCCGAGGCCGCACACCGCCGCGCTGGCGACGAAGACGGGACCGGTCCCCCACCAGCCGATCGCGGCGGCGGTCAGCGGCATGCTGAGCGGCGCGACACCGAGGCTCACGATGCCCGCGACCGCGGTGACCCGGCCCAGGTAGGCGGGGTCGGACTGGGTCTGCAGCAGCGCGCCGCACAGGGCGCCGCTGAGCCCGGCGAGCAGTCCGATGGCGAGCGCCACGCCGACGGCCGCGCCCACCCCCGGTACGAAGGCGAGCGCGCCGATGGCGACCGAGCCGCCCAGGAGCGCCGCGGCACCCGCACTCCCCGCGCGCGGCAACGTGCCCCGCCAGGCCAGCAGCAGCGCGGCGGCTCCCGCGCCGACGCCGAACGCGGCGACCACGAGCCCCATGCCGGACGCGCCCCAGCCGCGCTGGTCGGCGAGCAGGGCCAGGCCGACGTTCAGGGGGCCCACGAAGCCGAGGTCGCCGAGGGCGATGGCGAGGATGAGCGGGGCGAGGACACGGTGGCCGCGGATGTAGCGCAGCCCGTCGCGCAGGTCCCGCCAGGCGGTCGCGCGGGCCGCCTGTCGCTCCTCCTGCCTGTCCTGCCCGTCCTGCTCCTCCCGCCCCTTCTGCCGCGCCTCCCGCTCTTGCCGCTGAGGCATGGCCCCGGAACCGTCCGTACCGCCGCCCCCGGGCACGCGCGCGTGGCCGCCGTTTTCCTCCCCGCGCGCGTGACCGTCGATTTCCGCCCCGCGCTCGCGGGGGTCCGCATGCCCGTCGGGCTGGTGATCTCCTCCGGTGACCTCCCCGGCCGGCTCCCGTATCCGGACGGAGACCAGCAGCGGCACCGACACCGCGATGAGCAGCCCGGCGAGCGCGAACGCCGTCGCCGAACCGCCGAGGGCCACCCCGAGTCCGCCGAGCGGCGCGCCCACCACGTTGGCGAAGCGGACGGCGAGACCGCGCATGCCCTGGACCCGGGTGAGCTGGTCCCGGCCGGTGATACGGGCGGGAAGGGCGCCCACCGCGGGCATGAACACGGCGTCGACGGCGCCGAAGACGACGGCGAGCAGCGCCAGCGGCCAGAGCCCCGGGCCGGTCGTGAAGAGCAGCGCGGCCACGGTCAGGACGGCCGCGCAGCGCACCGCGTCGCTGCCGATCACCACCCGGCGCGGCCCGAACCGGTCGGCGACCACTCCCCCGCCCAGCATCAGCAACGCGCGCGGCACGGCGCTGACCGCCATCACGAGCCCCGCCTGAGACGGCGTACCGGACCGGACGGCCGCCCAGGACAGGGCGATGTAGAAGACGTTGTCGCCGATCATCGACGCCGTGTAGGCGCCGAGCCAGCGCAGTACGTTTCCGTCGCGGTGGGCGGGCCGTTCGGCGGCCGGGGCGGGCGCCGCCATGACGGTGGTGGTCACGGGCCGGGTCCTCTCGGGGTCAGGGGCGGAAGGGGAAGCCGTACGTGTGCAGCGCGACGTTCTCGCGCCCTTCGGTGTCACCGGCCGCCTCTTCCGCACGGCCCTTCTCGTCGTACTTCCTGATGACGGCGAGCAACTCCTTGTTCAGCTCGGCCAGTTCGGCCGGGGTCAGCCGCAGGGTGGACTCGGAGTCGGAGGCCGCGGTGCCCCACTCGGGGCTCCAGGCGTGCCGCTCGTCCAGATAGCGGCGGTAGAGGTCGGCCCGCTGGTCGACCAGGAGCCGGGCGAACGCGGTGTGGGCGGCGGCCGTCTCCGGGGCGCTGCGGAAGTCCTCGTCGTGGACGCTCAGGCCCTCCGTGGCCGGCTGCCACCAGCGCTCGCGCCCGTCTCCGCTGCGCGGCTCGGCGGGCTCGATCAGTCCGTGCTCCGCGAGCTTGCGCAGGTGGTAGCTGACCAGCGACGGGGCCTCTGTGACCTGCTCACCGAGCTGGGAGGCGGTGGCCGCGCCCGCGACGTGCAGGGCGCGGTAGAGCCGCATCCGGAGCGGGTGGGCGATCGCCTTGAGCGTCCCCAGGTCACTGATCCGCCGGTCTTCCTTGCGTGTCATGGCTCCACCGTAGATACGAAAGAAAAGTTGCGCAATGAATATTGCGCAACTTTCCTTTCCTGTCTGCCGGACCGCGAGCGATGAGTTTCGGCCGAGGATCAGGTCTGCCCTGACATGACGCGAATCGTGGCCGACATCTCCGTCTCACTCGACGGCTTCGTCACCGGGCCCGACCCCGGCCCGGTCGGCGGTCTGGGCACCGGTGGGGACGCCCTGCACACCTGGGCGTTCTCCGACGACCCCGAGGACCGCCGGGTTCTGAGCGAGGCCACCGCCCGGTCGGGCGCCGTCGTCCTCGGCCGCCACCTCTTCGACCTGGTCGACGGGCCCAACGGCTGGAACGACACGGTCGGCTACGGCGCCCGCGAGGTCGGCAAGCCCGCGTTCGTCGTGGTGACGAGTTCGCCGCCGGAGTCGGTGCGGCTCACCGACCTCGACTGGACGTTCGTCACCACCGGCCTGCCCGACGCGGTGACCGCCGCGCGCGGGCGCGCCGAGGCGGCGTCGGCCGACAGCGGCAAGGACCTCGACGTCGTCCTCATGGGCGGGGGCGCCACCGTCGGCTCGGCGCTCGACGCCGGCCTGGCCGACGTGCTGACGCTGCACCTCGCGCCCGTCGTCCTGGGCTCCGGGACTCCCCTGTTCACGGGCGCGGTGCCGCGCACGCTGGTCCAGCGGCGCGTGACCCCGACATCGACGGCGACGCACCTGACCTACGACGTCCTGCGGTGACCCGATGACCACCGTCGACGCCACCGGGGTCGCCTTGGGCATCGAGTCCTTCGGTGACGACGACGCCCCGCTCGTCCTCCTCGCCGGCGGGACGACGATGCTCTCCCCCCGGCACGGCGGCCGGCGAGCCGGCCGAGGCGATGCTCGCGCTCGGACAGGGGCGGTGCGTGTCGCGTGGGCACGGCCGGAGGTTCGCGCGGGCACGGCCAGAGGTGCGTGCGGACACGACCGGAAGCTGACGCGGGTCACGGCCAAGGGTGCCCCGGATACGTCCAGGGAGCCCGGGTACGCCAAGGGCCTCTATGGGTCGAGCAGGGTGTGCGCGGCCAGGGCCAGGGACAGTTCCACCACGTCGGCCGGGCGGGTCAGGGAGCGGCCGGTGAGCTGTTCGCAGCGACGGAGCCGGTTCAGGACCGTGTTGCGGTGGCAGTAGAGCCGGCCGGCGGCCCGCTGGGCGGAACCGTCGCAGGCAAGCCAGGCCGTGAGGGTGTCCAGCATGAGGTCCCGGTCGGACGGGTCCAGCCGCAGCAGCGGCCCGAGAACCCGCTCGGCGAGCGCCCCGCCGAGGGCGGGAGCGGAGACGACGAGCGCGGCGGGCAGGTGCTCCTCCAGTACGACGGTGCCACCGGACCGGGGACAGGCCCGCAGCGCCGTGTCCGCGAGGCGGCGGGCGTCTCCGATCGCCGCGAGGCCCTCCACCACGGGGCTCACCCCGACCCGGGCCACGGGCGGGGCGGTCAGCCGCCGGGCGATCTCCCCGGCGTCCACGTCGAGTCCGTACGTCCAGGGGTGCCCCTCGTCCCGGCCGTCACCGTCTCCGCCATCGGCGCCGGTGCCGAGGCCGGGGCCGGTGCCGAGGCCGGGGCTGGTGCCGAGGCCGGTTCCCGGGTCGTCGTACGCCGGTCCGGCGCCGGGGTCGACGAGGAGCCCGGTCTCGTGGCCGTGGCCGGGTTCGTCCCCGTCGTGGGGGTGCCCGCCGAGCAGGACGATGCCGTAGCTGCCGGCGCCGGCCCGGTCACGGTCGCGGTACCAGAGGACGCGCAGGCCGGAGACGCGCACCTGGGTCCGCGCCTCGGTGAAGGCCCGGCCGGCGGGGAGGCGGGCCAGGACCACCGCGTATCTTCCCTGCTCGGGCAGGCCGAGCGCGGCGGCGGTGGCGGGCAGGTCGGCGATCCGCGCGGTGCCGTCGAGCAGCGCGGCCGTCATCAGCCGCAGCCGGTTCTCCCTGCGCCACATCAGCTCGCGCTCGGTCTGCCGGTAGGCGTCGGCGACCACGGCGCAGTGGTCGTCCACGAAGTTCCAGACGTCGGCGGCGACATGGACGAGCAGGCGGGCGTCGGCGGGGTGACGGCGGGTCGTCTCGTCCACGAGTTCCTGCCAGATCATGCCGCCGCCCAGCCGGAACGCCCGCAGCAGGGCGTCCAGCGGGAGCCCGCGTTCGGCCCGCGCCCGGCCGATGGCCCAGGAGCAGCGCCGGGCGTCCTCGCGCAGTTCGCCGGGCCGGATCAGGGAGCCTACGTTGAGCCGCAACGACCGCCGCACCTCCTCGCGCACGCTGTCCACATCGGTCTCCATGGCCGTGCGGTAGGCGGGTTCGCGCTCCCGCAGCAGGGTCATCAGGCGTTCGGTCAGCTCGGGCAGCCCGGCCATCAGCGCGCGGGCGGCGCGGTGCAGGACCGAGAGGGCCTCCGCGTCGACGGACGAGCGCGCGCCCGGTTCCGGGGGCCGCCGTCCGGGCAGGGGCCGGCCGTGGGCGGGTACGAGGTGCTGCATCGCTGTCCTCCACCGGGGTCGGCTCGCGGCCCGGCCGGACCCGGCGGCCGACGCGCGGCACACGGGTGTCCGGACCTCCTGATCCCGCAGGATGACATACCGCCCAGTCGGTACCTAGGGGTGTGCGGCGGTCTTCTCTGCCCGGTCCACCCAGCGGGAGAGTTCGACGCGGGAGCGGACCCCGAGGGCGGCGAACACATTGCGCAGGTGGTGGTCCACGGTGCGGGGGCTCACCGACAGCCGCAGCGCCACTTCGCGGTTGGTGGCGCCCTCCGCGACGCAGCGGGCGATCCGTAACTGCTGGGGCGTCAGGAGGGCGAGCGGACCGGCCGGTTCGGCGGGGGACGCGTCGCCGGTGGCGCGCAGTTCCGCCCTCGCCTGAGCGGCCCAGCCGAGCGCCCCGCCGCGCTCGAAGGACACCAGCGCGTCCCGCAGACGGCCCCGGGCCTCCCCCGGTCTGCGCTGCCGTCTCAGCCAGGCCCCGTAGAGGAGTTGGGTACGGCCGCGTTCGAAGTCGCCGGTGACCGCGTCGTGTTGGGCGAGCGCGGCGGTGAACAGCGGCTCGCACGCGGTGCCCTCGCTCAACAGGGCTCTGCACCGGGCGAGTTGCGCGGGCGCCTGCGGGTCGGCGCCCTGCGCGGCCCACCGGGTGAACTCGGCCACCGCCGAACGGGCCTCCTCCGTCCGGCCGGTGCGGGCCGCCGCCTCCACGAAGCAGGGGACGGCGAGCATCCGTACGGCGAAGTGGCCACGGCGCGGCCCGGCGCCGACCAGCGGGCCGAGCCGGGCGGCGGCCTCCGGGAGCCGGCCGGACGCCAGGTCGGCGCGGGCCCTCGCCCACTGGGCGAGGGTGCTCGCCTGGGCGAGACCGTGCGGGGCGGCGACGCGTTCGGCGGCGGAGGCGTGCTCGGCGACGGCCTCCCGGGACCCCTCGACGGAGGCCACCAGCGCGAGGATCGCGTGATGGTGGGCGGCGAGGTTGCTCTGTCCGCCGGCGAGGGCGGTGCGCAGGCCGTCCTCGGCGTGGGCGCGGGCCCGTGCGTGCCGGCCGGCGCGGAGTTCGCCGTAGGCGAGGCGTTCCAGCGCCTGGGCGACCAGGAGGTACGGTCCACGGGCCCTGGCGACGGCGAGCGCACGGGAGTTGGCCCGGCAGGCGGCGGGGAGGTCACCGGCGACGAGCGCGGCTCCCCCGGCCAGCAGCAGGGCCTCGGGGCCGGCGGCGCTCCGGGCGGCACCCGCACCGGCGATCACCTCCCGCAACCGCTCCCGTCCGGCGGCCGGCCGCCCGCGCATGACCTCGGCCATCCCCGCCCGGTAGGCAGCCACCCATGTGTCCGCCTCCGGCCGGGCGTCCCCTCGGCAACCCGGCGCGCCGGCCTCGGACCGCCAGGACACGCGGCCCGCGCCCGCCATCTCCGGCCCCACGACGGCTTGTTGCCCGCCGACGTCCTCCGGCTCCCCGGCGCCTCGGGGTCCGGGTCCGGGGTCCAGCACCTCCAGGAAGGCCGCCGCGTCGCCCATCGCCCAGGCCGCGTCCATCGCGGCGAGCCGGGTGGCCAGGGCACGGGCGGGATCGGCGGGAGCCAGCAACTCGGCCGCCAGCAGCAGCACTTCACGGGCATCGGCCACCGGCCCGTCCTGAAGGGCGAGCCGCCCGTTCACCAGCTGGACGGCACCACGCACGGCATCCGACACGCCCTCGCCGTCGACCCTCGCCAGCAACTCCCGTGCCCGATACGGCAGTCCGGCGAGCCGGGCCCGCTCGGCGGCGTCGACGAGCCGGAGAGCCCGCGCACTGGCGTCGGTCGCGGGACCGGCGGGCGGGGCGGTGGTTTCGGGGATGGGCCGGATGCCGGCCTGGACGGCGGACGGGGCGCTGGCCTCGGGGACGGGCCGGATACCGGCCTGGGCAGCGGACGGGGCGGAAGGGCAGCCGCCGGAGCCCGAGTCGTATACGGCCGTCGCTTCGCGCGACCCGACCAACCTGCCGAACGGATACCGGAGTTCGGCACAACTCCGGTCGTCCCGGCCCTCCGGGTCGGGCTGGTCGGGCTGGTCGGGCTGGTCGGGCTGGTCAGGCCAGTGGGCACGGTCGTCCCCGTCGGACCGGCCGCCCCGGTCATCCCCGCCGGACCAGGCAGCCCGGTCGTCCGGGTCACCCCAGTCGGACCGGTCACCCCAGCCGCCCAGATCGGCCCCGTCGATCTGACCGTCTCCGCCGTCCCGGCAGGCCTCACCGTCCCGGCCGCCCCGGCAACCCTGACCCTCCCAGTCGACCTCGCCGCCCAGGCAACCCTGACCGTCCCGGCCGACCCCGCTGCCCCGGCCCCCCGGCCTCCGTACAGCCGCCACCCCCGCCCCCACACCGGCATCCGGCTCCCCGGAGCCACAGCTCCGGCCCGGTTCGTTCGCCGGGCCTTCGGGGGCCGGCGGTAAGGCGCTCCGGCCCGCTGTCCGGAGTGGACTTCGCGCAGTCGCGTTTCCCTTCACGACCGTCACGTTACTTCCGCGTAAACGACGGCGGAAGACCCGTGTCCAGCCGCCCCCGCCCCCACCAGAACCCCCTGTGACCTGCGTGAACAGGGGTCGGCGGGGTGCCCGGATGGGCCGCCTCCCAGGCGCGGGGCGCAAGGCTTGTGCACCGGCACAAGCCCCCCGGCCCCGAGCCGCACCGCAGAACCCGTCCGGGGTCCTGCGGTGCGGCTCGGGGTCAGGGGTCAGGGGCCGGGGGTCAGGAGGTGTGCGGGCAGTTGCCCCGGTACTCGGCGATCGTCAGGGACGCCCGGGGCAGCGGGCAGAGGAACTGCTCGTAGCGGGTGTCGTTGTCGATGAACCGCTTCAGCCACGAAACGCTGTACTTCGCGATCGTCGTGTTGGAGCTGTTCGGGGTGAAGTGGGTGGCACCCCGCAGCTCCAGGTACGCCTTGTCGAGCGTGCTCGGCAGACTCCGGTAGAAGGGCTCGGAGTGCGTGGCCACGGGGGCGATCGTGTCGCCGTCCGCGCCCACGATCAGCGTCGGCGTCTTGATCTCCGGCCAGGTGGTGTCCAGGTTCCAGCCGGTGAGCGGGATGGCCGCCTGGAGCGAGGGGCGGCTCTTCGCGGCCTCCAGCGTGCCGCCACCGCCCATGGAATGGCCCATCACCCCGAGGCGCGTGCTGTCAATCCGGGTCCGTACGGAACTGCGCTGGGTCAGATAGTCGAGCGCGGCGAGCAACTGCCGTCCACGGCTGTCCGGTTGGTCGAGGGTGGTGAGGGTGTCGATGGTGAACACCACGAAGCCCTGCGAGGCGAGCCGCGGCCCGAGCCAGGCGATGGAGGACTGGGACGCGGTGTACCCGGGGGAGATGGCGACCGCGCCGAAGGTCCCGTCGCTGGTCGAGGTCGGGTAGTAGACGGTGCCGCCGCCGAAGCCGGACACCGCGAGCGACGAGACGCTGGTCTGCGAGACGGCGTAGGACCCACGGGTCGCCTCGATACTGGCGTTCGTCGGGGCGGGGCCGCGCTCGTACGGGTTGGCGGCGACGGCCGGTGCCGAGACGGCCGGTGCGCCTGCGGCTTGCGCTCCCGTGGCCTGCGCGGCGACGAGGCCACCCGCGGCCAGGAGCGCGGCGAGGCAGGCCCGCGTCAGCCGGCTCGGGAGCCGGTGCGGTCGGCGGGCGGACGGAGCGGGGCCGCCGGACGCGGCGGGGAGTGTGCGGTTCTGCTGCACGGTAGGTGCGTCCTCTCGGTGAGGGACGACGGACCCGTACCGCGCCCGGAACGCTGCCGGGGCATGGGGTCGGCCGGCGCACACTGTGGAGCGGCCGGGTCCGTCTCGGTGGTTGCGGGGGCAACTGTCCGGCCCTCGACCGCCCGCGCACATCGGCAGAATCACCGGCCTTGGCTCGCGGCCCGCGCCCTCGTTCCTGGGCTCGCGCCCCGCGCCCTCGGGCCTTGACTTGCCGCCTTGGCTGGCGTCCGCGCAGCCGCAGGCCCGCCGGCCTCCCGACGGCGGCCTTTCGACGGCGGCCCCCCTGACCGCCCGCCCAAAGACACCCCCGGCGCACCCGCCCGCCAGTCCGGGAGACGCCCGCCAGTCCGGGAGCCGCGCCCCGACCCGCGTCCGGCGCCCGGCGGACCCCACGAAAAACGGCCCGCACCCGGCAGCAACTGCTGCTCAGGTGCGGGCCGTTGACGGGACGGTGGCCGTCGGGCGGGTGTGTCGGGCGGGTGTTCAGCGGACGGGGTGTCCCGCCTCCCGCAGGGTCTCCTTGACCTGGCCGATCCGCAGATCCCCGAAGTGGAAGACGGACGCGGCGAGCACCGCGTCGGCGCCCGCTTTGATGGCCGGCGGGAAGTGGCCGAGCCGGCCGGCGCCGCCGCTGGCGATCAGCGGGACGGTGACGTGCTTGCGGACGGCCTCGATCATCTCGATGTCGTAGCCGTCCTTCGTGCCGTCCGCGTCCATCGAGTTGAGCAGGATCTCGCCCGCGCCCAGCTCGGCGGCCCGGTGGGCCCACTCCACGGCGTCGATGCCGGTGCCCTGCCGGCCGCCGTGCGTGGTGACCTCGAACGAGCCGCTCTCGGTCCGGCGCGCGTCCACGGACAGGACGAGCACCTGGCGGCCGAACCGCTCCGCGATCTCGCGGATGAGGTCGGGCCGGGCGATCGCGGCCGTGTTGACGCCCACCTTGTCGGCGCCCGCCCGCAGCAGCTTGTCGACGTCCTCGGCGGTGCGGACTCCGCCGCCGACGGTCAGCGGGATGAACACCTGCTCGGCGGTGCGGCGCACCACGTCGTAGGTGGTCTCGCGGTTGCCCGAGGACGCGGTGATGTCCAGGAAGGTCAGCTCGTCGGCGCCCTCGGCGTCGTACACCTTGGCCATCTCGACGGGGTCGCCCGCGTCGCGCAGGTTCTGGAAGTTGACGCCCTTGACGACCCGGCCGTTGTCCACGTCCAGGCAGGGGATCACCCGAACCGCCAGACTCATGACGCCTCCTCGCCCGCCGGACCGCCCGAGCGGAACGCCTCGACCTCGACCTCGACGACCAGTCGCGAGTCCACGAACCCGGACACGATGAGCATCGAGGCGGCGGGGCGGACGGTGTCGAACAGCTCCTTGTGGGCGCGGCCGACGTCCTCCACGTCCCGGGCGTGCGTGATGTACATGCGGGTGCGGACGACGTCGTCGCGGCCGAGGCCGAGCTGCTCCAGCGCCGCGAACGCGACGTTGAAGGAGTTGACCGCCTGCTCGTACGGGCCGCCCTCGGTGATCTCGCCGTCCACCACGGAGGTGCAGCCGGAGACCAGCACCAGCCCGTTCGGCAGTTCCACCGCGCGGGAGTATCCGAAGGCGTCCTCCCAGGGCGCGCCCGTGTTGACCCGGCGCACGGCGCTCACTCGGCCACCGCTTCCAGGGCCTCTTCCAGGGTGAACGCCTTGGCGTACAGGGCCTTGCCGACGATGGAGCCCTCGACGCCCAGCGGCACGAGCCCGGCGATGGCGCGCAGGTCGTCCAGCGAGGACACCCCGCCGGAGGCGACCACGGGGCGGTCGGTCGCGGCGCACACGTTGCGCAGCAGTTCCAGGTTGGGGCCCTGGAGGGTGCCGTCCTTGGCGATGTCGGTCACCACGTAGCGGGCGCAGCCCTCGGAGTCGAGGCGGGCCAGCGTCTCGTAGAGGTCGCCGCCGTCGCGGGTCCAGCCCCGGCCGCGCAGCGTCGTGCCCCGGACGTCGAGGCCGACGGCGATCCGGTCACCGTGCTCGGCGATGATCTTGGCGACCCACTCGGGGGTCTCCAGGGCAGCGGTGCCGAGGTTCACGCGGGTGCAGCCGGTGGCGAGGGCGGCGGCCAGGGAGGCGTCGTCGCGGATGCCGCCGGACAGCTCGACCTTGATGTCCATCGCGCGGGTGACCTCGGAGATCAGGTCCCGGTTGTCGCCGGTGCCGAACGCGGCGTCCAGGTCGACGAGGTGCAGCCACTCGGCGCCCGCGCGCTGCCAGGCGAGCGCCGCCTCCAACGGGGAGCCGTACGAGGTCTCGGTCCCGGACTCGCCGTGCACGAGACGGACGGCCTGGCCGTCGCGGACGTCGACGGCGGGGAGGAGTTCGAGCTTGCTCACAGTGTTCCGATCCAGTTGGTGAGGAGCTGGGCTCCGGCGTCGCCGGACTTCTCGGGGTGGAACTGGGTGGCCCACAGGGCGCCGTTCTCGACGGCCGCCACGAAGGGCTTGCCGTGCGTGGACCAGCTCACCAGGGGCGGGCGCAGCAGCGGGTTGCCGGTCTCCAGGGTCCAGTCGTGGACGGCGTAGGAGTGCACGAAGTAGAAGCGGCTGTCGGCGTCGAGTCCGGCGAAGAGCTGTGAGCCGGCCGGGGCGTCCACGGTGTTCCAGCCCATGTGGGGGACGACGTCGGCCTCCAGGGGGCCGACCGTGCCCGGCCACTCGTCGAGGCCCTCGGTCTCCACACCGTGCTCGATGCCGCGGGTGAAGAGGATCTGCATGCCGACGCAGATGCCCATCACCGGGCGTCCGCCGGCCAGTCGGCGGCCGATGATCCAGTCGCCGCGCGCCTCCTTGAGGCCCTTCATACAGGCGGCGAACGCGCCGACGCCGGGCACGAGGAGTCCGTCCGCGTTCATGGCGGTGTCGAAGTCGCGTGTTATCTCGACCTCGGCTCCGGCGCGGGCGAGGGCCCGCTCGGCGGACCGCACGTTGCCGAAGCCGTAGTCGAAGACGACGACCTTCCTGGCGGGTGCGCTCACGCCCACACCTCCAGCCGCATCACGCCCGCGACGAGGCACATCGCGGCGCCGATGGACAGCAGCACGATGAGGCTCTTGGGCATCCCCTGCTTGACGAAGGAGTAGATGCCGCCCAGAAGGAACAGGCCGACGACGATCAGAATGCTGGAAAGGCCTGTCACAGTGTCGTTCCGTTCGCTTCTTTGCCCGCGCGGCGCAGCGGTGCGGGCATCGTCGTTGTCTGCGGCCCGGTGGCCGCGCGCGCGTCGCTCACAGTGCGCCCTTGGTCGAAGGAAGGATGCCCTCGGCGCGCGGGTCGCGCTCGGAGGCGTAGCGCAGGGCCCGGGCCAGCGCCTTGAACTGGCACTCCACGATGTGGTGCGCGTTGCGCCCGTACGGCACGTGGACGTGCAGGGCGATCTGGGCCTGGGCCACGAAGGACTCCAGGATGTGCCGGGTCATGGTGGTGTCGTACTCGCCGATCATCGGCGCCATCTGCTCGGGCTCGGTGTGCACGAGGTAGGGGCGGCCGGACAGGTCGACGGTGACCTGGGCGAGGGACTCGTCCAGCGGGACCGTGCAGTTGCCGAAGCGGTAGATGCCCACCTTGTCGCCGAGCGCTTGCCGGAAGGCGGCGCCGAGCGCGAGGGCGGTGTCCTCGATGGTGTGGTGGGAGTCGATGTGCAGGTCACCCTCGGTCTTCACCGTCAGGTCGAACAGGCCGTGCCGGCCGAGCTGGTCGAGCATGTGGTCGTAGAAGCCGACGCCGGTCGACACGTCGACCTTGCCCGATCCGTCGAGGTCGATCTCGACGAGGACGGACGTCTCCTTCGTCACCCGCTCCACGCGTCCTACGCGGTTCATGCGCTCTGCTCCTTCTTCAAGTCACGTACCGCGTCGAGGAACGCGTCGTTTTCCTCCGGGGTTCCGGCGGAGACCCGCAGCCACCCCGGTACGCCGTTGTCCCGGACCAGGACGCCCCGGTCGAGGATCTGCCGCCAGGCCTCGTGGGAGTCGGCGAACCGGCCGAACTGCACGAAGTTGGCGTCGGACTCGGTCACTTCGAAGCCGAGGCCGCGCAGTTCGCCGACCAGCCGGTCCCGCTCCGACTTCAGCTGCTCGACATAGCCGAGCAGGACGTCGGTGTGCTCGAGGGCGGCCAGCGCGGTCGCCTGGGTGACGGCCGACAGGTGGTAGGGCAGCCGGACGAGCTGTACGGCGTCCACCACGGCGGGGTGGGCGGCGAGGTAGCCGAGGCGCAGGCCCGCAGCGCCGAAGGCCTTCGACATCGTGCGGGAGACGACGAGATGCGGCCGGCCTTCGAGCAGCGGCAGCAGCGAGTCGCCGTGGCTGAACTCGACGTAGGCCTCGTCGACCACGACCATCGACGGCTTGGCCCGCTGCGCCGCCTCGTAGAGCGCGAGGACCGTCTCGGGCGGGACCGCGTTGCCCGTGGGGTTGTTGGGGGTGGTGATGAAGACGACGTCGGGCCGGTGCTCGGCGACGGCCTGTTCGGCGGCGGCGAGGTCGATGGTGAAGTCGGCGCGCCGCGGGCCCGTGATCCAGCCGGTACCGGTGCCGCGCGCGATGAGCGCGTGCATCGAGTACGAGGGCTCGAAGCCGATCGCGGTGCGGCCGGGTCCGCCGAAGGTCTGCAGGAGCTGCTGGATGACCTCGTTCGAGCCGTTGGCCGCCCACACGTTCTCGGTGGTGACCGGGTGCTTGCCGGTCTTGGCGAGGTAGGCGGCCAGCTCGGTGCGCAGCTCGACCGCGTCCCGGTCGGGGTAGCGGTTGAGGTCGCGGGCCGCGTCCCGGACCCGCTCGGCGATCCGCTCGACCAGCGGCTCGGGCAGCGGGTAGGGGTTCTCGTTGGTGTTCAGCCGTACGGGGACGTCGAGTTGGGGCGCCCCGTAGGGGGACTTGCCGCGCAGCTCGTCCCGGACGGGGAGATCGTCGATGCCGGTCACTTGCCCTCGGGTACCTTCCATCCGAACCTTGCCTTGACCGCCGCGCCGTGCGCGGGCAGGTTTTCCGCCTCCGCGAGCGTCACCACGTGGTGGGCGACGTCGGCGAGGGCGTCCCGCGTGTAGTCCACGATGTGGATGCCGCGCAGGAAGGACTGGACGGACAGCCCCGAGGAGTGGCAGGCGCAGCCGCCGGTGGGCAGGACGTGGTTGGAGCCGGCCGCGTAGTCGCCGAGCGAGACGGGGGACCAGGGGCCGACGAAGACCGCTCCGGCGTTCCTGACCCGGTCGGCGACGGCCGCCGCGTCGGCGGTCAGGATCTCCAGGTGCTCGGCGCCGTACGCGTTCACCACGCGCAGGCCCTCCTCGACGCCGTCGACCAGGACGATCGCGGACTGCCGGCCGTTCAGCGCCGGGACGATCCGGTCCTCGATGTGCCTGGTGGCCGCGACCTGCGGCTCCAGCTCCTTCTCGACGGCGTCCGCGAGGTCCGCCGAGTCGGTGACCAGGACGGCGGCGGCCAGCGGGTCGTGCTCGGCCTGGCTGATCAGGTCGGAGGCGACGTGCACCGGGTCGGCGGTGTCGTCCGCGAGGACGGCGATCTCGGTGGGGCCGGCCTCCGCGTCGATGCCGATGCGGCCGGTGAAGTAGCGCTTGGCGGCGGCGACCCAGATGTTGCCGGGGCCGGTGACCATGTTCACGGACGGGCAGGACTCGGTGCCGTAGGCGAACATCGCGACGGCCGTGGCGCCGCCGGCCGCGTACACCTCATCCACGCCGAGGAGGGCGCAGGCGGCGAGGATCGTGGGGTGCGGCAGGCCGCCGAACTCGGCCTGGGCCGGGGAGGCGAGCGCGATGGAGCCGACGCCGGCCTCCTGCGCCGGGACCACGTTCATGATCACGGACGACGGGTACACGGAACGGCCGCCGGGCGCGTACAGCCCGACGCGGTCGACGGGCACCCACTTCTCGGTGACCGAGCCGCCGGGCACGACCTGGGTGGTGTGCGGGGTGCGGCGCTGGGCGCGGTGGACCAGCCGGGCGCGGCGGATGGACTCCTCCAGGGCCGCGCGCACGGCGGGGTCGAGCCGCTCCAGCGCGTCGGTGAGCGCCTCTGCCGGGACCCGTACGGACTCCAGCCGCACACCGTCGAACTTCTCCGCGAAGTCGATCAGCGCCGCGTCGCCCCGATGATGGACGGCCTCGCAGATCGGACGCACCTTCTCCAGCGCGGCCGAGACGTCGAAGTCGGCTCGGGGCAGCAGGTCGCGCAGGGCGGTGCCCTCGGGGAGGGCGTCGCCGCGCAGATCGATTCGGGCCATCGCGAAATGTTGCAGCACGGGCCCAATTCTCTCAGACGGCGCGAAGGCGCCGGACGCCCGTATCAATGGCTGATACAAGCCACCTTCGACCGCGTGGAAGATCCCCTTCACCGAATGCGTTCGGGCCGTCACCCAGCGGGCATTGCACGCATGGACGCATCCCGCGACAGCCGGGGAGGAAGGGGCGTGCCGTGACCGAGGGTGCCGGCCCGCGCACCGGGGACCTGCCGGACGAACTGACCGCCGCCGAGGCCGGGATGTGGCAGGCGTTCCGCAACGGCAGCGTGTACGACCTGCGCTGCGGGGACGGCGTGGCGGACGATCCGCACGGCGGCCGTCCCTGGGGGCCGGAGCGCAGTGTGCGGGCCCGGATCGTGGCGTGGCTGCTGCTCGACGGGCCGCCGCCGCTACAGGGCCGGGTCGCCTCGCTGAAGCTGACCGGGCTGCTGGTCACCGGGGTGCTCGACCTGGCGGGCGGCACGGTGGTGCCGTACGTGGAGCTGAAGGGCTGCCGGTTCGAGAAGGAGGTGCTGCTGCCGGAGACGCGGTTCACGACCGTGCGGCTGGTGGACTGCGCGGTGCCGCGCCTGGAGGCGGCCCGGCTGCACACCGAGGGCGATCTGCATCTGCCGCGCTGCCGCTTCCGCGGCGGGGTACGGCTGACCGACGCGCACATCGGCACCGACCTGCTGCTCAACCAGGCCGTGGTCCACCGGGACCGGCGCGGCCGTTCGATCACCGGCGACGGCATGACCGTCGGGCAGGACCTCCAGGCGGAGATGCTGGAGTCGCACGGCGAGCTGAGCCTGCGCGGCGCGAGCGTCGGCGTCTCGCTGAGCCTGCGCGGCAGCCGGCTCAGCAACCCGTACTCCCGGTTCGCCCTCAACGCGCCCCAGCTCACCGTCAACCGCACGGTCTACCTCACCCCCGCGGGCCTCGGCAATCCGGTGCTGACCAGCGGCACCACCCCGGCGCGCGGGACGCTGGTCCAGCGGTTCGAGTGCCGGGGCGGCGTCCGGCTGGACGACGGGCGGTTCGGTGACGCGCTCGACCTCGAACGGGCCCGCTTCGTCCTCGGCGACGAGCAGGAGCTGTCGCTGCGCCGGGTGCAGACCCCCGAGCTGCGGTTCCTCGGAGAGGCCCCGGAGCGCGGCAAGGTGGTGCTGTCCGGCGCGCGGATCGTCACCCTGGTCGACCGGGCGACGAGCTGGCCCGCGCCCGGCGCCCTGCACATGGGCGGTTTCGCGTACGAGAGCCTGGTGCCGCAGGGCGCCTTCCCGCTGGCCCGGCGCCTGGAGTGGCTGGCGGCGGCGACCGCCGAGTACAACCCGGAGCCGTACGAGCGGCTGGCCGCGGTGCTGCGCGGCTCCGGGGAGGACGAGGACGCCCGCGAGGTGCTGCTCGCCAAGCAGCGCCGCCGCCGCGAGACCCTGCCGCTCGCCGCCAAGCTCTGGGGGTACGCGCAGGACTGGACGGTCGCCTACGGGTACCGGCCGGGCCGGGCCGCGCTGTGGATGGCGGTGCTGTGGGCGGCGTCCTCGGTCGCCTTCGCACACGCCGACCACCCGCCGGTCGACGCCGGCGCGCATCCCCAGTGGAACCCCTCGCTCTTCGCCCTGGACCTGCTGCTGCCGGTGATCGACCTGGGCCAGGTCGGGTCCTGGCAGCTGCGCGGCGGCTGGCAGTGGCTGTCCGCGGCGGTGATCCTGGCCGGCTGGATTCTGGCGACAACGGTAGCGGCGGGCGCGACCCGCCTATTGCGCCGAGTCTGACCGCGCACAGCCCGCCATCCTGTCCCGCCGGGCACGGCTCCGACCGTGGTACGGGCGCGGCTCCGTCCCGGAGTCACGGGCACGGGTCCGGCCGACGCGGGCCGCCCGACCCGGAGGACCCGACCCGGAGGACCCGATTCGGAGGACCCGACCCGGAGTACGGATACCGTACACCCGAACCAGCCACTCTTTGCCCGTCCTTGACCAGCGCGGAAGCAACCGACCGACGGTTACGAAAGCGTCACCGCGTCCCTCTGGCGCGGCCTCGACCTGCGGTTTTCAATGGTCGGCACCATGGCATTGCTGCGCGCACTCATCCGTACGGCCCGGATGGCACGGAACACCTCCCGCCTCGGCGCCGGGCTGCCCGCCGACGACGCGGTGCTGCTCGACGCGCCCGACGACCGCCTCGGTCCCGCGCTCGTGGCCGCGGCCCGCGGCGAGTACGCGCCGGCCGCCAAGCTGCTCGCCACCACCCGCGAGTCCGCCGAGTGGGAGAACCGCGACCGCTACGCGCTGCGCCTCGCCGCCTTCGCCCGCTCCCGGGACGGGTGGCTGAGGCAGTGGCAGGCCGCCGACCCGCACGACCCGGACGCGCTGCTCGTCCGGGCGGAGCTGGCGGTCCGCCGCGGCTGGGAGTCACCCGCGCGGGCGGAGCTGCTGCGCGAGGTGGCCCCGCTGATCACCTCCGCCGCCGAGGGCGACCCGCGCGACCCGGTGCCCTGGCGGATCGCGCTCGACCACGCGCGCGGCACGAACCTGGGGCACACCGGGTTCGAGCGGCTGTGGGGCGAGGCCGTCCGCCGCTCACCGCACCACTACGGCTGCCATGTGGCCGCCCTCCAGTACCTCTCGGCCGCCTGGTACGGCTCGCACACCGAGTGCTTCGACTTCGCCGAGCCGGCCGCCGAGGACGCGCTGCCCGGCTCCCTCGTCCAGGCGCTCCCGGTGCGCGCGGCCTTCGCGTACCTGACCGAGGGCGGCGGCCCCGCCGTACCCCGCGCACGGCTGGACGCGGCGGCCGACCTCGCGATCGAGGTGTCCGCCTCCTACGCCGCCGCCGACCCCTGGCCCGCCGAGGTGCGCAACCTGCTGACCTACGTGCTCATCCGCCTCGACCGCTGGCAGGACGCCCTGGAGCAGCTCCGCCTCATCGGCCCGTACGCCACCTCGTTCCCCTGGGACCGGGTCTCCGACGACCCGCTCGGGCAGTTCCTGGCGATGCGCGACGGCGTCCGTCTGGAGGTCGCGGCGGGGCTTCCGCTGCGGGCTCCGCGACCCGGCCGGCAGCCGGGGAACGGGCACGGCGGTCGCGCCCGCTCCGGCGACCATTAGGCTTTCGCGTCGTGACCACCGTCCGGCTCCCGCTCTTCCCCCTGAACTCGGTGTTGTTCCCCGGGCTCGTGCTTCCTCTGAACGTGTTCGAGGAGCGCTATCGCGCGATGATGCGCGATCTGCTCAAGACCCCCGAGGACGAACCGCGCCGCTTCGCGGTCGTCGCCATCCGCGACGGCCACGAGGTCTCCCTCAGCGCGCCCGGCATGCCGGACCAGAGCGCCGTGCCCGAGCGCGGGCCCGCCGCCGGTTTCGGCGACGACCCGGTCAAGGCCTTCCACGCGGTGGGCTGCGTCGCGGACGCCGCCACCATCAGGGAGCGCCCCGACGGCGGCTTCGAGGTGCTGGCGACCGGCACGACCCGCGTCCGGCTGCTGTCCGTGGACGCCTCCGGGGACTATCTGACGGCCGAGCTGGAGGAGCTGCCGGAGGAGCCCGGCGAGGAGGCGGGGGCGCTCGCCGAGGGGGTGCTGCGCGCCTTCCGCCAGTACCAGAAGCGGCTGGCCGGAGCGCGCGAGCGGTCGCTGTCCACGGGCGCGGACCTGCCGGACGAGCCGGCGGTCGTCTCCTACCTCGTCGCCGCCGCGGTGATGCTGGACGTGCCGGCCCGGCAGAGTCTGCTCCAGGCCCCGGACACCGCGTCCCGGCTGCGCGAGGAGCTGAAACTGCTGCGCACCGAGACGGCCATCATCCGTAATCTGCCCTCGTTGCCCGCGGCGGACCTGACCCGCGGGCCGACGAGCCTGAACTGAACCTCCTGCGAGAAGGCCGATGGCGAAGAAGGCGAAGAAGCAGCAGCCCGGCGGAACCCCGGCGACGGTGGCGCTGACCGAGGCGGGGGTGCCGTACACGGTCCACGCCTACGAGCACGACCCGTCCCACCCCTCGTACGGCGAGGAGGCCGCCGAGGCCATGGGCGTGTCCCCGGACCGGGTCTTCAAGACCCTGGTGGCGGACGTGGACGGCGCGCTGGTGGTCGCCGTGGTGCCGGTGGCGGGCTCCCTCGATCTGAAGGCCCTCGCCACGGCGGTGGGCGGCAAGCGCGCGGCGATGGCGGACCCGGCGGCGGCGGAGCGCACGACGGGCTACGTACGGGGCGGTATCTCGCCGCTCGGCCAGCGCAAGCGGCTGCGTACGGTGCTGGACGCGTCGGCGTCCGCGCACGCCACGATCTGTGTCTCGGCGGGCCGGCGCGGCCTGGAGGTCGAGCTGTCCCCCGCCGATCTGGCGCGCCTCACGGAGGCGGTGTCCGCGCCGGTCGGCCGCGCCTGACTCCTCCTGGGGCAGCCCGCGTACGCGCAGGGCGTGCGCGGCCCCTCGACGGACGGCCCGTCCTCCGTTAAGCACCAAGGGCATGTCGAAACGAACACGCAAACGCAAGTGGCGCACCCGGAAGGGCCGCGCGAACCATGGCCGCCGTCCGGCCTGACCCGGCCCCCCGTCGCCGGGGACGGGCGGCGCGGAGGGGCAGCGGCCGGTCCGCCCGGCTGGGCCTGCGGAGCGGGCGGTCCGCCCGGCTAGGCCTGCGGGTAGGGGCTCTGCTGGTACGGGTCGGGGTCGCGCGGGCCGAACAGCGCCGTGAGGGCCAGATGGACCACCAGGGCGGTCAGCGACCAGGCGAGCAGCGCTCCCTTGGCGCCGAGCTGGAGCGGCGCGGAGAAGATGACGCCCTTGCCGACGGCCTTGGCGTGCGCGACGACGTTCTGCGTGGGCCCGAGCCAGACCCCGAGGCGCCAGGCGAGCAGCGAGCCGAGCAGTCCGCCGAGGGCCAGCGCGACCACGAGGGGCACACCGCCGCGCCGGCGCAGCAGGAACACGACCAGGGCGCTCAGCGCGCCGAAGCCCAGGGCGAGAAGAGTGAACGTTCCATCGACGCCGATGGCCTGCTCGCCCTCGGTGTCCTGGAGGTACACCGTGGTGTCGTCGGCGATCAGCGGCACGTGCGGCGCGAGCCACCACCACAGGAGCCCGAGGAGCGCCCCCGCGAGCGCCACCGCCACCGTGATCACGGCGGCCTCCCGCAGTTCGGTCTTCATCCCGGGTCCGTCCTGTCCGTAGGAGGCCTCGTACGCGCCCGGATACGCGGGGTGTGCCGCGGGTCCGTGCGTCTGCGGGGCCTGCCAGGCGTGGTGCGGCTGCCGCGGGTTCTGGGGGGACTGTTCGTGCGGCGGCGGAGGTGGAGTCAGCGGAGCGGTCACCCTGACATCGTGCCAGGCCCCGCTGTCACCCGCGTCACCGGACGGCTGCCCGGCGGTAGGCCCAGGTCGCCAGGGCCAGCGAGACGACCCCGACGCCGGCGCAGACGGCCAGATCCCCGAGGACGGCGGCCCAGTCGGGGTGGGCGCCGAAGGTGCGGGCGAAGGCCTCGACGCCGTAGGTCGAGGGCAGCAGATCGCGGGCGTACCGGACGACGGCGGGCATCCGGTCGGCGGGCAGCACGCCCAGCAGCAGCGCCGCCGACATGCCGAGCTGCCCGAGCAGCGTGGCCAGCTCGGGCCGGGGCGCGAGCAGCCCGAACGCGGCCCCGAGCCCGGCCAGCGCGGCACCCGCGAGGGGGACGACCGCGGCGAGGACCCACAGATGGGCGAGCGGCAGCCCGAAGAGCACGCAGCCGAAGACGGCGGTCACCAGGGTGCCGGGCACGGTGAAGGACGCGTACGCGCCGGCCGCCCCGAGCACCACGGCCGCCGGCGGCACCGGCAGGGTCGCGTAGTGGTCCAGCCCGCCGCTGGCGCGGAGCTGTCCGAAGTACTGGGCGAGCAGGTTGAGGGCGACGAACGCGACGACCAGGACGGTCGACCCGGCCACCACGGCCCGCGCCTCGGCGCCGCCGTCCACCACCCCGCGCATCATGATCATGATGCCGACGGACTGGAAGGTGGCCACGAACAGCAGCGGGATCCGCGCGACGCGGGCCCGGGAGAGCTGCGCGCGGTAGACGGCGGCCAGCGACGGCCAGAGCCGCGCGGGCGGCCCCAGCTCCGCGGCGCCGGCGTCCGCGGCCAGGGGCAGCGCGCTGCCCGGCAGAACTCCGGCGGGTACGACACTCACGTCGAGCTGCTTCCCTTCACTCCGGCAGCCGTCCTGTTCGGCACACGTACGACGCCCTCCTCCCGTACGGATTGCACGCCCCGGGCGCTCACGCCTTCACCAGTCCCTGGGTCGCGTGGCCGCCGAGGGCCAGGTAGACGTCCTCCAGGCTCGGCGTGGCCAGGGTGAAGTCGTCCAGGGCGGCGAAGGCGGCGCCTCCGGTGACCGTGGCGACGGCGGCGCGGGCCTCCTCCGGCGCGAGCCGCAGCGTCCAGCGGCGGCCCGACTCGACGGCGCGCTCGCGCAGCGCGGCCACCTCGGGGACGTGCAGCGGGGCGCTCGTACGCCAGACGAGTTCCACCCGCACCTCGCCCGCCACGCGCTCCTTGAGCCCGGCCGGGGAGTCGCAGGCGATCACGCGGCCGTCGTCCATGACGGCGACCCGGTCGAGGACGGTCTCGGCCTCGATGACGTTGTGGGTGACGAGCAGGACGGTGGCGCCCTGTTCCACCCGGCGCCGGTCGACGGCGGCCCAGACGGCGCGCCGGGCGACCGGGTCCATGCCGGTGGTGGGTTCGTCGAGGACCAGCAGCGGGCGCTGTCCGACGAGGGCGGCGGCCAGGCAGGCGAGCCTGCGCTGCCCGCCGGACAGCTTCTTCAGGGGGCGGGAGGCGAGCGCGGCCAGGCCCAGTTCGTCCAGCACGGCGTCCCGCTCGGCCCGCGCGGCGCGCAGGTCGAGGCCGCGCAGCCGTCCGGTGGTCTCGGCGGCGAGGGAGACGGTCAGCTCGTCGAGGGCGGCGGACTCCTGGCCGAGGTAGGCGAGGATGCGGGCGGCCCGCTCGGGGTGGCGGACGATGTCGTGCCCGAGGATCTCCACGCTGCCGCTGTCGGGGCGCATCAGCCCCGTGAGCTGGCGCACCAGGGTGGACTTGCCGGCGCCGTTGGGCCCGAGGAGCCCGAAGATCTCGCCGCGGCGGATGTCCAGACGTACCCCGTCGGTGGCCCTGACCTCGGGTGTCGCCGGGGTGCCGCGCCGGCCGCGGACGGCCGGGTAGGTCTTGGTCAGACCGCGCACGGCGCACACGACATCGCCCCTGTGTCCCCTCGGGACTGCCTGTGCCGTGCGCGTACTCACGAAGGACGAGAGTACGGGGTCCGATGCCCCGTTATGCGCCCGGGGCCACGGCTCGGCCTCCGCCAGGGCGCCGGAACGCCTCTCCGGGAGGCGCCGGATCACTCTCCGGCGGGCGCGTGCTCGGCCGTCGTACGCACGTCGATCTCGCGCCAGAAACCGGCCCGGATCGCGTACCGGTCGTGCTCGTCGATCTGGTCGTCCTTGTGCGCGAGCAGGCCGAACCGGGCCGCGTAGCGCAGCAGTTCGCCGTCGATCCGGTGCGGGACGCGCGGGTACATCGCCGACAGTTTCTGGAGATGGGCGGGGTCGGTGAGGCGGGCCATCCAGCGGCGGGCGAAGACCTGGCCGACCTCGTAGGGATCGCCGCCGACCGTGGTGATGTCCTCCTCGCGGTCCGCCCAGCGCTGCTCGGCGGAGGTGAGCTGGGCGAGGGTGGGCAGCGCGGCGGCCTCGGGCGACTCGGCCGCTCCGCCGGGCCGGTCGACCCAGCCCTTGTCCGAGGACCAGCGCAGGGTGGCGTTGGCGGGGTGCTGGGCGGGCTGGGTGCCCGGTCCGCGCAGCGCGGCCAGGTCCTTGGGGGTCGGCACGCCCTTGGGGGCGGGGACGCGCTCCTGGGCGCCGTTCTGCGATTCGGCGGCCTGGTGGTGCTCGGGCTCGGGGGCGGAGCGCTCGGCCGCCGCCGCGAGGGCGGACTCGGGCAGCGGCGCGGAGAGGATCGCGGCGATCTCGGGACGCGGCACGGGCGGCGGCGCGCAGACCCCGCCGAGGTCCTTGGCGCGCACCGCCTTGGTGATCCAGACCCGGTCGAGGACGCGCCGCTCGTCCGCCTCGGCCACCAGGTCCTCGGACTGGTTGTAGTCGCCGTCGGCGGCCTGCACGGCCCACAGGTGTACGGCGACGCCGTGCTCCTTGGCGGCCATCATGCCCGGCAGCAGATCCCCGTCGCCGGTGACCAGGACCACGTCGGAGCAGGCCCGGTTGCGTGCCAGCTCGGTCAGTTCGGCGTGCATCGCGGCGTCCACGCCCTTCTGCGCCCAGCGTCCGTCGCTGCGGGTCAGCGCGCCGAGGCGCACGGTCACCCGGGGCATCACGCGCAGCCTGCGGTGTTCGGGCTGCGGGACGCGGTCGGGGGCGCCGTCGAACCAGTAGATGCGCAGCAACGGCCGCTCGGTGTCGGCCTCGGCGCGCTCGCGCAGGCCCTGGACGAGGGCGGTGTGGTCGACGGTGATCCGGGAGCGGGAGGGCTCCCCGGCCAGCAGGCTGGCAGCAGCTCCGAGCAGATACCCGGCGTCCACCAGGACGATGCAGCGGTCCACGCGGTCCACCCTCTTTCCGGGAGGTTTGCTTCGGGCTTCCTTGGAGTCTGCCCGACCGTGCGGAGGTTAACGGCCGGAACTCGATCTTCGGCGTGGCGGATCGGGAGAGCACGCGCCGACAGGGCTTATTACGCACGGTAATTCTACGAAATGCGCCACTTGCCAGCCTATGTGAATCTGGTCGCGGCCCTGGCCCCTAGACCCCCTTCAGGAGGCAAGATCCCCATGGCCAAGAACAAGAATCGCAAGCAGGGCGCCCAGCAGGACCGTTCCTCGCAGGCCGAGCGCGCGCAGGAGCAGGCGCAGCGGTCCTCGGCGCAGGCGCAGCAGTCGACGATGTCGCAGGCGCAGGGCAGCCCCGCCGATGTCGCCCGTAAGCACCAGAAGCGCTTCGGCCACAACTGAGGCCGCTGCGTGGACTGTTGAGGTCCAGGGCCGCAGCAGGGCCCGCCGGGCCGTCGAGGTCCGGGCATGATTCGAGGGGCGCGTCCGGTCATGGACGCGCCCCTCGCGCAGGTCGGTTGCCCCGGTCTCGCGGGGCGGGCGGCTGCCTTGTCAGCCGGCCAGGCAGGACGGGCCGAGCAGCACCTTCAGGTCGCCGAACAGGGCGGGGTCGGGCTTCACGCGGTGCCGGTCGAGCCGCAGCACCGTGGTCTTGCGCGGGCCCTGGAGCTTGATGCGGACCTCGCTCTCGCCCTTGTGGTGGCTGAGGATCTCGCCGAGGCGGCTGACCATGGGCGGGGTGACCTTCAGCGCCGGGATGGTGAGGATCACGGGCGCGTTGGTGCCGGCGTTGGACAGGTCGGGGACCTGGAGTTCCATCGCGACCAGCCGCGGCACGTCCTCGCGCTTGTCGAGGCGTCCCTTGACGAAGACCACGGCGTCCTCGACGAGTTGGGTCGAGACGAGCTGGTAGGTCGCCGGGAAGAACATGCACTCGATGGAGCCGGCGAGGTCCTCCACGGTGGCGATCGCCCAGGCGTTGCCCTGCTTGGTCATCTTGCGCTGGAGGCCGGAGATGATGCCGCCGATGGTCACGACCGCGCCGTCCCCGTGCTCACCGCCGGTGAGCTGGGAGATGCCCGCGTCCGCCTTGTCGGACAGGACGTGCTCCAGGCCGAACAGCGGGTGGTCGGAGACGTACAGGCCGAGCATCTCCCGCTCCTGGGCGAGGAGATAGACCTTGTCCCACTCGTCGGTGGTGAACTCCACGTCGAGTCCGAAGCCGGGCTCGCTGGTGGCCTCGTCGCCCATGCCGCCAAAGAGGTCGAACTGGCCCTCGGCCTCCTTGCGCTTGACCGCCACCACGTTGTCGATCATCGGCTCGAACTGCGCGGTGAGGCCCTTGCGGGTGTGCCCCATGGTGTCGAAGGCGCCGGCCTTGATCAGCGACTCCGTGGTCCGCTTGTTGCAGGCGACGGCCTCGACCTTGTCGAGGTAGTCGGGGAACGAGGCGTACTTCCCCTTGGCCTTGCGGCTGCGGATGATCGACTCCACCACGTTCGTACCGACGTTGCGGACGGCGGAGAGGCCGAAGAGGATCACGTCGTCGCCCTGGGCGGCGAAGTTCTGCTCCGACTCGTTCACGTTGGGCGGGAGCACCTTGATGCCCATGCGCCGGCACTCGTTCAGGTAGACGGCCGACTTGTCCTTGTCGTCCTTGACCGAGGTGAGCAGGGCGGCCATGTACTCGGCGGGGTAGTTCGCCTTCAGGTAGCCGGTCCAGTACGAGACCAGGCCGTACGCGGCGGAGTGCGCCTTGTTGAAGGCGTAGCCGGCGAAGGGGACCAGCACGTCCCACAGGGCCTGGATCGCCTCGTCGCTGTAGCCGTTCTTGCGGGCGCCCTGCTGGAAGAGGACGAAGTTCTTCGCCAGCTCGTCGGGCTTCTTCTTGCCCATCACGCGGCGCAGGATGTCGGCCTCGCCGAGCGAGTAACCGGCGATGATCTGGGCGGCCTTCTGGACCTGCTCCTGGTAGACGATCAGGCCGTAGGTGACCGCGAGGACCTCCTGGAGGGGCTCCTCCAGCTCCTTGTGGATCGGCGTGATCTCCTGGCGGCCGTTCTTGCGCTCCGCGTAGTTGATGTGCGAGTTCATGCCCATCGGGCCCGGCCGGTAGAGGGCCGAGACGGCGGAGATGTCCTCGAAGTTGTCGGGCTGCATCTGGCGCAGCAGCGAGCGCATCGGGCCGCCGTCGAACTGGAAGACGCCGAGGGTGTCACCGCGGCAGAGCAGCTCGAAGGTCTTCGGGTCGTCCAGCGGCAGGGAGAGCATCTCCAGGTCGATGCCCTTGTTGGCCTTCACCATCTTGATGGCGTCGTCCATGATCGTCAGGTTGCGCAGGCCGAGGAAGTCCATCTTCAGCAGGCCCAGCGACTCGCACTGGGGGTAGTCCCACTGCGTGATGGTCACGCCGTCGGTGTGCCGCACCCAGATCGGGGCGTGGTCGACGATGGGCTCGCTGGACATGATCACGCCGGCCGCGTGCACGCCCATCTGCCGGACCAGGCCCTCGACGCCCTTGGCGGTGTCGATGACCTTCTTGACGTCCGGTTCGTTCTCGTACATCGCGCGGATCTCGCCCGCCTCGCTGTACCGGGGGTGCTTGGGGTCGGTGATGCCGCTCAGGTCGATGCCCTTGCCGAGGACGTCGGCGGGCATCGCCTTGGTGAGCCGGTCGCCCATCGCGTACGGGTAGCCCAGCACGCGCGCGGAGTCCTTGATGGCGTTCTTCGCCTTGATCTTGCCGTACGTGCCGATCATGGCGACCTTGTCGGCGCCGTACTTCTCGGTCACGTACCGGATCACCTCGACGCGCCTGCGCTCGTCGAAGTCGATGTCGACGTCGGGCATGGAGACGCGCTCGGGGTTGAGGAACCGCTCGAAGATCAGGCCGTGCGGGATCGGGTCGAGGTCGGTGATGCCCATCGCGTAGGCGACGATCGAGCCGGCCGCGGAGCCACGGCCCGGGCCCACCGCGATGCCCTGCTTCTTGGCCCACATGATGAAGTCGGCGACGACCAGGAAGTACCCCGGGAACCCCATCTGGATGATGACGTCCATCTCGTACTCCGCCTGCTTCTGGCGGTCCTCGGGGACGCCGCCGGGGAAGCGGCGCTCCATCCCGCGGCGCACCTCCTCCTGGAACCAGGTGACCTCGGTGAAGCCCTCGGGGATGTCGAACTTCGGCATGAGGTTCTTGGCCTCGAACATGCCGGTCGTGTCGATCTGCTCCGCGACCAGGAGGGTGTTGGCGCAGCCCTCCTGCCAGGCCTCCGAGGAGTCGATCGCGTACATCTCGTCGGTCGACTTCAGGTAGTAGCCGGTGCCGTCGAAGCGGAAGCGGTCGGGGTCGGAGAGGTTCTTGCCGGTCTGGATGCACAGCAGGGCGTCGTGGGCGGTCGCCTCGTGCGCGTACGTGTAGTGCGAGTCGTTCGTCACCAGGGGCGGGATGCCGAGCTTGCGGCCGATCTCCAGGAGCCCGTCACGGACCCGGCGCTCGATCTCGATGCCGTGGTCCATCAGCTCCAGGAAGTAGCGGTCCTTGCCGAAGATGTCCTGGTACTCGGCGGCCGACTTCAGGGCCTCGTCGAACTGGCCGAGGCGCAGCCGGGTCTGCAGCTCGCCGGAGGGGCAGCCGGTGGAGGCGATGAGCCCCTCGGACCACTGGGAGATCGTCTCCTTGTCCATCCGGGGCCACTTCTGGAGCCAGCCCTCGGCGTACGCGTCCGAGGAGAGCTTGAAGAGGTTGTGCAGGCCCGTCCGGTTCGCCGCCCAGATCGTCTTGTGGGTGTAACCACCCGAACCGGACACGTCGTCGCGCTTCTGGTGCGGCTGGCCCCACTGGATCTTGCGCTTGTTGCGCCGGGACTCGGGCGCGACGTACGCCTCGATGCCGATGATCGGCGTGACGCCCGCCTTCTTGGCCGAGTGGAAGAAGTCGTACGCCCCGTGCAGGTTGCCGTGGTCGCTCATCGCGATATGGGTCATGCCCATCTCGTTGCACGCCTCGAACATGTCCTTGAGCCGCGCGGCACCGTCCAGCAGCGAGTACTGGGTGTGGACGTGCAGGTGCGTGAACGGCGGCTTCGACACGGTTGCGGCCTCCAGGAGGAACGATCGGCGACAGGCTGCGGACAGTCTGGGGGGACAGCGACGAAGTCTATGACGCCCGACTGACACTCCGCGGAGGATCACCCCGACCCGCGCCGGGGGTGCCGGCTCCGGGGGTGTGCGTTCGGGGCCTGGGACCGGGCACTCCGGCGTATCTTCGTCCGTTGGAAGTGGACGGACACCCTTGTCCCGGGTGCGGCGCGTCCGCTCCCGCATGTCCCGCACCACCTGCACCAGGAGGCACCCAGCGATGTCGGTACCGCAGCTCAGCGACGAGCAACGCGGCGAGCAGATCCTCGCCGTGTTCGACACCGCCTTCGGGCAGCTCCTGGCCGCCGACCCGGCCGCGTTCCGCGTGAAGTTCCGCAAGATGGCGGCCTCCGCCTTCGCGTTCTACCGCGGCACGGCCGGCCTGTTCTACCACGACCTCGAACAGGACAGGCGGGGCGGCCCGTACCTGGACGAGCGCACCTCGCGCGTGTGGATCCACGGCGACCTGCACGCGGAGAACTTCGGCACCTACATGGACTCCCAGGGCCGCCTGATCTTCAATGTGAACGACTTCGACGAGGCGTACGTCGGCCCCTTCACCTGGGACCTCAAGCGCTTCGCGGCCTCGGTGGCCCTCATCGGCTACGCGAAGGCCCTCAGCGACGACCAGATCACCGAGCTGGTCACGATCTACGCCCAGGCCTACCGCGAGCGCGTCCGCGCCCTCGCGACGGGCGCGAAGGACGACGAGGTGCCGCCCTTCACGCTGGACACCGCCGACGGGCCGCTGCTGGGCGCGCTGCGCATGGCCCGCTCGCTGACCCGCTTCGGGCTGCTCGACTCGATGACCGAGATCCGCGACTTCGAGCGCCGGTTCGCGCCGGGCGGCGGCTCCATCGAGCTGGACGCCGCCACCCGCTACAAGGTGCTCGCCGCCTTCGACGGCTATCTGGAGACGCTTCCGGAGTCCTCGCTGAGCCGCCCCGACTCCTACCGCGTGAAGGACGTCGTGGGCCGCCGCGGCATCGGCATCGGCTCCGCCGGCCTCCCGTCGTACAACATCCTCCTGGAGGGCAACAGCGACGCCCTGGAGAACGACGTGGTGATCTACATCAAGCAGGCCCAGACCCCGGCCGTCTCCCGGCACATCACCGACCCCGCCGTCCGCGGCTACTTCCAGCACGAGGGCCACCGCACGGTGATCTCGCAGCGCGCCCTCCAGGCGCACGCCGACCCGTGGCTCGGCTGGACCGAGCTGGACGGCGCGGGCCAGCTCGTCGCCGAGGTCTCGCCGTACGCGGTGGACCTCGACTGGAGCGACCTCGACGACCCGGAGGAGATCGCCGCGGTCGTCGCGGACCTCGGCCGGGCCACCGCGGCGATGCACGCGGCGGCGGACGACGAGAGCGGCCACTCGGAGCTGGTGCCGTTCTCCACCGAGCGGGCCATCGACGCGGCCATCGCGGGCGACGAGGAGGGCTTCGCCGGTCTCCTGGTGGACTTCGCCCACAGCTACGGCTCGCGGGCCCGCGCGGACCACCAGATCTTCGTGGACCTGTTCCGCAACGGCCGGATCCCCGGGCTGTAGCCGGGGCGGAGTGCCGGGCGCCCGGGTCCGGGGCCGGGGCGGACTCCCAGGCTTCCGGGCCCGGCTCCGGTCTCCGCGGCACAACGCTCCCGTAACGCACAGGCACCCTTTAGGGGGCTCTTACGGCGGCACGTGGGAGACTTCCCTCCGCTATGGACATATCCGGGATCCAGCTCAGGGCCGTGCGCGCGGCGGTGTTCACGGCTGTCGTCGTGACGCTGTCCACCGCCTCCCATGTGCTGCTCTCCCGGGCCCCGCTGCCGCTCACCACGGTGGCCGCGATCACCGCCGCCGTGTTCGCCGTCGCCTTCGCGCTGGCCGGCCGCGAGCGCGGCTTCGGCCGGATCGCGGCCCTGCTGATCCCGCTGGAGCTGGCCGCCGACACCGTGTTCACCACCGGCCAGCACGTCTGCTACGGCAGGGCGGGCGGCCCGGTCGCGGGCCCCCTGCGCGCCGTCGGCCTCGACGTCCTGTGCGGCGGCGGCAGCGTGGGCACTCCGCTGTCCCGGGTGACCGGCGGCGCGCCCGACCGCGCGGGCGCCCTCATCGCGCACGCCGACCCGGCCGTCGCCTGGCTGCTGCTCGGCGCCCACATCGCGGTCGGACTGCTGGCCGCCGCCTGGCTGCGGCGCGGCGAGCGCGCCCTGGACCAGGTGCTGCGCGCGGTGGCCGCCTCGACCTTCCGGCCGCTGCTGCTCGCGGTCGCCGCCGTGACCGTACGGCTCACCCCGGCCCGCCCGCTGCCACGCGCCCCGCGCCGGACGGCCGCCGCCCGTACCCGGCTGTTCGTGCACTCCCTGGGACGCCGCGGGCCGCCCGCCGCGACCGCTCTCGCCTGAGCGTCCGCGCCCCGCCTGCTCCCGAGCACGTCTTTCGAGCTGCGCCCGCGCGCGATCCCGCGCCCGGCTGTCGAGCACCAGCAGTCCCCCGCACGTATTCCGCGTACGACCCGTGCGCGTCCCCCTTGGAGATCACCACTATGAGCAAGCGGAACAGCCAGTCGGCGAAGACGGCGGCCCGCGAGCGGCTGCGCCTCGAACGCGAGCGCCAGGCCAAGCGCGACAAGGCCAAGCGCCAGGCGGTCGTGGCCGGCTCCATCGTCGCGGTCCTCGCGATAGCCGGCGGCATCGGCTACGCGGTCGTCCAGAACAACAAGCCGAGCTACTGGGAGGGCCTGAAGGACGCCAAGGTGGTGGCCCCGGCCAACACCACGGGCGCCAAGGGCACCACGGTCGTCATCGGCAAGAGCACCGCCAAGAAGACCCTGAAGATCTTCGAGGACCCGCGCTGCCCGATCTGCGCCCAGTTCGAGCAGGCCGTCGGCCCGACGGTCAAGAAGGACATCGACGACGGCAAGTACAAGTTCCAGTACGTCGGTGCCACGTTCATCGACAGCAAGGACAACGGCGAGGGCTCCAAGAACGCGCTGAGCGCCCTGGGCGCCGCGCTGAACGTCAGCCCCGAGGCGTTCCTGGAGTACAAGACCGCGCTGTACTCGGCCAAGTGGCACCCGGACGAGTCGACCGACAAGTTCAAGGACGACGCCTACCTCATCAAGGCCGCGAACTCCGTCTCCGCGCTCAAGGACAACAAGACGTTCCAGGACGCGGTCAAGAAGGGCACCTACGACGCCTGGGCGATGGCCATGTCGAAGACCTTCGACGACAACAAGGAAGGGGTGACGGGCACGCCGGGCTTCGCCATGGACGGCAAGCAGCTCAACAACGGCACTCCCCTGCTGACGGTCGCCGACTTCAACAAGAGCGTGGACGCGGCCCTCAAGGGCTGATCCCTCCCCCGGAAATCCGGGTGGTCCGTGGGGTCTTCGTGACCTGAGCGGCCGACAGGCGAAGAGCGGGCGAACTTTCACGAGTTCGCCCGCTCTTCGCCTGTACCGGTCGGTAACCTGATCGGCCGTGACCATTGGACAGAGATCCCCCGACTCCGCGGGCGCCCTCGACTCCCGCGCCCCGCGCCGCCGTTCGGTCGTCAAGGCCGCGGCCGCCACCGCCGTCCTCGCCGGCCCCCTCGCCGCCGCCCTGCCCGCGCGCGCGGCGACCGAGACGCCCGCCTTCCTGCACGGCGTGGCCTCCGGCGACCCGCTGCCCGACGGCATCCTGCTGTGGACCCGGGTGACGCCCGAGTCCGCCGCCGTACCCGGCTCCGGGCTCGGCGCGGACACCGAGGTGAGCTGGACCGTCGCCACGGACAAGGCGTTCACCACGGTCGTCGCCAAGGGCTCGACCGTCGCGACGGCCGCCTCCGACCACACCGTCAAGGCGGACATCCGGGGCCTGCGGCCCGCCACCGACTACTGGTTCCGCTTCTCCGCGGGCGGTACCGACTCCCCGGCGGCGCGTACCCGCACCGCGCCGGCGGCGGACGCGGCCGTGCCCGGACTGCGTTTCGGCGTGGTCTCCTGCGCCAACTGGGAAGCAGGCTACTTCTCGGCGTACCGCCACCTCGCGGCCCGGAGCGACCTGGACGCATGGCTGCACCTCGGCGACTACATCTACGAGTACAAGTCGGGCGAGTACGGCACCCGAGGCAAGGTCGTACGGCCGCACGCGCCGGCCAACGAGATCCTCACCCTCGCCGACTACCGCATCCGGCACGGCCGTTACAAGACCGACCCGGACCTTCAGGCCCTGCACCTCAAGGCCCCGGTCGTGGCGATCTGGGACGACCACGAGTTCGCCGACAACTCCTGGTCGGGCGGCGCCGTCAACCACACCGAGGGCGCCGAAGGCACCTGGTCGGCCCGTCAGGCCGCCGCCAAGCAGGCCTACTTCGAGTGGATGCCGGTCCGCCCGGCGATCGCCGGCACCACCTACCGGCGGCTGCGCTTCGGCAAGCTCGCCGATCTCTCCCTGCTCGACCTGCGCTCCTTCCGCTCCCAGCAGGCGTCCACCGCCAGCGGCTCGGTCGACGACCCGGACCGTACGATCACCGGCCGCGCGCAGCTCGACTGGCTGAAGACCGGGCTGAAGGCCTCGGACACCACCTGGCGGCTGGTCGGCAACTCGGTGATGATCTCGCCGTTCGCCGTGGGGTCGCTCTCCGCCGACCTGCTCAAGCCGCTGGCCAAGCTGCTCGGGCTGCCGCAGGAGGGCATCGCCCTCAACACCGACCAGTGGGACGGCTACACGGACGACCGCCGGGAACTGCTCGCGCATCTGCGCTCCAACGCGATCCGCAACACGGTGTTCCTGACCGGCGACATCCACATGGCCTGGGCCAACGACGTGCCGGTGGACGCCGGTACGTATCCGCTGTCGTCCTCCGCGGCCACGGAGTTCGTCGTCACCTCGGTGACCTCCGACAACCTCGACGACATCGTGAAGGTCCCCGAGGGCACCGTCTCCGCGCTCGCCGCGCCGGTCATCCGCGCGGCCAACCGGCACGTCCACTGGGTCGACACCGACCGCCACGGCTACGGCGTCCTGGACATCACCCCGGCCCGCGCGCAGATGGACTACTACGTCCTGTCCGACCGCACGAACCCCGACGCGACCTCGTCCTGGGTCCGCTCCTACCGCACCCGCACGGGCACCCAGACGGTGGAGCGCACCTACGACCCGGTGTGACACCGGGGCCGCGGCCCCCGGCTGCGGCTACGGCTACGGCTACGGCTACGGCTACGGCTACGGCTACGGCTACGGCTACGGCTACGGCTACGGCTACAGACTGTCGATGAAGCCGAGCGCCACCTTCCAGGTGGCCTCGGCCGCCTCGGCGTCGTAGTCGGGGAGGTCCGGGTCGGTGTAGAGGTGGCCGGCGCCCGCGTAGCGGTAGATCTCCACGTCGGCGCCGGCTCTCTGCATCTGGAGGTACCAGGCGCTCAGCCAGTCGTCCGTCTCGAACTGGTCCGGCTCGGCGACATGGAGCTGGACCGGCAGCTCGTCCACCGACGCGGTCTCCGCGATGTCCGACGTGCCGTGCAGCAGGAGCAGCCCGCGCGCCTTCTCGTCGCCGAGGGCCAGCGTCTGGGCGACGGAGGCGCCGAGGGAGAAGCCGGCGTAGACCAGGCCGCGCTCGGAGTAGGGCGCCGCGGCCAGTACCGCTCTCTTGAGCAGCTCGACCTTGCCGATCTCCTCGTTGAAGGCCATGCCCTCCTCCACGGTGTCGAAGGTGCGCCCCTCGAAGAGGTCGGGCGTCCACACCTCGTGTCCCGCGGCCCGCAGCCGGTCCGCCGCCGCGCGCACCGCGGGGCGCAGACCGTACGTCGAGTGGAAGAGCATGATGTCCATGGGTCCCATGGTGCCAGCCGGCACCGACAGTGACGGACCCAGGCCGCGCCCCGCGCCGGGCGGCGGGTGTACCCCGTTCCCTTCGGAGAACACATGTTCATCATCGGCCGGGTCCGGTTACGTTCTCTGGCATGGAGAACGTACTGCGCCCGGTGATCGTCGTCGGCGGCTCGGTCGTGCTCGCACTGCTCATCGGGTGGTCCGTGGACTTCCTGTTGCGCCGGGTGGACGACCGCTACAGCGAGACCTCCCTGTGGGGTCTGCTCCGCCGTGGCCGCATCCCCTTCCAGCTCCTGCTGTTCGCCGCCCTGCTCAGAGGCTCCTACGACGAGGCGAAGCTTCTCGTGGAGCACCGGGTCGGCATCGGCAGGACCCTGACCCTGATCCTCATCGGCGCCGCCGCCTGGCTGGTGGTGAGCATCGCGACGGCGGTCGTCGACACCTCGTACTCCCGCTACGCGAACACCCACCACGATCCGGCGCGGGTACGCAGGGTCCGTACGCAGGTCGCGCTCATCCAGCGCGTGGTCACCGCCGTCGTCGGCGTGGTCGCGGTCTCCGCGATGCTGCTCACCTTCCCGGCGATGCGCGCCGCCGGAGCCTCGCTGCTGGCCTCGGCCGGAATCCTCGGCATCGTCGCCGGTGTCGCCGCCCAGTCCACGCTGTCGAACCTCTTCGCCGGCCTCCAGATCGCCTTCGGCGACATGGTGCGCATCGGTGACACCGTGGTCGTCGACGGCGAATGGGGCACCGTCGAGGAGATCACCCTGACGTTCCTGACGGTACGGACCTGGGACGAGCGCCGGATCACCATGCCGGTGTCGTACTTCACGTCCAAGCCGTTCGAGAACTGGTCGCGCGGTACGCCCCAGATGACCGGGATCGTCTTCCTGCACGTCGACCACTCCGCCCCGGTGGAGGCGATGCGCGGGAAGCTGCGCGACATCCTGCGCGAGTGCCCCGCCTGGGACGGCCGCGACTACGGCCTCGCCGTCACCGACTCCACGCCCAGCACCATGCAGGTCCGCGCCCTGGTCACCGCGAAGGACGCGGACGACGTCTGGACGGTACGGGTCACGGTCCGCGAGCAGCTCATGCGCTGGCTCACCGAGCAGCATCCCTACGCGCTGCCCCGCGTCAACACCGCCGACGCGGTCCTCGCGCCGGGCCAGACGCGGCGCGCCGGCCGGGACGAATGGGACCGGGACTGGGACCGGGAGCGGGACCGGGACGGCGTGGCGGCCCGCGCCCACCACAGCCGCCACTCCTCCACCCAGCCACCCCGCACCGGCCCCGGCCGGGGGTGACCCCGGCCCGCCCGAGGCAAGCCCCCGCTCGACACCACTCCGGGCCGCCCGCGCAGCAGCCACAGCGCGGGCGGCCCTCCCCTACCAGGGCCGCCGTACCCGGCGCTGCCCTGCCCGCGACCTCCGCCTCGCCTCGGCCTCCGGCCACACCATCTCTCAGCGCAGGCTGCGTACGTCCAGGTGGCGCAGGACCCGGTCCACGATCTCCGGGTCGGCGCCGGGCTCGTTCCGCGCGGACAGCACCTCGTGCCGGGCCGCGCTCATCATCTCGGCCTGGATGCGCCGCATCCGCTTGATCCGCCGAACCCGCTTCTCGTGCCCCTCGCGCCGCTCCTCGTCCCCGACATCGGGGCTGATCCGCACCCCGATCTCGAAGGCCCGGCGCAGCAGTTGCTCGGAGACCTCCTCGGGGAGGTCCTCCGCGTCCTCGATCTCCCGCAACCGCTTCTTCGCGGCCTTCGCCGCCCGCAGCGCCAGCTCCTTCTCGAAGGCCTTCTCCTCGTCCTCGTCGGCCCGCACCCCGAGTTTCCTGACCAGCCACGGCAGGGTGAGCCCCTGGATCACCAGGGTCGCCATGATCACGCCGAAGGCGATGAACACGATCTCGTCCCGGTCGGGGAAGGGCGATCCGTTCTCCATCTCCAGCGGGATGGCGAGCGCCAGCGCGACGGAGGCCACTCCGCGCATCCCGGCCCACCACATCACCACGGTCTCCCGCCAGGAGGTGGGGATCTCCTCGTCGTAGTCCCGCTTGGCGTGCAGCCGTTTGGTCAGCCAGGTCGCGGGCAGCAGCCAGGCCAGGCGTACGAGCACCACCACGGCCACGATCGCGCCGGCCCAGCCGAGCATCTCGCCCCACCGCCCGGCCGCCGTCCGCAGCGCGTTGTGCAGTTCGAGCCCGATGAGGCCGAAGGCGACGCCGGTGACGAGCGTGTCGACCACGTCCCAGACGGTCGATCCGGCGAGCCGGGTCATGACGTCGTCGGCGTCGGTCGCGTACTCCGACAGGAACAGGGCGGTGGTGAGGACGGCGAGCACCCCGGAGCCGTGCAGCTCCTCGGCCAGCACGTACGAGGCGAACGGCACGAGCAGGGTCAGGCCGATCTGCAGGGTGGTGTCGTCGAGCAGGGTCATCAGCTTGTTCGTCGCCCAGCCGAGCGCGACACCCACCGCGACGGCGACGACCGCCGACAGCACGAGGTCGAGCCCGGCCCGCCAGGGCGAGAAGCTTCCGCTGACCGCGGCGGCGATGGCCACGTGGTAGAGCACGATGGCCGTCACATCGTTGAAGAGGCCCTCGCCCTCCAGGATGGACACCAGCCGGCGCGGCAGCCCGAGCTGGCCGGCGACGGCGGTCGCCGCGACCGGGTCCGGAGGCGCCACGAGCGCGCCGAGCGCGACGGCGGCGGCGATCGGCAGACCGGGCACGATGGCGCTGGCGACGGCGGCCACGACGAGGGTCGTGACGAACACCAGGGCCACGGCGAGCAGGAAGATCGGCCGCAGGTTGGCCGCGAACTGTCTCCAGGAGGTGCGCCGCACCGCCGCGTACAGCAGCGGGGGCAGCAGCGCCGGGAGGATCAGGTCCGGCGGGATGTCCACGTTCGGGACGAACTTGGGCAGGGCGAGTGCGATGCCGAGCAGGGTCATCAGCACAGGCGAGGGCAGCCCGAGCCGGTCTCCCACCGGGACGCTGATCACAGCCCCCAGCAACAGGATGAACAGCAGGGCCAACTGATCCACGGTCAGCGCTCCGGGCGAGGTCTGGGCGATCACGGGTGATCACGGGTGATCCGGATCTCAAGCGTGCCATGCCGCTGTGACAAACCCCGCTCGCGGAGCCTTGCGTCACTGGGGCTTACGTCACAGAGCACCGCGTCCCGGGGGCCGGGGTCACAGGGTCGCGCATCCCGGGGCCCGCGTCACAGGCGCCCGCGTCACAGGCGCGGTGCCACGGGCCGGTGCCACAGACCCCGCGTCACAGACCCCGCGTCACAGGGGCTTGCGCATCGCGCGGTGCGGGATGCCGGCGTCGGGGAACTCGGGCCCGTAGGCGACGTATCCGAGCCGCTCGTAGAAGCCGAGGGCGTGGGTCTGCGCGTGCAGGTCCACCGCGCCCAGGCCACGCGCGCGTGCCGCGTCCTCGATGGCGCGCACGAGCGCGGCACCGACCCCGAGCCCGCGCGCGGCGCGCGTCACGGCGAGCCGCCCGAGGGAGCCCACGCTCGCGTCCCCGCCGGTCTTGGCCGCCGCCTCCGGGCCGTACAGGAGCCGCCCGGTGCCGAGCGGTACGCCGTCCGCGCGGACCGCCAGCACATGCAGGGCCCCCGCGTCGTACGCGTCGTACTCGATGTCCTCCGGGACGCCCTGCTCGGCGACGAAGACGTCCTTGCGGACCCGGAAGCAGGCCTCGCGGTCGGCGGCGTCCTCGGCGACCCGCACCGCGTACGAGCCGTCCGCCCTCGCGGGGGAACCGGTCCCCGTGCTCTCCGGGGCCGTCACGCGTAGCTCTCCTCACGGACCTTGTCGAGGGCCCGCTGGAGGTCCTCGGGGTACTCGCTCTCGAACTCGACCCACCGGCCGTCGCCGGGGTGCTCGAAGCCGAGGCGCTTGGCGTGCAGCCACTGGCGGGTGAGGCCGAGGCGCTTGGCGAGGGTGGGGTCCGCGCCGTAGGTCAGGTCGCCGACACAGGGGTGGCGGTGGGCCGACATGTGGACGCGGATCTGGTGGGTGCGCCCGGTCTCCAGCTTGATGTCGAGCAGGGAGGCGGCGCGGAACGCCTCGATCAGGTCGTAGTGCGTGACGGAGGGCTTGCCCTCGGCGGTGACCGCCCACTTGTAGTCGTGGTTCGGGTGCCGGCCGATGGGCGCGTCGATGGTGCCGCTGGTCGGGTCCGGGTGCCCCTGCACGAGCGCGTGGTAGCGCTTGTCAACCGTGCGCTCCTTGAACTGGCGCTTGAGCGAGGTGTACGCGTACTCCGACTTGGCGACGACCATCAGGCCCGAGGTGCCCACGTCCAGGCGGTGCACGATGCCCTGGCGCTCGGCCGCGCCGGAGGTGGAGATCCGGTAGCCGGCGGCGGCCAGGCCGCCGATGACGGTCGGGCCGGTCCAGCCGGGGCTGGGGTGGGCGGCCACGCCGACGGGCTTGACGATCACCACCACGTCATCGTCGTCGTGGACGATCTCCATGCCCTCGACGGGCTCGGCGACGATCTGCACGGGGGCCGGGGCCTGCGGCATCTCGACCTCCAGCCAGGCGCCGCCGTGCACCCGCTCGGACTTGCCGACCACCGAGCCGTCGACCGAGACCTTCCCCGCCGCGGCAAGCTCCGCGGCCTTGGTGCGGGAGAAGCCGAACATGCGGGAGATGGCGGCGTCGACACGCTCGCCCTCCAGGCCGTCGGGCACGGGCAGGGTGCGGATCTCGGGAATGGTGCTCACCCGTCGAGTATGCCGGACGCCCCGGACACCCCCGGACCACGGCCCGAACACCCGTACCCGCGACGTCCCCGGAAGCCCCCGGGAAAGCACCCTCCGGACTCCGCGGCCCGCGCCCGCCCTCAGTCCTTGTGGACCGTGCCGTCCGGGTCGAGGCCCCGGAAGGACAGCAGCACGATCAGGATGCCGCCGCAGACGATCGCCGAGTCCGCCAGGTTGAAGACGGCGAAGTGCTTGGGGGCGATGAAGTCGACGACCGCGCCCTTGAAGACGCCCGGCGAGCGGAAGATCCGGTCGGTCAGGTTGCCGAGCGCGCCGCCGAGCAGCAGGCCGAGCGCGATGGCCCACGGCACGCTGTACAGCTTGCGGGCGAGCCGGGCGATGACGACGATCACCGCGGCGGCGATCACCGTGAAGATCACCGTGAACGCCTCTCCGAAGCCGAAGGCCGCGCCCGCGTTGCGGATCGCCTCGAACTTGAGCCAGTCCCCGATGATCCCGATCGAGTCGTGGTGCTCCAGCTTGGCCACCACGATCATCTTGCTGACCAGGTCGAGGGCGTACGCCAGCGCGGCCACCGAGAAGAGCACGGCGACCTTGCGCCTGCCCTTGGGCCGCTCCTGCGCCTGGTCCGATCCAGAGCCCGTGGCGGACTCCTCGGCGGGCCGCCCGGCCGGGGCCGCTCCGTCGCCGCCGGGCCGGTCCCCCGGCGCCGCGTTCTTGCCGGACTGCTCCGGCTCGGCAGCCGCCGCCCCCGGGATGCCCGGCGTACCGATGATGCGCTCCGCCTCTGCCACGTGAGTGAGTCCCTCGACCTAGGTTCCTGACTGAGGACGAGGGTACGGCACACCCCCGCGGGCCCACGTGCTCAGGAGGCCCCACGCCGCGCGCGGTTCTCAGTGCCGGCGTTCCTGCTTCTGCTTGCACTCGACGCACAGCGTGGCGCGCGGGAATGCCTGCATCCTGGCCTTGCCGATGGCGTTGCCGCAGTTCTCGCAGAGCCCGTAGGTGCCCGCGTCGAGGCGTTGCAGGGCACGCTCGGTCTGCTCCAGCATCTCGCGCGCGTTGGAGTTGAGGGCCATCTCGTGCTCGCGCGTGATGTTCTTCGTACCGGTGTCGGCCTCGTCGTCGCCCGCGCCGTCCCCGGAGTCGCGCATCAGGCCGGCGAGGGCGGCCTCGGAGGACGTGATCTCGGCGCTCAGCCGCAGCGCCTCGGACTGCAGCTCCGCGCGGGCCTCCTCGACCTCCTCCGGGGTCCAGGGGTCCTCCCCGGGGCGTACGGCGAGTTCGCCGGACTCCGGCGCGGCGAGCCGCGCCTTGGGAACCGCGGTGGCCTTCTTCGCGGCCGTGGCCGTGCCAGGGGTCTTCTTCGCAACCACCGTCGTGGCTCCCGTCGTCTCCGCGGCCTTCGCCGCGCCCTCGGCCGCGGACGCGGCCGTCTTCTTGGCCGTGCTGGTGCTCTTCCCCGCCGTACCCGCGCTCTTCCCGCCCGCGGTCTTCCCCGACGCCTGCTTCCTGGCGGTCGTCTTGGCGGTGTCCTTGGCGGTGTCCTTCATGACCGCGGCCTTCTCGGCAGGAGTCTTCCCGGCGGCCACCTTCTTGGCAGACGTCTTTTCGGCAGGCTTCTTTTCGGCGGCCACCTTCTCGGCAGGCGTCTTCTTGGCGGGTGCCTTCTTCGCGGGCGTCTTGTTGGCGGTGGCCTTCTTGGGGGGCGCCTTCTCGGCGGTACCGGTCGTGGCAGGCGCCTTCTTCGCGGCGCCGGCCTTCTTGGCCACCGCCTTCTTCCCGGCAGAGGTCCTGGCCGCCGAACCCGTGGATCTTCCGGACGCCGACTGCTGTACGGCGGTCTTCTTCGCCACCATGGCCGCGGCCCCTTCACATTTTGTGATCTTGCTCGCGCGTCGTGCTGGGACGATAAATCGACTTCTGGCCCGCGGCAACGGGGCACGCCCGCGCATCGCCGGCCCCGCGAGTCCCGCGCGGCAGGCATGCAAGCGTTGTGCCCAGCTCCCCGCCCGGTAATCCGCCAGAACCGGTGTCCCGGGATCCGGACGCGGCACCCGCGCCATTCGGGTCACCGCGCAGGCCACGGCGGTGCCCGGAAAACCGGTCGGCCGCTGTCCCCGGCGCGCCGTACACTGGGCGGAGCGAGAAGCGTGGATGGGGACGAGTAGCGGCGTACGCGGCCAGGAGCGACCCGGGGACGGTGGAAGCCCGGGGGTCAGCGCGACGTGAAGATCACCCCGGAGCCGCCGGCAGAACACCCCCCGAGGGGTCAGTAGACCCGGCATCGCGACCCCAATGAGGGGGCTCACCGGTGCGAACGGCGCACGGGCGGGCCAAGGAGGGTGGTACCGCGGGAGCGCGCCGCACACGGCGTCCGTAGCAACACGGCTCTCGTCCCTCCGACGGAAGGCAGAAAGTCCGTTGGAGGAAGCTCGCCGATGACAGCGCCGACGTACCGCCAGGTGCCCGCCCAGGTCGACCTGCCCGCCCTTGAGCACGCCGTGCTCGACTTCTGGCGTGAGCAGAAGATCTTCGCCAAGAGCCTCGACCAGTCCGAGGGCCGGCCCGAGTGGGTGTTCTACGAAGGTCCGCCCACCGCCAACGGCATGCCGGGCGCCCACCACATCGAGGCGCGCGTCTTCAAGGACGTCTTCCCGCGCTTCCGCACCATGCGCGGCTACCACGTGGCGCGCAAGGCCGGCTGGGACTGCCACGGCCTGCCGGTGGAGCTGGCGGTGGAGAAGGAGCTGGGCTTCACCGGCAAGCAGGACATCGAGGCGTACGGCATCGCCGAGTTCAACGCCAAGTGCCGCGAGTCGGTGACCCGGCACACCGACGCCTTCACCGACCTGACGAACCGCATGGGCTACTGGGTCGACCTGGACGACGCCTACCGGACCATGGACCCCGAGTACATCGAGTCCGTGTGGTGGTCGCTCAAGCAGATCTTCGACAAGGGCCTGCTGGTCCAGGACTACCGAGTGGCCCCCTGGTGCCCGCGTGACGAGACGGGCCTGTCGGACCACGAGCTGGCGCAGGGCTACGAGACGATCGTCGACCCCTCCGTGTACGTCCGTTTCCCGCTCACCTCCGGTCCGCTGGCCGGCCGTGCCGCGCTCCTGGTGTGGACGACCACGCCGTGGACGCTGGTCTCCAACACCGCCGTCGCCGCCCACCCGGACGTCACCTATGTCGTGGTGACGAACGGCGAGGAGCGGCTCGTCGTCGCGCGGCCGCTCGTCGAGAAGGCGCTCGGCGAGGGCTGGGAGCCCACGGGCGAGTCCTTCACGGGCGCCGAGATGGAGCGCTGGACGTATCAACGTCCGTTCGAGCTGATCGAGTTCCCCGAGACCGCCCACTTCGTGGTCAACGCCGAGTACGTGACGACCGAGGACGGTACGGGCCTGGTCCACCAGTCCCCCGCCTTCGGTGAGGACGACCTCAAGGTGTGCCGCGCGTACGGCCTGCCCGTGGTCAACCCGATCCGCCCGAACGGCACCTTCGAGGAGAGCGTCCCCCTCGTGGGCGGTGTCTTCTTCAAGAAGGCGGACGAAAAGCTCACCGAGGACCTCCAGAGCCGCGGCCTGCTCTTCAAGCACGTGCCGTACGAGCACAGTTACCCGCACTGCTGGCGCTGCCACACGGCACTGCTGTACTACGCGCAGCCGTCCTGGTACATCCGCACGACGGCCGTCAAGGACCGTCTCCTGGAGGAGAACGAGCAGACCAACTGGTTCCCGGAGTCCGTCAAGCACGGCCGCTTCGGCGACTGGCTCAACAACAACATCGACTGGGCGCTGTCCCGCAGCCGCTACTGGGGCACCCCGCTCCCGCTGTGGCGCTGCGAGGAGGGACACCTGACCTGCGTCGGCTCGCGCGCCGAGCTGTCCGAGCTGACCGGCACCGACCAGTCGGAGCTGGACCCGCACCGTCCGTTCATCGACGCCGTCACCTTCGCGTGCCCGCAGGACGGCTGCGGCCTGACGGCGACCCGCGTGCCGGAGGTCATCGACGCCTGGTACGACTCGGGTTCGATGCCGTTCGCGCAGTGGGGCTACCCGTACAAGAACAAGGAGCTGTTCGAGAGCCGCTACCCGGCGCAGTTCATCAGCGAGGCCATCGACCAGACCCGCGGCTGGTTCTACACGCTGATGGCCATCGGCACCCTGGTGTTCGACAAGTCCTCGTACGAGAACGTCGTGTGCCTCGGCCACATCCTCGCCGAGGACGGCCGCAAGATGTCCAAGCACCTGGGCAACATCCTGCAGCCGATCCCGCTGATGGACCAGCACGGAGCCGACGCCGTGCGCTGGTTCATGGCGGCCGGCGGCTCCCCGTGGGCGGCCCGGCGGGTGGGCCACGGCACGATCCAGGAGGTCGTCCGCAAGACGCTCCTCACCTACTGGAACACCGTCGCCTTCCAGGCCCTGTACGCCCGCACCGCCGACTGGGCGCCGAGCGCGGCCGACCCGGCCCCGGCCGACCGCCCGGTCCTGGACCGCTGGCTGCTGTCCGAACTGCACGCGCTCACCGACCAGGTGACGCAGGCCCTGGAGGCGTACGACACCCAGCGCGCCGGAAAGCTCCTGTCGGCGTTCGTCGACGACCTCTCCAACTGGTACGTACGCCGGTCCCGTCGCCGCTTCTGGCAGGGCGACAAGGCCGCGCTGCGCACCCTGCACGAGGTCGTGGAGACGGTCACGCGACTGATGGCCCCGCTGACCCCGTTCATCACCGAGCGGGTCTGGCAGGACCTGGTCGTCCCGGTCATGCCGGACGCGCCCGAGTCGGTCCACCTGTCGTCGTGGCCGGAGGCGGACCTGTCCGCGATCGACCCGGAGCTGTCCCGGCAGATGCTGCTGGTGCGCCGGCTCGTGGAACTGGGCCGGGCCACCCGCGCGGAGTCCGGTGTCAAGACGCGCCAGCCGCTGTCGCGCGCGCTGGTCGCGGCGACCGGCTTCGAGTCGCTCGACCGCGAGCTGCACGCGCAGATCACCGAGGAACTGAACGTGAGTTCCCTCGCATCGCTCTCCGAGGTCGGCGGCTCACTCGTCGACACGACCGCCAAGGCGAACTTCCGCGCGCTGGGCAAGCGGTTCGGCAAGGGCGTCCAGGCGGTCGCGAAGGCCATCGCCGAGACCGACGCCGCCGCGCTCTCCCTCGCCCTGCGCGAGGGCACCGCGTCGGTCGAGGTGGACGGCGAGACCGTGACGCTGGCGCCGGACGAGGTCATCATCACGGAGACCCCGCGCGAGGGCTGGTCCGTCGCGTCCGACTCCGGTGCGACGGTCGCCCTCGACCTGGAGATCACCGAGGAGCTGCGTCAGGCGGGCCTCGCCCGTGACGCGATCCGGCTGATCCAGGAGGCCCGCAAGAACAGCGGCCTGGACGTCGCCGACCGCATCGCGCTCCGCTGGACCTCCACCGACCCGGCGGTCATCGCGGCCCTCGCCGAGCACGCGCCGCTCATCTCCGACGAGGTGCTCGCCACCGACTTCGCGCAGGGCGAGGCCGACGGCGGCTACGGCGAGCCGTTCACCGACGAGGGCCTGTCCCTCACGTTCCGCCTCCGCAAGGCGTAACACCCTCTCGGCGGGACCCCGCCGAGGCTTACGGACCGAAGGCCCGGGTCCGCCAGGAGTTCCTGGCGGACCCGGGCCTTCGGCGTCGCGTCCCCCGCACAAGCGCCCGCCCCGGCAACCCCGTTCGGGACGCGCGTGCGACCGGCGCCGGGCCCGGAGGGCGCAAAAGGGCGGAGCCCCCGGATGAACCGGGGGCTCCGCCCTGAACGCTGCCGACGCCTAAGGCGTACTCAAGGCCGTCAGTTGTCGTCCTCGTCGATGAGGAACCCGCGCATCGGCGAGGGCGCCTGCTGCATCGGCGACGGGCCCTGGGGCCGCACCGGAGCCATCGGCTGGGTCATCGCCGGGGACATCTGCTGCTGTCCGCCGTAGGACGGCGCGGCCGGAGCCGGGCCACCCATGCCCTGGTTGCCGCCGCCGTAGGACGGGGCACCGGCGCCCGCGGGAGCCATGGAGGGCGCGGAGGACGACGGCAGGGAGGCCGTGGCCGGAGTGCGCGGCGGGGCGAGCGAGTCGTCCGCCTGCGTCTCGAGCTGCCGGAGCTGCGACTCCAGGTAGGACTTCAGCCGCGTGCGGTACTCGCGCTCGAAGCCGCGCAGGTCCTCGACCTTGCGCTCCAGCGTGGCGCGGGCGGACTCCAGGGAGCCCATCGCGACGCGGTGCTTCTCCTGCGCGTCCCGCTCCAGGGCGTCGGCCTTGGCACGGGCGTCGCGCTCCAGACCCTCGGCGCGGCTGCGGGCCTCGCCGACGATCTTGTTGGCCTCGGAACGGGCCTCGGCGATCGCCTGGTCGGCGGTCTGCTGGGCCAGCGACAGAACACGGGCGGCGCTGTCGCCACCGGGGCCCTGCTGCGGCATCTGCGGACCGTGACCGCCCATGGGGCCACCCATGGGACCGCCCATCGGGCCGCCCATCTGCTGCATCTGCTGCATCTGGCCGGGTCCCTGACCCATCGGGCCGCCCTGGCCCATCGGACCACCCTGGCCCATGGGGCCCTGGCCCATCGGACCCTGACCCATGGGGCCCTGGCCCATCGGACCGCCCTGACCCTGCTGGCCGCCCTGGCCGCTGGGACCGGCGGGAAGCTGCGGGGCACCGCTCGGCAGCTGGGGCGGGCCACCCATGGGGCCGCCCATCTGCTGCTGCGGCGGGCCCGATATCCCGGCGGGCACGGGGGCGCCGGGGCCGCCGCGCATACCCTGCGGCGGACCCTGCTGCTGCTGGTCCTGCTGCTCGGGCGGCTTGCGCATCCCCTGCTGCTGCTGGTTCTGCGCGGCCGCGCGCGTGGCAGCGGCCAGCTTGGCGCGCAGGTCCTCGTTCTCGCGGAGCAGGCGCGTCAGTTCGGCTTCGACCTCATCGAGGAAGGCATCGACCTCGTCCTCGTCATAGCCTTCTCGGAGGCGGACGGTCGTGAACTGCTTGTTCCGCACGTCCTCGGGGGTCAACGGCATCTCTTCACCTCAACGTAGTCGTCGGCATTCGGCAAGACCGTATCGTTCACAGCCGGCTCACGACGGAGATCAGGATGTAGACGATGATCATCAGTACGAAGAAGGACAGGTCAAGCGCCACGCCCCCGAGACGCAGCGGCGGAATGAACCGCCGCAGAAGCTTGAGCGGTGGATCGGTGACAGTGTAGGTGGCCTCCAGAACGACCACCATCGCCTTGCCGGGTTGCCATGAGCGGGCGAACTGGAAGACGTAGTCCATGACCAACCGGAAAATCAGCACGATGAGGAAGCACATCAGCGCGATGTAGAGAACCTGCCCGACCACGCTCATGATCCCGTGCTTCCCTCTCCCCTGTTTTCCCTGCGGTGTTCCGGTCCTGCGTCTCAGCTCTGGTTGAAGAACCCGCCCTCTGCGATGCGGGCCTTGTCCTCCGCCGTGACATCGACGTTAGCAGGCGACAACAGGAACACCTTCTGCGTCACCCGCTCGATGCTGCCGTGGAGACCAAACACCAAACCGGCCGCAAAGTCGACAAGTCGCTTCGCGTCTGTGTCATCCATCTCAGTCAGATTCATGATCACCGGGGTGCCTTCACGGAAGTGTTCCCCGATGGTACGGGCCTCGTTGTAGGTCCGGGGGTGCAGCGTGGTGATCCGGTACGGCTCTCGTTCGGACACGACCTTGGACATGATCACCGGGGCGTTCTTCTCCAGGGGCTGGCGTTCTTGTGTGATGGATGCCACGGGGGCGATACGTGCCGGACGGCCGGACTCCGCGGCGAGCGAAGCGGAATGCGGCACCGGGTCACGCGGCGCCGGGGGCTGCACCACTCGTACCGATTCGTCCCGTTGGGACTGGTGCGCCTGATGTGGCTGGTGGTGCGACTCGTGCCGTCGCCGGTCCCGCTCGGGCTCCGGGTCCAGCTCGGGCTCGAAGTCGTCGTCGGGGTCGAATCCCCTGCCGTCGTACCCATCGTCCTCCACGAGGCCGAGGTAGACCGCCATCTTGCGCATCGCGCCGGCCATGCTCTGAGTCCTCCGCTCTGTGGTGGATCGGCTGACGAACTGCCAAGTGCCCGCGATCCACGAGGTCGTTATGCCCGCCTGCGGCGGAAATGACCATATTTTCTGCTGTGGTCCGACTTCTTGGCGACGTTACCCGAGCCTGGGTCGGACTCCGAGTACCGCAGTACCGACGCGTACATGTGTCGCTCCGGCCGCCACGGCCTGTTCGAGGTCCGAGCTCATCCCTGCGGAGACCATGTTCGCAGCCGGATGCGCCCGGCGCAGGACAGTCGACAAATCCATCAGCCGCTCGAACGCCGCCTGTTGCCGTCCCGCGTACTCACCGGTGAGCGGGGCGACGGTCATCAGTCCGTCGAGCCGGAGTCCGGGAGCCGCGGCGACGAGATCACCCAACTCCTCGATCCCGCCGGTCCCCACCCCGCCGCGCTCCCCCCGCCCGCTCTCCTCGGCGTCGAGCGCGACCTGGATCAGACACCCGATCTCGCGCTCCGCCCGCACCGCCTCCTTCGAGAGGGCCGTGACGAGCCGCGCCCGGTCGACCGACTGCACGAGATCCGCGTAACCGACCACGGAACGCACCTTGTTGGTCTGCAACTGGCCGACAAAATGCCATTTCAGGGGCAGATCCGAGCATTCGGCGGCCTTGGGTGCCGCGTCCTGGTCCCGGTTCTCCGCGACGTGCCGCACCCCGAGTTCCGAGAGAATCCGCACATCGCTCGCCGGATACGTCTTGGTGACCACGATCAGGGTCACTTCTTCGCGCTTGCGCCCGGCCTTCGCGCAGGCCGTCGTGATGCGGTCTTCCACTTTCGCCAGATTCCCGGCGAGTTGAGCCTTACGGTCCGTCATGCCCCATCAGTCCAGCCAGACATAGCCCGCGAGCCGCCCGGTGGTGCGGTCCCGTCGGTACGAGAAGTGGTCCCCCGACTCGATCGTGCAGACCGGCGACTGCTCCCGGTCGCGCACGCCGAGCCGTTCCAACTGCGCGTGCACCCCGGCGGTCACGTCGACCGCGGGAGTCCCCCAGCTCGTCTCCGCGTACGCGGCCGGCTCGACGGCGGCGACCTCGGCGCGCATCGCGTCCGGCACCTCGTAGCACCGGCCGCAGACGGCGGGTCCGGTGCGGGCGACGATCCGGTCCGGATCGGCGCCGCGCTCCACCATGGCCGCGACCGCGGCGGGCACCACGCCGGCGACCATGCCCGGCCGTCCCGCGTGCGCGGCGGCGGCCACCCCGGCGACCGGATCGGCCAGCAGGACGGGCGTGCAGTCGGCGGTGAGCACGGCGAGCGCCAGTCCGCGCCGCGTCGTGACGAGGGCGTCGACCGAGGGGATCTCCGCGGAGTCCCGCGGTCCCTCGACCACCGCCACGTCCGCGCCGTGCACCTGGTTCATCCAGACGACCTGGGCCGCGTCGAGCCCGAGCGCCCCCGCGGCCAGCCCCCGGTTGGCGCGTACCGCCGCCGGGTCGTCGCCGACCGCCCCGCCGAGGTTCAGCTCCTCGTACGGAACGGCGCTCACCCCGCCCCACCGGTCGGTGAAGGCGAAATGGGCGCCGCTCGCGGTGCTCGTTGTGGAGCGCTGTCCTATCACTTCAGGAAGTCCGGCACGTCCAGTTCCTCGGCCGCGCTGTCCGAGTAGGAACGGGACGGCGGGACCGGCGGGGAGACGGGCAGCTCACTGACCGGCTCCGGGGCGGCCGGCTCCGGCGCGGCCTCCTTCGGGGTGACGCTGCCGAGCGACCCGAAGGACGGGCGGCTCTCGGCGGGGCGCGCCGGGGCGGGCTCCTCGCGTCGGGCGGAGGTCGAACCGAGGACGTTGTCCCGCTTGGCCGGCGGCTGGCCGCCGTCGAAGCCGGCGGCGATGACGGTGACCCGCACCTCGTCGCCGAGGGCGTCGTCGATGACCGCGCCGAAGATGATGTTGGCCTCGGGGTGCGCGGCCTCGCTGACGAGCTGGGCGGCCTCGTTGATCTCGAACAGGCCGAGGTCGGAACCGCCGGAGATGGAGAGCAGGACGCCCCGGGCGCCGTCGATGGACGCCTCCAGCAGGGGCGAGGAGATCGCCATCTCGGCGGCGGCCACCGCGCGGTCGTCGCCGCGGGCGGAGCCGATGCCCATCAGGGCCGAACCCGCCTCGGACATCACGGACTTGACGTCGGCGAAGTCGAGGTTGATCAGACCGGGCGTGGTGATGAGGTCGGTGATGCCCTGCACACCGGAGAGCAGGACCTGGTCCGCCGACTTGAAGGCGTCGAGGACCGAGACCTGGCGGTCCGAGATGGACAGCAGCCGGTCGTTGGGGATGACGATGAGGGTGTCGACCTCTTCGCGGAGTTCGGCGATGCCGTCCTCCGCCTGGTTGGCGCGGCGCCGGCCTTCGAAGGTGAAGGGGCGGGTGACCACGCCGATGGTGAGGGCGCCGAGCGAGCGGGCGATGTTCGCCACGACCGGAGCGCCGCCGGTGCCCGTGCCACCGCCTTCACCGGCGGTCACGAAGACCATGTCGGCCCCCTTGAGGACCTCCTCGATCTCCTCGCGGTGGTCCTCGGCGGCCTTGCGGCCGACGGCCGGATTGGCTCCGGCCCCGAGACCGCGGGTGAGTTCCCGGCCGACGTCGAGCTTGACGTCGGCGTCGCTCATCAACAGCGCCTGTGCGTCGGTGTTGATGGCGATGAACTCGACGCCCTTGAGACCGACCTCGATCATCCGGTTGATGGCATTGACACCACCGCCGCCGACACCGATGACTTTGATGACTGCGAGGTAGTTCTGCGGTGCTGCCACGTCGAAGGCCTCTCGCCTCGAGTTACGTGTCGTCGCCTCGCGGTGTTCGCGATCCGACGACTGATGCCGAATGGGACGGTCCGAACGCCGACCCGAACCCTAACGCTGAAGTTTAGGGTTACCAGTGTGTCTGTTCCTTGGACTCTTCCGAACAGGACACTAAGTCGACAAGTGGCGCACGTTCAACGAACACGCCGAACCTCCCGTTTTTCTTTTCACCCTATGTGATCAGCCATGTCACTGCCCAACCAGGGTGCTGGCCTGCACAGATGTGCGTCAACTCCCTGACGAGGCAGGGGCGGTGGGAGCACTCACGTCGAAGTGCCGGGCCTTCGGAGCCGCTTTCATGAGAGCGGTGAGTGTTCTGGCCTTGGCGCGGCCCTTCTCGTCGCTGCCCCACTCCACGGTCCGGCCGTCCTTCAGCCGCAGCGAGACGGAGTCGTAGGAACGAACCGTGACCGCGCGGGTGTCGCGGGCGACGGCGGGCGGAATGTCGGCGGCGATCCGGACCGCCTCGCGCACCAGCCGGCCGGTCGGGAAGCGGCGCAGCGACTCGGGGCGGGCCACGGCCAATTCCAGTGCCGGTACGCCCTTGGGCGCGTCGGAAACGGTGGCGAACCGCACGCCCTCGTCGTCCACTTCGACGAACTTCGCGCCTTTTCCGATCAGCAGGACCGGAGTTCGCTCGGTCACCCGCAGGCTGATTCCGTGCGGCCAGGAACGGACGACGTCCACCGAGTCGATGCGCGGGAGTTCGCGTCGCAGCCGGGCCTCGATGGCGTCCGTGTCGACGGAGACCAGCGGGGCCCCGACCGGGACGTCGGCGGCCTCGCGTACCTGTCCTGGCGTCAGGACCCGGGTGCCGGAGGCCGATACGCGCTCCACCCGCAACCAGGGCGAACCGTACAGAATCCACAGGGTCGCGCCGCCGGCCGCCGACACGGCGAGGAGGAGGACGAGGAGCCTGCGCAGGCGGCGGAGCCGCCCGAGGAAGGGCGGCCGGGGCGGGCCGGACTCCAGCTTCTGCCGTTCACCGCGCTCGGCGGTCGTCGGTCCGGCCACGCTCCCTGCCTTCCCTCATGCGGTCCTAGGGCCCGTCGTCCGGATCACGCGGCGGGTCGCGGGGCAGGGCACCGCGTCCCGGCGCCGCCTGATCCAGGCAACAGACCCTAGCGGTGGCGCGAGGCGATCGCCTCGTACACCATGCCGACGAGCAGGTCGTCGGCGTCCCGGCGGCCGAACTCGCTGGCGGCGCGGGACATCTCGTACAGCCGGTGCGGGTCGGCGAGTACGGGCAGCACGTTCTGCTGGACCCACTGCGGGGTCAGTTCCGCGTCGTCGACCAGCAGTCCGCCGCCGGCCTTGACCACCGGCTGGGCGTTGAGCCGCTGTTCGCCGTTGCCGATGGGCAGCGGGACGTAGGCGGCCGGGAGCCCGACGGCGGAGAGTTCGGCGACGGTCATCGCGCCCGCGCGGCAGAGCATCATGTCCGCCGCGGCGTACGCGAGGTCCATCCGGTCCACGTACGGTACCGGGATGTACGGGGGCATCCCCGGCATCTGGTGCACCTGCGGCAGTTCGTTCTTCGGGCCGACCGCGTGCAGGATCTGGATTCCGGCCTGCTGGAGGTACGGAGCGGCCTGCTGCACCACCTCGTTGAGGCGGCGGGCGCCCTGCGAGCCGCCCGACACCAGGAGCGTCGGCAGGTTCGGGTCGAGCCCGAACGCGGCGCGCGCCTCGGGCCGTACCGCGGCGCGGTCCAGGGTGGCGATCGAGCGGCGCAGCGGGATGCCGATGTACCTCGCGCCGCGCAGCTTGCTGTCGGGCGTGGAGACGGCGACCTGGGCCGCGTAGCGCGAGCCGATCTTGTTGGCCAGCCCGGGGCGGGCGTTGGCCTCGTGGATGACGATCGGCACGCCGAGGCGCTTGGCCGCCAGATAGCCGGGCAGGGCCACGTAGCCGCCGAAGCCGACGACCGCGTCCGCCTTGGTGCGCTCCATGATCTGCTCGGCGGCCTTGATGGTGCCGCGCAGCCGCCCGGGGACGGTGATCAGTTCGGGGGTGGGCTTGCGTGGCAGGGGTACGGCGGGGATCAGCGCGAGTTCGTAGCCGCGCTCGGGTACGAGTCGGGTCTCAAGTCCGCGTTCCGTGCCCAGGGCCGTGATTCCCACGGTCGGGTCCTGCCTGCGCAGGGCGTCCGCGAGGGCGAGCGCGGGCTCGATGTGGCCGGCGGTCCCCCCGCCGGCGAGTACGACATGCACCGAAATTCACCGCTCTCCGGACGAACGCGCCGCCGAGGCACGCCGTCGCATCGTGTTCCATCTCCGAGGCCCCGCGGCCCTCGCGGAGCCTCTCACCGCAGCCCGCTTTCTGCCAAAGCGGGTCTGCCGCATCGCGAGTGCCGCCCGCGCAGCGGGGTCCTCACGCGCGAAGGCGATCAGGAGCCCGATGGCGAACATGGTCGGCAGCAGGGCGGAACCCCCGTAGGAGAACAGCGGGAGCGGGACTCCGGCGATCGGCAGCAGACCGAGCACCGCACCGAGGTTGATCACGGCCTGCGCCGTGATCCAGGTGGTCACGCCTCCCGCGGCATACCTCACGAAGGGGTCCTCCGTGCGTCCGGCCACGCGGATACCCGCATAGCCTAGAGCCGCGAAGAGGGCGAGGACCGACAGCGTCCCCGCGAGGCCCAGTTCCTCCCCGGTGATGGCGAAGATGAAGTCGGTGTGCGCTTCGGGCAGTTGGCCCCATTTCTCCACACTGGCGCCGAGGCCGGAGCCGAAGAGCCCGCCGGAGGCGAGGGCGTAGATGCCGTGCACGGCCTGCCAGCAGGTGTCGTTCGGGCCGGGTTCGGTGGCGCCGATGCAGGCCAGCCGGGACATGCGGTTGGGGCTCGTCTTGATCAGGATGAAGCCGATGGCGAGCGCGACGGACAGCACCCCGACGAACAGCCGGGTGGGCGCCCCCGCGAGCCACAGCAGGCCGAACAGGATGGCCGTGAGGATGATCGCGGTGCCCATGTCGCCGCCGAGCATGATCAGGCCGAGCAGCAGGAAGGCGACGGGCACGAGCGGCACCAGCATGTGCTTCCACTGGGTCAGCAGCCGCTTGTCCTGTTTGCGGGCGAGCAGGTCGGCGCCCCACAGCACGAGCGCGAGCTTGCCGAACTCGCTGGGCTGGATCTGGAAGGAGCCGCCGAGCGAGATCCAGTTCTGGTTGCCGTTGACCGCGACTCCTATCCCGGGCACCTGGACCAGGGCCATCAGGAAGACGGCGCTCGCCAGCATCGGGTAGGCCAGGGCGCGGTGCAGCTTCACCGGCATCCGCGAGGCGACCAGCATCAGCACCCCGCCGATCAGGGCGGCGAGGAACTGCTTGCGGAAGAAGTAGGAGCCGGGCAGCGAGAGCTGGAGCGCGGTGATCTGCGAGGCCGAGTAGACCATCACGAGGCCCAGCACGGTGATCAGCAGGCTGCCGCCGAGGATCAGGTAGTACGCGGTCAGCGGCCGGTCCCAGGCCCTGCGGGCGCGGGTGACCAGGCGGGCCGCGGGGTTGTCGTGGGGCGAGCGGGCGACGGCGGGGCGCCGCGGCGCCCGCTGCACGGGAGGTCGTCCGGTACGGCTAGTCGGCATCGGCGTCTCCGGGCCACAGCGAAGTCACGCGTCCGTCCCTCCCAGGTTCGCCCGGCGAGCCGGCCGGGTCAGGCGCCGAGTCCGCGAACCGCCTCCGCGAACGCGTCACCGCGCTTGTTGTAGTTGGCGAACATGTCCATGGACGCACAGGCCGGCGCCAGCAGCACCGTGTCCCCGGGGCGGGCGAGCCCCTTGGCCTCCTGGACAGCCGCGAGCATCGCCCCAGTGTCGGTCCGGTCGAGGTCGACCACCGGTACCTCCGGCGCGTGTCGCGCCAGGGCTTCGCGGATCAGCGCGCGGTCCGCGCCGATCAGGACCGCGCCGCGCAGCCGCTTCGCCGACTTGGCTACGAGTTCGTCGAAGGTGGCGCCCTTGGCGAGACCGCCGGCGATCCACACGATCGACTCGTAGGCCGCCAAGGAGGCTTCCGCGGCATGGGTGTTGGTCGCCTTGGAGTCGTCCACGTAGGCGACCTGGTCCACGTCGGCGACGTGCGCGATGCGGTGCGCGTCGGGGGTGAAGTCCCGCAGCCCGTCCCGTACGGCCCGGGCGGGCACCCCGTAGGCGCGTGCCAGGGCCGCCGCGGCAAGGGCGTTGGCGATGTTGTGCGGGGCGGGCGGCCGGACGTCGGAGACCTCGGCCAGTTCCTGGGCGTTCTTCTGCCGGTTCTCCACGAAGGCGCGGTCGACCAGGATGCCGTCCACGACGCCGAGTTGGGAGGGTCCGGGGGCGCCGAGGGTGAAGCCGATCGCCCGGCAGCCCTCCTCTACGTCCGCCTCCCGCACCAGGTCCTCGGTGGCCTTGTCGGCCACGTTGTAGACGCAGGCGACCCGATTGCCCTCGTAGACGCGGCCCTTGTCGGCGGCGTACGCCTCCATGGAGCCGTGCCAGTCGAGGTGGTCCGGCGCGAGGTTGAGCACCGCGGCGGAGTGCGCGCGCAGCGAGGGCGCCCAGTGCAGCTGGTAGCTGGAGAGTTCGACGGCGAGGACGTCGTAGGTCTGCTCGCCGAGGACCGCGTCGAGCAGGGAGACGCCGATGTTGCCGACCGCCGCGGTGCGCAGGCCCGCCGCCTTCAGGATGGAGGCGAGCATCTGGACCGTGGTGGTCTTGCCGTTGGTGCCGGTGACCGCGAGCCAGGGGGCGGGCTTCCGCCCGTCCAGGTCCCGCAGCCGCCAGGCGAGTTCGACGTCGCCCCAGACGGGGACGCCCGCCGCGGCCGCCGCCGCGAACAGCGGCTTGCCGGGCTGCCAGCCGGGCGCGGTCACGACGAGTTCGGTGCCCTCGGGCAGGGTGTCGCCGTCACCGAGGCGCACGGTGACGCCGAGCGCCTCCAGTTCCGCGGCCTGCGCCCGGGCCCGGTCGTCGGCGCCGTCGTTGACGACCGTGACGGCCGCGCCGAGGCCGCGCAGCACCCTGGCCGCCGGGATGCCGGAGACGCCGAGGCCGGCGACGGTGACGTTCTTGCCCTGCCAGTTGGTCACTTCTTGGCTGCCCATCCCGCGTAGAAGAGGCCGAGTCCGACGATCACGCACATGCCCTGGATGATCCAGAAGCGGACCACGACAAGGACTTCGGACCACCCCTTGAGTTCGAAGTGGTGTTGCAGCGGGGCCATGCGGAAGACGCGCTTCCCGGTCAGTTTGAAGGAGCCGACCTGGATGACCACCGACATGGTGATGAGGACGAAGAGGCCGCCGAGCAGGGCGACCAGGATCTCCGTGCGGGAGCAGATCGCGAGGCCGGCGAGCGCGCCGCCGAGGGCCAGCGAACCGGTGTCGCCCATGAAGATCTTGGCGGGCGAGGTGTTCCACCACAGGAAGCCGAAGCAGGCGCCCATGAGGGCGGAGGCGACGACCGCCAGGTCGAGCGGGTCGCGTACCTCGTAGCAGGCGGCCGGGTTGGTCAGGGTCGCCGCGTTGGCGCAGGACTCCTGGAACTGCCAGACGCCGATGAACGTGTAGGCGCCGAAGACCATCGTGGCGGCGCCGGTGGCGAGGCCGTCCAGACCGTCCGTCAGGTTCACGCCGTTCGACATGGCGAGGATCATGAACAGCGCCCAGACCACGAACAGCACCGGCCCGATGGACCAGCCGAAGTCCTGGACGAAGGAGAGCTTCGTGGAGGCCGGGGTGTTGCCGCGGTTGTCGGCGAACATCAGCGCCAGCACCGCGAAGCCGATGCCGACGATGAGCTGTCCGGCCATCTTCGCCTTGGCCCGCAGACCGAGCGAACGCCGCTTGACGATCTTGATGTAGTCGTCGAGGAAGCCCACCAGGCCCATGCCGGCCATCAGGCCGAGCACCAGCAGACCGGAGAAGGTGGGCGTGTAGCCCGTGATCACCTTCGACAGGAAGTACGCGATGATCGTCGCGAGGATGAAGGCGATACCACCCATGGTCGGCGTACCGCGCTTGCTGTGGTGCTCGCGCGGGCCGTCGTCGCGGATGTACTGGCCGTAGCCCTTGCGGGCCAGCAGCTTGATCAGCAGCGGAGTGCCGACCAGGGTCAGGAACAGGCCAATGACTCCCGCGAACAGGATCTGCTTCATCATCGGGCGGAAACCTCACCCTCGGCACCGTCGGAGAGCAGCGCGAGCGCCACCCGTTCCAGCCCGACGGACCTGGACGCCTTCACGAGTACGACGTCTCCCGGGCGCAGCTCGCTGCGCAACAGGTCGACAGCCGCCTGTGCGTCGGACACGTGCACCGACTCCTCACCCCACGAACCCTCGTTATATGCGCCCAGTTGCAGCCAGGACGCTTCCCTGCCCCCGACCGCGACGAGCTTGCCGACATTGAGCCGGACGGCAAGCCGTCCGACCGCGTCGTGCTCGGCGAGCGCCTCGTCCCCCAGCTCGGCCATCTGGCCGAGCACCGCCCAGGTCCGCCGCCCCTTGCCCATCGACGCGAGCGCGCGCAGGGCGGCTCGCATGGACTCGGGGTTCGCGTTGTAGGCGTCGTTGACGATGGTCACGCCGTCCGGACGCTCGGTGACCTCCATCCGCCACCGGGAGAGGGAGCCCGCCTCGGAGAGCGCACGGGCGATCTCGTCTGCGGACATGCCCAGCTCATGGGCGACGGCGGCCGCGGCGAGCGCGTTCGACACGTGGTGCTCACCGTACAGGCGCATGGTCACGTCACTGCACCCGGAGGGTGTGCGAAGGCTGAAGGCGGGCTGTCCGTTCTCCGTGAGGCGGACGTTCTCGGCGCGTACGTCCGCTTCGTCGGACTCTCCGAAGAGGAGCACGCGTGCCTTGGTGCGGGAGGCCATGGCGCGGACGAGGGGGTCGTCGGCGTTGAGGATCGCGGCGCCGTCCTCGGGGAGGCTCTCGACCATCTCGCCCTTTGCTTGCGCGATCTGTTCGCGCCCGCCGAACTCGCCGATGTGGGCGGAGCCGACGTTGAGGACGAGGCCGATCCTCGGCGGGGTGAGCCCGGTGAGGTAGCGGATGTGCCCGATGCCGCGGGCGCCCATCTCCAGGACGAGGAAACGGGTCTCGTCGGTGGCGCTGAGCGCGGTGAGGGGCAGCCCGATCTCGTTGTTGAGGGAGCCGGGGGTGAAGACGGTCGGCGCCTTGGTCCGCAGCACCTGGGCGATCAGGTCCTTGGTGCTGGTCTTGCCCGCGGAGCCGGTGAGGGCGACGAGGGTGGCGCCGAGCCGTTCCACGACATGGCGGGCGAGGGCGCCGAGCGCGGCCTGCACGTCGTCGACGACGATGGCGGGCACGCCGACCGGGCGGGAGCCGAGGACGGCGACCGCGCCTGCCTCGACCACCGCCTCCGCGTAGTCGTGGCCGTCCACGCGTTCGCCGACGAAGGCGACGAAGAGGCTGCCGGGCTCCACTTCACGGGAGTCCCGGACGACCGGTCCGGTGACCTGTACCGCCGGATCCGGTATGTCGTACGTCTGCCCGCCGACGACTGCTGCGATCTCGGCGAGAGAGAGGGCGATCACAAGTTCATCCCTGGGTCTGCTGGATAGCTTCGCGAAGCACCTGGCGGTCGTCGAAGGGACGTACCACCCCGGCGATGTCCTGGCCCTGTTCGTGGCCCTTGCCGGCGATGAGGACGGTGTCGCCCGGCTTTGCTCGCGCGACGGCCGCGGCGATGGCGGCGGCCCGGTCCTCGAAGACCTGGACCTCGCCGCGCTCGTGCGCCGGCACCTCGGCGGCGCCCGCGAGCATCGTGGCGAGGATCGCGAGGGGGTCCTCGGAGCGGGGGTTGTCCGAGGTCAGTACGGCGGTGTCGGCGAGCCGGGCCACGGCCGCGCCCATCGGCTTCCGCTTGGTGGTGTCCCGGTCGCCGCCGCAGCCGAGCACCACGTGCAGCTTGCCCTCGGTGACCTTGCGCAGGGCGCGCAGCACCGATTCGACGGCGTCCGTCTTGTGCGCGTAGTCGACCACGGCCAGGTACGGCTGGCCCTCGTCCACCCGCTCCAGGCGGCCCGGGACGCCGGGGACGGCGGCGATGCCGTCGGCGGCGGTCTGCGGGTCGATCCCGGCGACGGCGAGGGCGACGATCGCGGCGAGGGTGTTCGCCACGTTGAACGGGCCGGCGAGCGGCGAGCGGGCGGTGATCCGCTCGCCCTTGGGGCCGACGGCGGTGAACGTCGAGTCCATCGGGCCGACTTCGACGTCCTCGGCGCGCCAGTCGGCGTCCGGGTGGCCCTCGGCGGAGAAGGTGACGACCGGGACGCCCGCCTCCCGGGTGAGCCGGCGGCCGTACTCGTCGTCGAGGTTGACCACGCCGAGCCTGCTGCGCTCGGGGGTGAACAACTGGGCCTTGGCCTGGAAGTAGTCCTCCATGCCGGAGTGGAACTCCATGTGTTCCGGGCTCAGGTTGTTGAAGACGGCGATGTCGAAGACACAGCCGTCGACCCGGCCGAGAACCAGGGCGTGGCTGGAGACCTCCATGGCGACCGAGTCGACCCCGCGCTCGCGCATGACGGCGAACAGGGCCTGGAGGTCGGTGGCTTCGGGCGTGGTGCGCTCCGACTTGATGCGCTCGTCGCCGATGCGCATCTCGACCGTGCCGATGAGCCCGGTGGAGCGGAGGGTCTTCAGACCGCCCTCGACCAGGTAGGCGGTGGTGGTCTTGCCGGAGGTGCCGGTGATGCCGATCTGCAGGAGATCGCGCCCCGGGTGGCCGTAGATGGTGGCCGCCAGCTCGCCCATCGATCCGCGCGGGTCCTCGACCACGAGGACGGGCAGACCGGTGGCCGCGGCGCGCTCGGCGCCGGTCGGGTCGGTGAGGACGGCGACGGCACCGAGGCCGGCCGCCTGGGTCACGAAGTCGGCGCCGTGCAGCCGCGCGCCGGGCAGGGCGGCGTACACGTCACCGGGGCGCACCGCGCGGGAGTCGTGGGTGATGCCGGTGACCTCCGCGTCCTCGCCCGGCCGCTCGGCGCCGAGCTGATCGGCCAGTTCTCCGAGGCGGGTGGCGGAGACGTGGACCGGTCGCGGCGGTCCCGGATATGTCACAGGAACGCCCTTCTGGGGGGTTTGGGACTGATCAGCGTGTGGCACGGCGGTGAGCGTACCGGGCGCACCCCCGCCGGGGCGAAGCGAGGGCGGCGGCGGGGCCTGCGCCGGGGAGCGGTTCCCGGGGTCCGGGGTGATCGTTGTCACGAGTGGTTCCTGGTCCGTTGTGCGTGGGGGCTGATCAGGGCGTGCGGTCGGGGGCGGTCACGGGGTGTACGTGACGGGCAGTCGGGCGGGCTGGGCGCCGGTGGGCGGGACCTGGAGGGTCTTGAGCGCGAACTCCATGACCTGCTTGTAGACGGGTCCGCAGATCTGGCCGCCGTAGTAGCTGCCCTTGGTGGCGTTCTGGATGGCGCAGTACACGGTGACGCGGGGCTTGTCGGCGGGGGCGAACCCGGCGAACGACGAGGTGTAGCCGTGGTACTTGCCGGTGGCGGGGTCCACGCGGTTGGCGGTGCCGGTCTTGCCCGCGACCCGGTACCCGGGGATGCGGGCCTTGATGCCGGTGCCCTGCTCGTCGTCGACGACGGACTCCAGCATCTGCGCGAGGGTCTTCGCCGTCTTCTCGCTGACGACCCGGGTCTTCTTGGGTTCGGCGGCGGGGGTGAAGCGGCCGTCGGGTCCCTTGGTGCCGCGCACCAGCGTGGGTGCGATCCGGACGCCGCCGTTGGCGATCGTGGAGTAGACGGACGCCGCCTGCATGGCGTTGATGGAGACGCCCTGGCCGAAGGGGATCGTGTACTGCTGCGAGGTCGACCAGGTGTCCGGGCGGGCGAGGATGCCCGCCGTCTCGCCGGGGAAGCCGAGTCCGGTGTGGCTGCCGATGCCGAACTTGCGCAGGTAGGAGTAGAGGACCCGGTTGGCCTCCTGCTGCGTCTTGCCGAGCTGACCGGTCGCCAGAATGGTGCCGATGTTGCTCGACTTGGCGAGGACGCCGTTGAGGGTCAGGTACCAGGTGGCGTGGTCGACGTCGTCCTGGAAGAGCCGGTCGCCGCGGTGCAGCCGGTTGGGTACCACGACATGGGTTCCGGGGGTGGCCGCGTTCTCCTGGAGCACGGCGGCCATCGACATCAGCTTGGCGGTGGAGCCGGGCTCGTAGGCGTCCTGGAGGGCCGCGTTGCCCATGGCGGCGGAGTTGGCCTGGGTGAGGTCGTTGGGGTCGAAGCCGGGCGAGTTGGCCATGGCGAGGACCTGGCCGGTCCGGGTGTCCTGCACGATCACGTAGCCGCGGTCCGCCCGGGACTTCTTCACCTGCTCGGTGATGGCGTCCTGCGCGGCCCACTGGATGTCCCGGTCGATGGTCAGCTCGACGTCGGAACCGGCCACGGCGGGCGTCTCGGTGGAGCCGACGGTGGGCACCTGACGGCCCCCGGACTGGGCGTAGCGGATCTTGCCGTCCTTGCCGGACAGCTCCTTGTTCAACTGCTGTTCGATGCCGCCGCCGCCCTTTCCGTCGGCGTTGACCCAGCCCAGTATCCCGGCGGCGAGGTCGCCGTTGGGGTACACGCGCTTGCTGGCGGGGACCGCGAGGACGCCCGCGAGGACGTTGACGGTGCCCTTGTCGGTCGACGCCTTGGTGGCGAGCGTGCTCTTCAGGTCCTTGATCTGCTGCCAGACCTGCGGGGTGCGGCGGTGCGCGAGGAGCGTGTAGCGGGTGTTCTTCGCGCGCAGCTTCTTGGCGACGGTGTCGGTGTCCTGGCCGATGATCGGGCCGAGGAGCGCGGCGGCCTGCTCGGGCGCGTCCGCCACCTTGGTGGCCTTCGGCGTGAACATCGTCGGGTCGGCGGTGATGTCGTACGCGTCCACGCTGGTGGCCAGTTCGACACCGTCGCGGTCGGTGATCCCGCCGCGCACGGCGGCCAGGGTGCGCCCGACATACCGGTTCTGCTCGGCCTTGGCGGCGTACGCGCTCGCGTCGACGGCCTGGACCTGGAGGAGCCGTACGACGAACGCGATCATCACCAGGGTCAGCGCGAGGCTGACCATGCGCAGCCGGGGCCGGGGGCTGCCGAGCCGGATGACGCGCGGGCCGGCCGGGGCGCCCCCGGGCGGGCGGCGGCGGGGGCGGGGGGCGGGGGCGGGGGGGCGCCCGGCGGCCCGGGGGGGCCGCGGGGGGGGGGGGGGGGGGCCGGGGGGGGGGGGGGGGCCGTGGG
>NZ_JBEYFY010000039.1:0-3742 GCF_040703595.1 Streptomyces sp. NPDC007084
GCGGCCCGGGCCGCCGACGGCTGGTCCGCCACTCCGGCCGCGGGCGGCGCGGCCGACGGACGGCCCGCCGTGTACGCGGAGGGCGCGCCCGGCACCGTCCTCCAGGACGCCGTGTCCGTCGCCAACCCGGGCGCCCGGCCGGTCACGGTCCGGCTGCGCGGCGCCGACGCCGACAGCACCGCCGACGCCGACAGCAGCGCCGACGGCGCCCCCACCGCGCGGCGGCGGGCCACGGACACCGGTGCCTGGATCGCCTTCGCCGGGCGGACCGGGGGGAGGCGGACCGCCGTGCGCACGCTGTCCGTACGGGTGCCCGCGCACACCCGCGCCGACGTGCCGTTCACCGTGGCGGTCCCGGCGGGCGCCGTGCCCGGCGACCACCCCGGCGCGGTACTCGTGAGCGGCGGGGGCCGCACGGCGGCGGTCCGGGTCCAGGTGCGGGTGGCCGGCCCGGCGCTGTCGGCGCTGACGGTCGAGCACGTCCGGGTGGGCGGCGGCCGGATCTCCTACGACTTGGTCAACCGCGGCACCACCGTGCTGGCCCCGCGCCTGGCCGTGCGCGCCGACGGCGTCCTCGGCCGGGTGCTCGACCGCGCCCCGCGCCCCCTGCCCGTGGAACTCCTCCCCGGCCGCCGCGTCACCCTCCACGAACCGTGGACCGACCCGCCGGTCTTGGACGCGGTCGACGTGCGGCTGACGGTGACGGCGGCGGACGGGGTGCGCGGCACGGCGACCGCGTCCGCCCGGTTCGTGCCGTGGGGGCGGGCCGTCGGCGCGGGGTGCGCGCTGGTGGCGCCGGTCGTCCTCATCGCCGTACGGCGTCGGCGGCGCCCCTCGGGAGAGGCCGGACGGCGCGGGCGCCGGCGGACCGATGGCGCGGAGCCGGGTGAACAGCCCGACGTGGAGGCCGAGTTGACGGGGTTGACGGGAGCGGTGAGGTGAGCGTCCTGGGCGGCAGGGGCAAGGGCAAGGGCAACGTGCGGATGGCGGCGCTGGGGGCGGTACTGGCCCTGCTGCTGGTCCCGTCGGCGGGGGTGGCGTGGGCGGAGACGGGCGGCGCGGGGACGGGTGGGGCGGATAAGGCCGCCGTCGGGACGGGCTCGGCGGCAACGGCCGTCGCTGCCGGGGGGCCGAGTGTGAAACTCTCCGCCTCGCAGGCGGGGACGGGCGGTTCGGTCACCGTGAGCGGTGGCGGATGGCGGCCCCGGACCCTGCTGATGCTGCTCATCTGCGGCCAGTCGGTGCCCTCGCGCGGGGTCATCGGCGGCACCAACTCCTGTGCCAACGCCGACGGCCGGGCCGTCACCACCGACGCCAAGGGCGCCTTCCGCCGCGAGCTGCCGGTAGCCGAACCGCCCAAGCCCTGCCCCTGCGTGGTGCACGTCGCCACCGTCACCGGCGCGAAGGCCGAGGCGGACGCCCTCTTCATGGTCGCCGGACACTCGGTCGAACCCCTCCCCAAGGAGCCGAGCGGCGGGCGCCTTTCCGTGCTCACCGACACCCGGCTCGACGGGTCGAGCGGGCTGCTGACCTGGTTCGGCTCGCCGCCCGCGCGCACCCTCGTCTTCACGGTCGGCAACGTCGGCACCGCCGCCGTGAAGAACCCGGTCTTCCGCGTCGGCACCTCCCACGGGGTGTTCGCCCCGCAGTGGGAGGAGCAGGAGTGGCGCGGCACGGTCGCGCCCGGCCGCAAGGCGCGGATCAGCCTGCCCGTCGAGCTGCCGGCCGGGGCGCACGGCGACTACACCGTCTCGCTCGTGTACGGCGGGAAGGTGCTCGCCGAGCAGCCGTGGGGCGTCGGCCGCCCCTGGGGCGTGACCGTCTTCTGGGTGCTGCTCTGCGTGGTCGTCCCGGCGGCGGTGTTCCGCGTCGGCATGGCCCTGGTGGACCGGGTGCGCCCGCACCGGCCCGCCGGGCGCGCGGGCCGCCACCGGGGCCTGCGCCTGACCTGGCCCACCCTCCGCCCGCCCCGGCCGGCCACCGCCGGCCCCCGTACTCCGGCGACCGTCCCGACGGTCCCGCCGGCCCCGGCCGCCCTGCCGTGGTTCACCCCGGACAGCGATCCGGGCACCGCGGCGCACGGCCGGCTCTCCGCACCGCACGAGAACGGTCCGACCCCCCAGACGAGAGAAGGACATACGTGAGGACGCTACGGAGAGTGGTACCGGACACCGGGCGCAGAGCGGGCGCGGCCGGAGTCGCGCTGATGCTCGGCGGTGCGGGCATCCTGCTGGGCGTGGCCGCCGTACCGGCGCGGGCCGCCGAGGTGTCGTACAAGACGGAGTGCGTCCCGCCCGCGATCTCCGGGCTGCCCGCGGTGCAGGGCACCACCAGGGTGGAGATCGGCGCGCCCGCCGAGGCGAAGGTGGGCGACGAGGTCACCATCACCTGGAAGTTCGCCCAGGCCGCCTCGAAGAACCCCGACGTCCTCGACCTCGGCAAGGACACGGTGCAGCCGTCCGGCACCCTGAAGGCGGGCGGCGCCCAGAGCGCGAGCGTCGCCATGCGGGGGCCGCGGCAGAACCCGCCGATCCCCAAGAACAGCGACATGAAGCTGTCCGACATGACGGGCACGCTGAAGCTGACGGCGGCCGGGGAGGTCACGCTGACGCCGGACGCGTACACCATCAACGTCAACAAGCCGATCTCCACCGACACCACGTGCGCGCCCAAGGAGACGGTGGGGGCCTCCGCGACCATCAAGGTGACGGCGGGCGACGGGAGTTCGGGCGGCGGGACGGGCGGCCCGACGGCCACCCCGACGCCGACCGCGACCCCCACCCCGTCCGGTGAGCCGACCGGCTCGGGCACCCCGTCGCCGACCGGTGGCGGCACGACCGGGGGAGGGACCGGCGGTGACGACGGCGGGGCGTCCGGCGGGGGCGGTTCGGCGGGCGGGGGCGACGGGCAGAGCGACTTCACCGGCAAGCAGGTCTCCGTCGCCTACGCCTGCAAGACGCCCATCGGGGACAAGGAAGCCACCTCGCCGGTGCAGATCAACGCCCGGAAGAACGGCGGGAGTTACGACCTCACGGTCAGGTTCGGGAAGTCGGTCATGGACAGCCCGGCGGACATCCCCGCCGACTCCGTGAAGCCCTCGATGCAGGTCGTGCTCGGCGGCGCCGACAAGGGCACCGTGGGTGTCGAGGGGCCGGCCAACTCCGCGCCGATCAGGTCGGGTTCACCCATCGAGATCCCGGACCTGAAGGGCACGTACAAGCCGGGCGCTACCGGCAGGTCCACGCTGTCCCCAGGGGTCCTCACGGTGCTCGCCCTGGGCACGACGACGACCTGTACCCCGGCCGAGCCGGAGGTGTCCCTGACCCTGGACACCTCCGAGCAGGCGGGCGGCGCCTCGGGCGGCGGCACCTCCGGCTCCGGATCGGGCTCCGGCTCGGGCTCGGGCTCGGGCTCGGGATCGGCGGGCGGCGCGGCCTCCGGCGGCCTCGCGGAAACCGGCTCCGACAGCCACGGCGCCCTCAAGGCCCTCGCCCTGCTGGCCGGCACAACGATCCTCCTGGGAGGCGCGGCCTTCACCTTCCTGCCCCGAGGCAGGACACGCTGACCGAACAGGGAAACGGAGCCCGAACAGGAAAACGCAGCCCGCTTCCCTGTCTTCGCTCCCCTTCGCCCGGCTTCGCTCGCCTTCGCCCGGCTTCGCTCGCCTTCCGCCGCGGTGACGGCGGAGGGCTCCCGCCCCGGAACGCCGGAGGGGCGGCGCCCCCCCCGGGGGGGGGGGCCG
>NZ_JBEYFY010000039.1:3752-57924 GCF_040703595.1 Streptomyces sp. NPDC007084
GGGCTCGACCTTGGGCGGGCTGTGGGTGTTCGCCCTGGGGCTCCCGCCCGGCACCGCGGGAGGGCCGCCGCACCACGTGGTGCGGCGGCCCTCCGGCAGGGTGGGTCCGGGTCAGCGGACGTCGCCCATGAGTTCCTTGACCTTCTTGCGGTACATCCACACCGCGACACCGGCGAGCACGGCGAGCGTGGCCTCCAGGACCACGATGCCCGTCTTGTCGAGGTCGACGTTCGCGATGGAGAGCAGGCCGGTCGTGGCGTCACCGGCGGTGACGGCCAGGAACCAGACGCCCATCATCTGCGAGGCGTACTTCGCCGGGGCCATCTTGGTGGTGACCGAGAGGCCGACCGGGGAGAGCGTCAGCTCACCGACGGTCTGGACGAAGTAGATCGCCACCAGCCACAGGGCAGCCGCCTTGTGACCGCCCTCGGCGATCGTCAACGGGGCCAGGAAGAGGAAGAACGACGCACCGATCAGGATCAGGCCGGAGGCGAACTTGGTGGCCGTGCTCGGCTCCTTGCCGCGCCGGTTGAGCGCCAGCCACATCCAGGCGAAGACCGGCGCGAGCGCCATGATCATGACCGGGTTGACCGACTGGTACCAGGAGACCGGGAACTTCCAGCCGAAGATGGTGTTCTCGGCCGACGAGGTGGCGAAGATCGACATCGTCGAGCCGCCCTGGTCGTAGATCATCCAGAAGACGGCCGCGGCGATGAAGAACCAGATGTACGCGGACATCTTCGACTGGTCGGCGCGGTCCAGCGTCTTGTCCCGCTTGATACGGCCGATGACCATGACCGGGATGATCAGGCCGGCGAGCGTGATCGGGACCAGCAGCCAGTTGAGCGTGTAGTGGCCCGAGAAGCCGACGATCGCGTAGAAGACGACGGCGACGGCCGCCCAGAGCGCGGACTTGCGCAGGGTCGAGGCCTTCTCCTCCGGCGTCAGGGGCGTGGGGACCTCCTGCGAGCGGGGGCTCAGGTGACGGCCGCCGAGCAGGTACTGGGCCAGGCCCAGCGCCATGCCGAGCGCCGCGATGGCGAAGCCCAGGTGCCAGTTGACGTTCTCGCCGACGGTGCCGATGACCAGCGGGGCGATGAACGCGCCCAGGTTGATGCCGATGTAGAAGAGCGTGAAGCCACCGTCACGGCGCGGGTCGTCCGGACCGTCGTAGAGGTGGCCGACCATCGTGGAGATGTTGGCCTTCAGCAGACCGGAGCCGATGGCGACGAGGCCGAGGCCCGCGAAGAACGTGCCGGAGGACGGCAGGGCCAGCGTGAGGTGGCCCAGCATGATGATCAGACCCGCGACGGCGACCGTCTTGCGGGGACCGAGCACCCGGTCGGCGAACCAGCCGCCCGGCAGGGCGAGCAGGTACACCAGCGACAGGTACACCGAGTAGATCGCGGTCGCGGTGGCCGCGCTCATGTGCAGGCCGCCCGGTGCCACCAGGTACAGCGGGAGCAGTGCCTTCATGCCGTAGTAGGAGAAGCGCTCCCACATCTCGGTCATGAAGAGGGTGGCCAGTCCGCGGGGGTGGCCGAAGAAGGTCTTTCCGGAACCGGGGGTACCCGGGTGCACCGAGGCCTTCGTCAGGCTGGACGCCATGGTCGTTCCTTGCTGTCGGGACGCGCTGTGGGGGTCCGCCCGGCCGACCGGAGTCGGAGGCATGGGGGAGTCGCGCGCCCAGTGGGGGGCGGCCGGCACCGGCGGTCACGGCGTCCGCCCCCACGCCCACGGGGAGTCCGCTCCGGATCACGAAGCGATGGACGGCGACCACCGGGATCCACGCCCGCGCGCTTCATCGCGTCGCGGGCCCGGCCACAGGTCGTTCCTTTCAAGGCTGGCGAACACCAGCCCGCACACAAAAGAGACCTTCAGCATCGAGCACGCGCCAAAGGTCCCCATGTGGTGCTACAGGCGTCCGGTCACCATACGGCATGGCAATGCCGCATATGGAAGGACTTGAGAGATGGATCACAGGCGATCATGGAACCGCTGGGAACCATTCGAAGGTGTTCATCAGGATGGCATCCCACACCCGCAGGTAAGAAACAGCCGGGCGGTCGGTGTGAATCACCCGGGCCGATCACTGCCCGAGCCTCGTCCGAGGCGGACTACCATCACCCCATGACCCGTGTACTGCTCGCCGAGGACGACGCGTCCATCTCGGAGCCGCTGGCCCGCGCCCTGCGCCGGGAGGGTTACGAGGTCGAAGTGCGCGAGGACGGACCCACCGCGCTCGACGCCGGAATGCAGGGCGGCGTCGACCTGGTCGTCCTGGACCTCGGGCTGCCCGGCATGGACGGCCTGGAGGTCGCCCGCCGGCTCCGCGCCGAGGGGCACACCGTGCCCATTCTCATCCTCACCGCGCGCGCCGACGAGGTGGACACCGTCGTCGGCCTCGACGCCGGCGCCGACGACTACGTCACCAAGCCCTTCCGGCTCGCCGAACTGCTCGCCCGCGTCCGGGCGCTGCTGCGGCGCGGCGCGGCCGAGCCCCAGCAGCCGCCCGCCACCCACGGCGTGCGGATCGACGTCGAGTCGCACCGCGCCTGGATGGGCGACGAGGAACTCCAGCTCACCGCCAAGGAGTTCGACCTGCTGCGGGTGCTGGTGCGCGACGCCGGCCGGGTCGTCACCCGCGACCAGCTCATGCGCGAGGTCTGGGACACCACCTGGTGGTCCTCCACCAAGACCCTCGACATGCACATCTCCTGGCTGCGCAAGAAGCTCGGCGACGACGCGGCGAACCCCCGCTACATCGCGACGGTACGAGGCGTCGGCTTCCGCTTCGAGAAGAGCTGAGGCCCCGCCCCGGGGACCGTCCCCTCCGGAGGCCCCACTCCGGGGACCGTACTCCGGAGGCCGCCCCCGGGGACCGTACTCCGGGGGTCGCATCCCGGGGGCCGATCCCGGGGACCGTACCCCGGGGCCGTGCGACATCCGGCCCCGGGACCTGACCCACAGCGCCGCACACCCCGTCCGCCGGCCCGGCTCCCCGGGGGAAGCGCCCGGCGGGCGTGCACACTGGTCCACGTACCGCCACCTGCCCGGAGGGCCCCGTGCGTCGCCGTCTCATCCAGTCCACCCTCGCCGTCGTGCTCGTCGTGATCGCCGTGTTCGGCGTCTCCCTGGTCATCGTCGAGACCCGCACGATCAGCAACAGCGCCCAGGAGCGGGTGGACTCCGAGGCGCTGCGGCTGGCCAGCATCGTGGACAGCCGCATCCTCGGCGACGAGGACATCTCCGGCGAGACGTTCCGCGACCAGGTCACCGACCAGCGCTACGCCGTGATCAGGATCCCGGGCCGCGCCCCCATCGAGGTCGGCACCGAGCCCACCGGCGACGTCATCCACTTCACCGCCAAGGGCGAGGAGGGCGAGACGGTCACCGTCCAGGAGCCCCGCTCCTCGGTGACCCGCGAGGTCGGCCGCACCCTGCTGATCATCGGCGCCGTCGCCCTGCTGGCGATCATCGCCGCGGTGCTGCTCGCCGTACGCCAGGCGAACCGTCTCGCCTCCCCCCTCACCGACCTCGCCGAGACGGCGGAACGGCTGGGCTCCGGCGACCCGCGACCGCGCCACAAGCGGTACGGCGTCCCCGAGCTGGACCGGGTCGCCGACGTGCTGGACGGCAGCGCCGAGCGGATCGCCCGGATGCTCACCGCCGAGCGCCGGCTCGCCGCCGACGCCTCCCACCAGCTCCGCACCCCGCTCACGGCCCTGTCCATGCGGCTGGAGGAGATCACCCTCACCGACGACCCGGACACGGTGAAGGAGGAGGCGACGATCGCGCTGACGCAGGTGGAACGCCTCACCGACGTGGTCGAGCGGCTGCTCACCAACTCCCGCGACCCGCGCACCGGCTCCGCGGTCACCTTCGACCTGGACGAGGTGATCAAGCAGCAGCTGGAGGAGTGGCGCCCGGCCTACCGCAGCGCGGGCCGCGCGATCGTCAGCTCCGGCAAGCGCCACCTCCAGGCGGTGGGCACTCCGGGCGCGGTCGCCCAGGTCCTCGCGGCGCTGATCGAGAACAGCCTCATGCACGGCGGCGGCACCGTCGCCCTGCGCACCCGGGTCATCGGCAACCAGGCCGTCATCGAGGTCACCGACGAGGGCCCCGGCGTCCCCACCGACCTCGGCGCCCGCATCTTCGAGCGCACCATCAGCGGCCGCAACTCCACCGGCATCGGCCTGGCCGTCGCCCGGGACCTCGCGGAGGCCGACGGCGGCCGTCTGGAGATGCTCCAGGCCCAGCCCCCGGTCTTCGGCCTGTTCCTGTCCCGGACCCCGCTGAAGCGGTCCCCGCTGATCGGCGACGACGACGAGGAGCGCACGGTCCGGTAGCGAGCCCGGCCGCTCGGCGGACCGGCGTCCCGCGCCTCGGCACCCCGCGCCTCGGCGGATCAGCGTTGCGCCGCCCGGGGTTCGGCTCACCGGGCCGGGGTTCGGCTCACCGGGCCCGCGCCGGGCGCGCTTCCCGCTTCTCGTCCAGGAACGATTCCGCGCTGGCCACGGCGGTACGGGCCGGAAGCGCCCGGAACACCCAGGTGCGGTAGGACCAGAACCGGAACAGCGTCGCGATCCCGATGCCGACGAACTTGAAGATGTTGCTCTGCAGCGGGCTGTCCCAGCCGAAGCCGTACGTCGCCACGTAGAGCACGCCGTTCTCGATGACCAGCCCCACCGCGCTGAACAGCAGGAACAGGGTCAGCTCCTTGGTACGGCCGCCCTTGTCACGGTCCCGGTACGTGAAGTAGCGGAAGCCGACGTAGTTGAAGACGATGGAGACGACCGTCGCGATGACACTGGCCCGCACCACCTGGAGGTCCGTGGCGTGGCGTACGAGGTTGAAGACGAGCAGGTTGACCAGCAGGCCCGCGCCGCCCACCGCACCGAACTTGGCGACCTCGCGGAAGAGCAGGTCGAAGCGGCGGCGAACCGCGCTGCGGGGCCCCGCCTGAGGCCCCGAGGTAGCACTGCCCATGGTGTCGCCAGCCCCCGTCGATGGGTTACGTCGTCGATCAAGCGATGGAATACGTCAACCCGGCCATGCTAACCAGCGGCCCCCCGCGATGCCCGTGCATGGCTTCACAGGTAAGAAAAGACAGGGTCACCGGCACGGAAAATCGGGCTTGCCGACGCGGAAACCGGCCACCGTGGCGTGGCCGATACCCTAGGAGCGTGACGTTCCCCGTAGTCGGCATGGTAGGCGGCGGCCAGCTCGCTCGTATGACACACGAGGCAGGCATCCCGCTCGGCATCAGGTTCAAGCTCCTCAGTGACACCCCGCAGGATTCCGCGGCACAGGTCGTCGGCGACGTCGTCATCGGCGACTACCGCGACCTCGACACGCTGCGCGCGTTCGCCCAGGGCTGTGACGTGATCACCTTCGATCACGAGCACGTCCCGACCGAACACCTGCGGGCCCTGGAGGCGGACGGCATCCCCGTCCGCCCGGGACCCGACGCGCTCGTGCACGCCCAGGACAAGGGCGTGATGCGCGCCAGGCTCGACGCGATCGGCGTGCCCTGCCCGCGGCACCGCATCGTGACCGACGTGGCGGACGTCGCCGCGTTCGCCGCGGAAGGCCTGCCCGCGGGCGCCGAGGGCGACGGCTTCCCGGTCATCCTGAAGACGGTCCGCGGCGGCTACGACGGCAAGGGGGTCTGGTTCGTCCGCTCCCCGGAGGACGCCGCCGAACCCTTCCGCGCGGGCGTCCCGGTCCTCGCCGAGGAGAAGGTCGACTTCGTCCGGGAGCTGGCGGCCAACGTCGTCCGCTCCCCGCACGGCCAGGCGGTCGCCTACCCCGTCGTCGAGTCCCGTCAGGTCGACGGCGTCTGCGACACGGTGATCGCCCCGGCCCCCGGCATCTCCGAGGACCTGGCCCTCCGGGCGGAGGAGCTGGCCCTGCGCATCGCCAAGGAACTCGGCGTCGTCGGCCACCTCGCCGTCGAACTCTTCGAGACCCCCGACGGACGCATCCTCGTCAACGAACTGGCCATGCGCCCGCACAACTCGGGCCACTGGACCCAGGACGGCGCGATCACCTCCCAGTTCGCCAACCACGTCCGCGCCGTCCTCGACCTCCCGCTCGGCGACCCGCGCCCCCGCGCGCCGTGGACGGTCATGGTGAACGTGCTGGGCGGCGACTACCCCGACATGTACTCCGCGTACCTGCACTGCATGGCCCGCGACCCGCAGCTCAAGATCCACATGTACGGCAAGGACGTGAAGCCCGGCCGCAAGGTCGGCCACGTCAACACCTACGGCGACGACCTGGACGACGTCCTCGATCGCGCCCGGCACGCAGCCGGCTACCTGAGAGGGACGATCACCGAATGAGCCCCGTTGTAGGCATCGTCATGGGTTCGGACTCCGACTGGCCCGTCATGGAGGCCGCCGCCCAGGCACTGGACGAGTTCGAGATCCCCTACGAGGTGGACGTCGTCTCGGCGCACCGCATGCCGCGCGAGATGATCGCGTACGGCGAGCAGGCCGCCGAGCGCGGGCTCAAGGCGATCATCGCCGGCGCGGGCGGCGCCGCCCACCTGCCCGGCATGCTCGCCTCGGTCACCCCGCTGCCCGTCATCGGCGTGCCCGTCCCGCTCAAGTACCTGGACGGCATGGACTCGCTGCTGTCCATCGTGCAGATGCCGGCCGGCGTGCCCGTCGCGACCGTCTCCGTCGGCGGCGCCCGCAACGCCGGTCTGCTGGCCGCCCGTATCCTCGCCGCCCACGACGAGGAACTCCTCGGCCGGATGCGGGAGTTCCAGCAGGAGCTGAACGACCAGGCCACCGAGAAGGGCAAGCGGCTGCGGTCCAAGGTCGACAGCGGCACCGGCGGCTTCGGCTTCGGGAAGTGACGCGCGTGTCCGCCGCCCCCGAGTCCTCGATCCCCTCCCTCGACCGGGCCCGTGCCCTGCTCGGCGAGTTCCCCGTGGTCGACGGCCACAACGACCTGCCCTGGGCGCTGCGCGAGCAGGTCCGCTACGACCTCGGCGCACGCGACATTGCCACCGACCAGAGCGCCCACCTGCACACGGACCTGGCCCGGCTGCGGGCCGGCGGGGTCGGCGCGCAGTACTGGTCGGTGTACGTGCGCTCCGACCTGCCCGGCGCGGTCACCGCGACCCTCGAACAGATCGACTGCGTACGGCAGCTGATCGACCGTCACCCGGCCGACCTGCGGGCCGCGTTGACCGCCGCGGACATGGAGGCGGCGCGCGCCGAGGGCCGTATCGCCTCCCTCATGGGCGCGGAGGGCGGGCACTCGATCGACAACTCCCTCGCCGTGCTGCGCCAGTTGGCCGCGCTCGGCGTGCGGTACATGACGCTGACGCACAACGACAACATCGCGTGGGCCGACTCCGCGACGGACGTGCCCGCCGTGGGCGGTCTGTCCGCCTTCGGCCGTGAGGTCGTCCGCGAGATGAACCGCGAGGGCATGCTCGTGGACCTCTCGCACGTGGCCGCCACGACCATGCGCGACGCGCTCGACACCTCCGTCGCGCCGGTGATCTTCTCCCACTCCTCGGCCCGCGCGGTCTGCGACCACCCGCGCAACATCCCCGACGACGTGCTGGAGCGGCTCGCCGCCAACGGGGGAGTGGCGATGGTGACGTTCGTGCCGAAGTTCGTCCTCCAGGCCGCCGTCGACTGGACGGCCGCGGCCGACGAGAACATGCGCGCGCACGGCCTGCACCACCTCGACACCACCGCCGAGGGCATGAAGGTGCACCGCGCCTTCGAGGAGGCGCACCCGCGTCCCGTCGCCACGGTCTCCACGGTCGCCGACCACCTCGACCACATGCGCGAGGTCGCCGGCATCGACCACCTCGGCATCGGCGGCGACTACGACGGTACGGCGTTCACCCCGGACGGCCTGGACGACGTGTCCGGCTACCCGAACCTGATCGCCGAGCTGCTCGACCGCGGCTGGTCCTCCACCGACCTGGCCAAGCTGACCTGGCGGAACTCCGTACGGGTACTGGGCGCGGCGGAGGACGTGGCCCGCGACCTCCAGGCCACCCGCGCCCCGTCCAACGCGACCCTGGAGCAGCTCGACGGCTGAGCCCCTCCTCCGACGAGACGGAAGGCGCCCGCCTGCCTGACGGGCGCCTTCGGCGTACGGGGTCCGGGTGCCCGGCTGTCCAGGTGCCCACGTGTCCAGGTGTCAGGGTGCCCGGGTGCCCTGAGCTGGCCGGCCCGGGCGGCTGTCCTCGGCGCGTCCGGCCGGGCGGATGGGTCCGGCGCGTCCGGACGGGCGGGTGGGGTCCTGAGTGCGGCGGGTGGGTCCGGCGGGCGCGTCCTGCGTGGAACGGGTGGGTCGGGCGGGCGGGTCCTGCGCGGGGCGGACGGGTCCGGCGGGTGGGTCCTGCGCGGGGCGGCGGGGGGTGGGAGACCCCCGAACGCATCACCCACCAGGAAGCCCTCCGGACGGCGTGCCACCGTGGTCGCAGTGTGATCACCGCCGTCCACCCCACGGAGCCCGGCATGGCAGAGCTGCAGGACGAACTGGACACCACCGTCGAGGTGCCAGAGCCGGACCCGCCCGTCGCCTGGCCCGTCTCCGCGCCGCCGGCCCCCGGCGCCCACCCCCTCGCCGAGGCCGCCCCCGGCCCGGCTCCCGGCACCGACCCGCTCGCGCGCGCCCACGCGCTCCTGGCCGACCACCCCGTCGCCGACGGCTACAGCGGCCTGCCGTGGGCGCTGGCCGACCTGCCGTGGTTCGACCTGGAACTCGGCGAGAGCGCCGTCGACACCGACCTGCCCCGACTGCGTGAGGGGCACGTCGGCGCCCTGTTCTGGTCCCTGCACCTCCCGGAGGGCCTCGCCGGGGACCGGGCCGTCGGCGCCACCATGGAGCGGCTCGACCTGGCCAGGACGGTCGTCCACGCCCACCCCGAGGGCCTGCGGATGGCACGCGGCGCCGCCGAGATCGCCGACGCCCGCAACCACGGCCGCGTCGCCGTCGTCCTCGGCCCCGCCGGAGCCGCCGCGCTCGGCGACTCCTTGGGCATCCTGCGCGGCCTGCACAGCCTGGGCCTGCGCGTCCTCACGCTCACCGGCGTCTCCTGGGCCGGCGAGGCGGGCCTGACCCGCTTCGGCGAGGAGGTGCTGCGCGAGATGAACCGGCTCGGCGTGCTCGCCGACCTCTCCGGCGCCTCCGACGCCACCATCGGGCGCGCCCTCGCCGTCTCCAAGGCCCCGCTCGTGTTCACCCGCTCCGCCGCCCGCGCCCTGCGCCCCCACCCGGCGAACCTCCCCGACGAGGTCCTCACCGAACTGGGCGCCGCCAACGGCCTGTGCCTCGTCCCGCTCACCGCCGAGCAGACCGGCCCCTGCGTACGGGACGTTGCCGACCATCTCGACCACGTCCGCGCGCTCGCCGGCGCGGAGTGCGTCGGCCTCTCCGGCACCTACGACTCCGGCGCCGCGCGCCCCCAGGACCTCGCCGACGCCTCCTGCTACCCGAACCTCGTCGCGGAGCTGATCTCCCGTGGCTGGTCCTCGTCCGACCTCGCCCTCCTCACCTGGGGCAACGTCCAACGCGTCCTGCGCGGCGCGGAGTTCACCGCCCGTGCCGCACAGCAGCGCCGCGCCCCGTCCACCGCGAGGATCACCGACCTGGACGGCTGACCCGGACGACGGAACGGGCCGGCCCACGGGCGCGAGTGCCGGTGGACCGGCCCGGATGAGCCGCGGTCGGATGAGCCGCGGTCGGATGAGCCACGGGCGGATGCGCGGCCGTCGGTCAGGCCGTAGCCGATCAGGGTGCGTCGATCAGTGCGTCGATCAGGGCGCGTCGATCAGGCCGTGCTGGTCACTCCCCGTCGATCCGGCACAGGCAGAACGGGTGCCCGGCCGGATCGGCGTACACCCGGAAGTCCTTCTTGCCGTCCTGGTCGTCCAGGTCGAGCGGCCGGGCGCCCAGCGCGAGCACCCGCTCCTGCGCCGCGTCCACCGCCGCCCAGGTCGGACCGGCGTCGAAGTCCAGGTGGAACTGCTGGGAGTCCCGGTCGGCGCTCGGCCAGCGCGGCGGGACGTGCCCCGGCGCCCGCTGGAAGGCCAGCCGAGGCCCGTCCGGCACCCGCAGGACCACCCAGTCGTCGTCCTGCGCCTGCGGAACGCCTCCCGCCACGGCCGCGTAGAAGGCGGCGAGCGCGTGGGGATCGGGGCAGTCGAGCGCGACGGTACGAAGACGGGCGACGGGCTGTTCCATGGTGTGCTCCTCCGGGGGCGGGCCGCGCCGGCGGACCTGTTCAGCAGGCGCAGAGGCAGAACGGGTGCCCAGCGGGGTCGGCGTACACACGGAACGAACGGGACCTGTCCTCGGTGTCCAGCGGCCGCGCGCCGAGCGCCAGCACGCCTTTCTCCGCCGCGTCCAGATCCTCGACGGCCAGGTCCAGGTGGAACTGCTGCGCGCCGTCCGCCCCGGGCCAGCGCGGCGGCACGTACGCGGGCGAGGCCTGGAACGCCAGCTTGCGCCCCCCGGGCAGGTCCAGGTCGACCCAGTCCCCGTCGCCGTCCCCGTCCCCGTCCCCGTCCCCGCGGACCGTGCCGCCCAGCACCTCCGCATAGAACCCGGCCAGCGCGCGCGGGTCGGGACAGTCCAGGACGACGACGTCGAGCGTGGCGAGAGCCATGACTTCCTCCGTGGGAGTGCGGATGGTGGGAGTGCGGACGGTTACCGGTACAGCGCATCAAGGGGTAACCGTTACCCCATGCTCCCGCACCGGAGGTAACGTCGCAACCATGAACGACCGAGCGCCCGCCCCCGGCGGCCTGGCCCTGGTCCAGTCGCTGGTGAACACCCTGGACCTGGAGTCGGGCGCCGACTCGCTGGACACCGCCGAGGGCCTGGCCCGCCTCGGCCTCACGCCCGACGAGGTGCCGGCGGCCCGCGAACTGCGCGAGTCGCTGCGGGCGGTGTGCCTCGCGCACGCGGGACACCCGGCCCACGCCGTGGTCACCCCGCTGGGGGAACTCCTCGCCCGGGCCCCGTTGCGGGTGGCCGTCGACGCCCACGACGGCGCCGCGAGCCTCGCCCCCGCCGGCCCCTTCCCCTTCCCCGCCCAGGATTCCCCGGGCACGCCCTTCGCCCCGGACTCTCCTGGCACGCCCTCCGCCCCCGTTCCCCTGACCTCCCGGATCGCGCTCGCGATCGGCGGGGCGCTGGTCGAGGGCACCTGGACCCGCCTCAAGGCCTGCGAGGCACCGGACTGTCACTGGGCGTACTTCGACCGCTCGCCGGCCTGCCGGGGCCGCTGGTGCTCGATGTCGGTGTGCGGGGCGCGCGCCAAGATGCGCCGCTACCGCGCCAAGTAGCCCTTGGACAGGGGCCGTAGCCACCGGGCGGGGCCTGGACGGGACTCGGGCGACAGCCGTCCGCCGCACGGCGAAGTGGTGCAGAATGCAACGGACGCCGGTCCGGCCGACTGAGCCTCGGCCGGACCGGCGTCACCCCGGCCGCACGGCGGTTACCGCAGCCGGCAATCGGCAGTCGAAGCGGGAGCCGGAGCCGGAGGGAGCGCAAGCGGCCCTCAGGCGGTCGGCCGCCCCATCGCCCGGTACGTCCAGCCGGCCCGCCGCCACACCTCGGGGTCCAGCGCGTTCCGCCCGTCCAGCAGCACCCGGGACGTGACGGCCTCGCCCAGCACCGCCGGGTCCAGCTCGCGGAACTCGCGCCACTCCGTCAGGTGCAGGACCACATCGGCCCCGCGCACCGCCGCCACCGCCGAGTCGGCGTACCCGAGCGTGGGGAACAGCCGCCGGGCGTTGGCCATGCCCTTCGGGTCGTAGACGGTGACCTGGCCGCCCTGGAGGTGGATCTGCCCGGCCACGTTCAGCGCGGGGGAGTCGCGTACGTCGTCCGAGTCCGGCTTGAAGGTCGCGCCGAGCACGGCCACCCGCTTGCCGAGGAACGAACCGCCGCCGAGCGCCTCACGGGCCATCTCGACCATCTGGCCGCGGCGCCGCATGTTGATGGTGTCGACCTCGCGCAGGAAGGTCAGCGCCTGGTCGGCGCCCAGCTCGCCGGCGCGGGCCATGAAGGCGCGGATGTCCTTGGGCAGACAGCCGCCGCCGAAGCCGATCCCGGCCCGCAGGAACTTCTTCCCGATCCGCTCGTCGTGCCCTATGGCCTCGGCCAGCTTCACCACGTCACCGTCGGCGGCCTCGCACACCTCGGCCATCGCGTTGATGAACGAGATCTTCGTGGCGAGGAAGGAGTTCGCGGACGTCTTCACCAGCTCGGCGGTGGGGAAGTCGGTCACGACGAACGGCGAGCCCTCGGCGAGCGGCGTGACATAGACCTCGCGCAGCAGCTTCTCGGCGCGCTCGCTGCGCACGCCCACCACGATCCGGTCCGGGTGCAGGGTGTCGTTCACCGCGAAGCCCTCGCGCAGGAACTCCGGGTTCCAGGCCAGCTCGGCTTCCTCGCCGGCGGGCGCCAGCTCCGCGAGCCGCTCCGCGAGCCGCGCCGCCGAGCCGACCGGCACGGTGGACTTGCCGACGACCAGCGCGGGGCCGTGCAGATGCGGGGCGAGGGACTCGAAGGCGGAGTCGACGTACGACATGTCGCAGGCGTACTCGCCGTGCTTCTGCGGGGTGTTCACGCAGACGAAGTGGATGTCACCGAAGGCGCCGACCTCGGCGAAGTCCATGGTGAAGCGGAGCCGGCCCGTGGAGCCCTCGATCCCGGCAACGTGCTTGCGCAGCAGTTCTTCAAGACCGGGCTCGTACATCGGGACCTCACCCCGCTGGAGCATCGCGATCTTCTCCGGCACCACGTCGAGCCCGAGCACCTCGAAACCGAGTTCGGCCATGGCCGCGGCGTGGGTGGCGCCGAGGTAGCCGGTGCCGATCACGGTGATCTTGAGGGCCATGGGTGCTCCTGGAGTGTGCGGCGGCGTGCGCGCCCGAGCATAGTCGGGGCTTGGGGGAGCGCTTTCACGGGCAGTTTCCCCCTTGTCGCCAAGCTCACGTATCCGTCCGGTGGGCAGGCCCCTAAAATTTGGGTTACTTAACAGTAGTTAGCATCGCCGTCACAGCATTCCTTGGAGCGTGAGAGACCTTGGCCGGATCGGCTGATTTCGACCTGTACCGCCCGTCCGAGGAGCACGACATGCTCCGGGACGCGATCCGTTCGCTGGCCGAGGCGAAGATCGCGCCGTTCGCCGCCGCGGTGGACGAGGAGGCCCGTTTCCCGCAGGAGGCGCACGACGCGCTGGTCGCCAACGACCTGCACGCGGTGCACGTGCCGGAGGAGTACGGGGGCGCGGGCGCGGACGCGCTGGCCACCGTGATCGTGATCGAGGAGGTGGCCCGCGCCTGCGCGTCCTCGTCGCTGATCCCGGCGGTGAACAAGCTGGGCTCGCTGCCGGTGATCCTCTCCGGCTCCGAGGACCTGAAGAAGAAGTACCTGGGCCCGCTCGCCAAGGGCGACGGCATGTTCTCGTACTGCCTCTCCGAGCCGGACGCCGGTTCGGACGCGGCCGGCATGAAGACGAGGGCCGTCCGCGACGGCGACTTCTGGGTCCTCAACGGCGTGAAGCGCTGGATCACCAACGCGGGCGTCTCGGAGTACTACACGGTGATGGCCGTCACCGACCCGACGAAGCGCTCGAAGGGGATCTCCGCGTTCGTGGTCGAGAAGTCCGACGAGGGCGTCTCGTTCGGCGCCCCGGAGCGCAAGCTCGGCATCAAGGGCTCCCCGACCCGCGAGGTCTACCTCGACAACGTGCGCATCCCGGCCGACCGCATGATCGGCGAGGAGGGCACCGGCTTCGCGACCGCCATGAAGACCCTGGACCACACCCGCATCACGATCGCGGCCCAGGCCCTCGGCATCGCCCAGGGCGCCCTGGACTACGCGAAGGGCTACGTCCAGGAGCGCAAGCAGTTCGGCAAGCCGATCGCGGACTTCCAGGGCATCCAGTTCATGCTCGCCGACATGGCGATGAAGATCGAGGCGGCCCGTCAGCTCACCTACGCGGCGGCGGCGAAGTCCGAGCGCGGTGACAAGGACCTGACCTTCCAGGGCGCGGCGGCCAAGTGCTTCGCCTCGGACGTGGCGATGGAGGTCACCACGGACGCGGTCCAGCTCCTCGGCGGCTACGGCTACACCCGCGACTACCCGGTGGAGCGCATGATGCGCGACGCGAAGATCACCCAGATCTACGAGGGCACGAACCAGGTCCAGCGCATCGTCATGGCCCGCAACCTGCCGTAGTACGCACACGGCGGCCCGGCGACGGTCGGCCGGCACGGGAAGTGGGAGGCGCCCCCGAGGGTGCCTCCCACTTTCGCCTGGTGTCAGCCCGGCCGGGGTGGTGTCAGCCCGGCCGGCGCCCGTTCAGTTGCCGCTGACCGTCACCTTGTCGTCGTTCTTGAGCTGGGTCACCAGTTCCTTGACCTTGGTCTTGTCCCAGACCAGGTTGCCGCCCGTGGAGCCGGAGATCGGCATGTTCATGGACTTGCCGTCGCCGCCGGTGACGCCCTTCATCGCCCAGAACATGTCCGCCAGGTCCCACAGGCTCATGTCCTTGTCGACGGTCAGGCTGTCCAGGCCGGCGCCCATGGTCGGGTAGAGCCTGAACGGGTTCAGCACCGTCGACGGGGTCGCCACCTGGTGGGCCAGCGCGGCCAGGAACTTCTGCTGGTTCTTGGTGCGCTCCAGGTCCGAGGCGGCGAATGCGTGCCGGGTACGGACGAAGGCCAGCGCCTGTTCGCCGTTCAGCGTCTGCTTGCCCGCCTTGAAGTCGGCGCCCGAGTACTTGTCCTTGAAGCCCTTGTCGAGGTTCATCTCGACCCCGCCGACCGCGTCGACGATCTTCGCGAAGCCGGCGAAGCCGATCTCCGTGTAGTGGTCGATACGCAGTCCGGTGTTGAACTCGACCGTGCGCACGAGCAGTTCGGGGCCGTCCTCGGCGTAGGCCGCGTTCAGCTTCACGTGCCGGCCGGTGCCCTGGTAGGTCTTGCCGGAGTCGGAGCCCTTGAAGGTGGGGATCTCGACGTCCGAGTCACGCGGCAGGGAGATGAGCGTCGAGCCGTTGCTGCCGGTGTGCAGGATCATCATCGAGTCCGTGCGCTTGCCCTCGGCGGAGCCGGTGTGCAGCTTCTTCTTCTCCTCGGCGGACATGCCGGCGCGGCTGTCGGACCCGACGATCAGGTAGTTCGTGCCCTCGCCGGCCTCCGGACGGTCGATGACCTTGGAGAGGTCCACGTCACGGTGCAGCTTGGAGTCCGCCCAGAAGTACGTGCCGACGGAGACCACGACCAGCAGCGTGACCAGCGTGATCGCGGTCCACTTGATCCGGCGCCGCCAGTTCGGCGCGGACCGCGGACGCCCGGTGCCGGCGCCGCCCGGTCCTCCCGGACCACCGGGGCCGCCGGGCGTGCCGTAGACATGGCCGGTGTTGTAGCCGGAGTCGTACCCGTTGTCGTAGCCGTAACCGTCGTCGTGGCCCTGCCCGTCGACGTAGGACGGCTGCCTGGGCACCCCGCCGCCGTACGGCGGCGCGTCCGGGCCCGGAGCGGGTGCCGACGGTCCACGGCGGACCTGGCGCATGACGCGGGCACCCTCAGGCTGTGCGCCTGCGCTGCCGCGTCCGTAGCGGTTGCCGCCGTTGCCGCGGCTGTCGTCGGGCCAATCGTTCATGCCGACCAGTGTGCAGCGCTCCACCACGTGTCTTACAAGAGAGCCGGGAGATCTGGGTCACGCCTGTTGCAGAGCTGATGCAAAACGACCGTGGCGTGCCCCGGCATAAGGTGGACGCCATGACAGACCTGGCCCCCAACCCGGAAGCCGATATTCCGGGCAAGCCGACCTCCGCGTCCCGCACCACCCTGAGCCACATCATGACCCACAACGACACCAACCTGCTGGGCACGGTGCACGGTGGCGTGATCATGAAGCTCGTCGACGACGCGGCGGGCGCGGTGGCCGGGCGGCACTCCGGCGGGCCCGCCGTCACCGCCTCGATGGACGAGATGGCCTTCCTCGAACCGGTCCGGGTGGGCGACCTCGTCCATGTGAAAGCCCAGGTCAACTGGACGGGCCGGACCTCGATGGAGGTCGGCGTCCGGGTCCTGGCCGAGCGCTGGAACGAGTCGACGCCCGCCCAGCAGGTCGGCTCGGCCTACCTCGTCTTCGCCGCCGTCGACGCCGACGGCAAGCCCCGCCGGGTGCCGCCGGTCCTCCCCGAGACCGAGCGCGACGAGCGCCGCTACCAGGAGGCCCAGATCCGCCGCACCCACCGCCTGGCCCGCCGCCGCGCGATCATGGAACTGCGCGAGAAGCGCGCGGCGGAGGGCCTGGACGCCCTCTGAGGCAGATGGAATGAACGCCCCCGGAGAGGGAGAGCCTGAACGGCCCGGAGACGGAGAGCCTGAACGCCCCCGGAGACGGAGGGCCTGGACGCCCGCCGACCGTTACGGCGCGACCGCCGGGCCCCTCACGGGCACACCACCTCGTCGCCGGTCACCGCGCCGAACTCGCCCTGCCCCGGGTCGTCCGCGCGGACCCGCGTGACCTGCTTGAAGTCCGCGCCGGCGATCACCTTCAGCAGCGGGCCCTGGCCGGGGACCGCGCGGAGTTCGGAGCCGGGGAGCGCCGTCGACAGCGACTTCGCTGAGCGGTCCCAGCGCGGGTCGTACAGGACGACCGTGCGCTGGGCCGTGCGGTCCTGCGCCGTGGTGGGCTGTCCCGTCGTACGGAAGCCGGTGGCGGCCAGCGCGCTGTCGACCCGCTTGCCGAGCCCGGCGGTGGCGGTGCCGTTCTCCACCTGGACGCGGATCTGCTGCGGGGCCACGTCGACCCGTACCGACTGGGGCCGCGGGGCCTTGTGCTCGGTGAGGGGCTTGTCCTCGCGCAGCGCCTCGAAGAGCTTCTTCGACTTCTCCGGGTCCCACTTCAGCGTCGAGCCGATGCCCTTGACGACGTACCCCATCTGTCCGATCGGCACGGTGGTGAACTCCGACGAGGACGGCGAGAAGTTCCGCATCGCCCGCCCGAGGTCCAGCAGTTCGTCGGTGCCGAAGCCCTTGTCGGCGCGCACCGAGCCCAGCACGGCCCGGGTGACGTCCCGGAACTTCATCGGGTTCAGCAGCACCCCGGAGCTGGTGGCCTGGTCGACGAGGGCCGCGAGGAAACGCTGCTGGCGCTGCATCCGGCCGAGGTCGGAGGAGCCGTCGGCGTGCCGGGAGCGGACGAACTGGAGGGCTTCGCCGCCGCCCAGCACATGCGGTCCGGGCGCGAGGTCGAGGCCGGTGTAGCTGTCCTTGAGGGGCTGCACCGTGCAGATCTTCACACCGCCGAGGACGTCCACCGTCTTCATGAAGCTGGTGAAGTCGACCTCCAGATAGTGGTCGATCTTCACGTGGGTCATGTTCTCCACGGTCCGCACGGTCAGGGTCGGGCCGCCCTCCGCGTACGCCGCGTTCAGCTTCACGGGGTGCGGCTCGTGCCGCTTGCCGGTGATCGCGTCGGTGTGCGCGGGCGTCTCGGCGTAGGAGTCGCGCGGCAGGCTGACGACGCTGGCGCGCTCCCGGTCCTCCGAGATGTGCACGATCATGATCGTGTCGGTGCAGTGGCAGGGCGCCCCGCCGAGGCGGTACTTGCGCCGCTCCTCCTCGGTGATCTTGTCCCGGCCGTCGGTGCCGACGAGCAGCACGTTCATGCCGTGGCCGGCCTCGGGCCGGTTCTTCATGTCCTTGAAGGGGTCGACCCGGGCGATGTCCGCGTCCAGGCTGGTCAGCACCGCGTGCCCGATGCCCGCCGAGGCGAGCACCACCACGGAGACGGTGGTCAGCGCCCGCAGCGCCCAGCGGGGCTTCTTGCGCCGGACGGGCCGCGCGGGCCGCGCCGAGCGCGGCGGGCGCGGCGGGCGCGGGGGACGGCCCTCGGACCGCTCGGCCGGCCGGCGGACGGGGGACGGCTGGGTCTGGCGCTGGGGGCGTGCGGGGGAGCGGGGCGGCGTGGGCAAGGGGGGACACCTCCGCGAGGCTGGACGGGGGAGGGACGCGTTCCGCGAGGCTGGGTGTCGCCGCGTACCGCTGGCGTGGGGCTCCGTGTGCACGGTAGGCCCATACGATCTGCGGCCCGGGCGGTCGGCCGGACGGCGCGCGACCGTGTCCCCCGTTCGCGGTAACGTGACGGGCGATGAGCCAGACGTCCGACGTGCGGTCCCCCGCCGTATCCGTGATCATGCCCGTCCTCAACGAGGAGCGGCATCTGCGCGGTGCCGTCCGGGCGATCCTGGCGCAGCGGTACGACGGTGAGATGGAGGTCGTGATCGCCCTCGGTCCCTCGACGGACCGGACGGACGAGATCGCGGCCGAGCTGGTCCGCGAGGACCCCCGGGTGCGCACCGTGCCGAACCCGACCGGACGCTGCCGGTGAAGGCCCGCCTCCGGATCCCCGTCGCCCTGGCCACCATGCACCTGTCGTGGGGCTGGGGCTTCCTCACCAGCCCGAGGTCGCTGGCCCGCAAGGTCGTCGCGTCCCGGCGTCCGGCGGTCCCCGGCGGCCCGTCCGAGCCCTCGGCCGCGCCCGCCGCCGGCGCCAACTGAGGCCGCCCGCACACGAGTCGGGCCCCTCTCGGTGTCGAGAGGGGCCCGAAGCGTTTCACGGGGCGGCGGCGCCCACCGGCCGTGGGACGGCCTCGGCGGCTACCAGCTGTAGGCCGGGTCGACGTGCATACACGCCTTCTCGTCCGAGCCCTTGTCGAGCTTCGCCGAGGACGGCATCGAGTCGTCGTCCTTCGGCGCCTGGTAGGTCGTACCGTCCCGCCAGTCCGCGCCGACCACCAGCGTGACCCCGGAGACGTCCGCCGACTTCTCCACCGCGCTCGACGGGACGCCGAGCGCCTTGGCGAGACGCAGGGCGTCCCCCTCCAGGTCGGCGCTCGGGTAGCGGATCAGCGTGGTGTCCTCGGCGCTTGCCGTCGTCTGGTCGGCCGTGGCCCGCGTGAAGCCCTCGCCGACGAGTGCCTGGGCCACCGTGCCGGCCCGCCCGGCCACCGGGGCCAGCGTGTCGGTGCGGGTGCCGTTCTGCACCCGCACGGCGATCTGGTCGTCCGCCGCGGCCGGGTCCTTCGACGTCCGCTCCTTGGGCTTCTTCTTCCCGTCGCCGTCCAGCGCGATGTCCTCGCGCAGCAGCCGCCAGACCTTGTCCGCGTCCTTGTCCTTGGGCAGCACCCGGACGTTCCCGGGGGCGTACACCCACGGCATGGTGGTCATGTTGATGCGGCCGGTCGGGACCTTCTTCAGCTCGGTGCTGAGGTCGTAGAGCTTGGTCACCGTGCCCAGGCCGCTGTCGACGGTCAGTGCCTTGGTGGCGGTCTCCGCGAGGTCCTTCAGCTTGCCCGGGTTGCTCAGGGTGGCGTTCTCGCGGAGCCGGCGCACCATCGAGTTCATGTACTGGTGTTGCGCTTTGGTCCGGGCGATGTCCGTGCCGTCCTCGAAGCCGTAGCGGGTACGCAGCCACTGCAGGGCCTGCTTGCCCTTGACCGAGGTGGTGCCCTTCTTCAGCTTCAGGCCGGAGCCGTGGCCGTTGGAGGTGTGCGAGTAGATGCTGGCGTCCACGCAGACCGGGACGCCGCCGATCGCGTCGGCCATCGACACCACGCCCGCGAAGTCGACCATGATGAAGTGGTCGATGTGAATGCCCGTCAGCTTCTCCCAGGTGGCGACCGTGCACCCGGGGCCCCCGCGGCCCAGAGAGTCGTTCGTCATGGTGAGTGAAGTGCTCGCGGGATACGTCCTGTTGGTGTGAGGGTCGGTACAGGCGGGGATCTGCAGCAGCGTGTCGCGCGGCATGCTGACGACCGACATGTTGGTGCGGTCCGCCGACAGGTGCAGCAGCATCTGGACGTCGGCGCGCGGCGCCGAGTTGAAGGTGTCCTTGGCCCCGCCGAGCTTCTGGTCCTCTTTGGAGTTACGGCCGTCCGACCCGATCAGCAGGATGTTCAGCGGTGTCTGGCCCGCCGCGTTCGGCTTGGGCGCCGGCGCGCGGTCCTTGTCGTCGCCGATGTTCAGGTCGTCCTTGCGGATGTTCCCGTTCAGATGGCGGTAGTAGAGGTAGCCCGCGCCGGCGGTCCCGAGTATCAGCAGTGCCAGGACCATCGCCGACCAGCGCAGTATCCGGCGCTTGCGCGGCGGCCGTCCGCCGCCCCCGTGCCGGTGCCCGCCACGGCTGCCGCCGCCGCGTCTTTGCCTGCGCGGAACCGCGGCCCCGTCGCCGTCGGCCTGCCCGGCCGCGCCGCCCGCCGCCCCGTGCCCGGTGCCCGCGGCCCCGTGCCCGTCGCCCGCCGTACGAACGGGATCGCCGGCCTCCTCGTAGCGGACCCGGTCCCCGGCCCCGTCGCGGCCCCGTCCTCCAGCGGCCCGCCGGGCACGTGGTCGTGCCCCCTGCCCACGCACACTGCTCTGCGCCATCTCCCAGCCCCTCCCCACCCTGCGCCTGACAAACGGATCCGTCGTACGTCCGGCCGGACGCGTGAAACGTCCGGCCGGCCGGTCTCTCGCGCCCTGTAGGACGCTTGTGGAACCCGTTAGGTCATCACTTGGCGCACACCGTCTTGTCCGCCGTCGACTTCTCCACGTCCGGCGCCTTCGTCGGAGCCTTGACCGGGACGCCGGCGCCCTTGAAGTCCTTGCCCAGGGTCAGCACGATCGCCGGCAGCCCCTGCGCGTTCTTCTCGCTCTTGCCCGGCTTCATCGCCGAAGCGGGCAGCCCCATGAGATCCGCCAGCTTGCGTGCCTGGTCGGCCTGGTCGGGAGAGTACTCCAGGGTGGTCTTGTCGAGTGTTTCGTCGGCGTTTCCGAGCTGGCTGGACTTGAGCACGCCCTCGGTGTTCTGCAGCCAGTCCAGGGTCTTCTGCGCGGAACCGGCCTCGGCGCCGCCGTTGTAGACGTCGACGCGCACGTCGGCGGCGGCCGAACGGGAGCCCTTGAGGCGCGCGGCCACCTCGGCCTTCTCCTGCCGCGCCTTCTGCTTGACGGCGGTGAAGGAGACGTCGTTCTTGATGGCGTCGAAGACCGGCTGGGCCGTCACCGGGTTGACCACGACCGTGGCGTGCACCCGCTCGGCCGGGTTGTCGATCACCGGGACCGTCGTGAACGTGATGTTCTTCGTCGGCACCTTCTTCAGCTCAAGGGCCATGTCCTTGAGCGTGCTGACCTTGGCGATGCCGGTGTCCACGGTGAGCGCCTTGGTGGCGGCCTCGGCCAGGTCGATCAGCTTCTTGGGGTTGGACAGGGTGTCGCCCGAACTCATCTTGCGCATCAGGGAGGCCATGAACTGCTGCTGCACCTTGATGCGGTCGAGGTCGCCCTGGTTGCCGAAGCTGTGCCGGGTGCGCACGAAGGCGAGGGCCTGCTCGCCCTCGATGGTGTGCTCGCCGGCGGAGAGCTTGAGGTGCGAGTCGGGGTCGTTCACGTCCTTGGCCAGACACACGTCGACGCCGCCCACCGCGCTGGTGAGGGTCTTCACCGCGTTGAAGTCGACCATCGCGAAGTGGTCGACCGAGATGCCGGTGACGGCCTTGACCGTGTCCATCGTGCAGCCGGGGTTGCGGTCCTCCTGGCCGAGGCTCGTGTTGAACCGGACGTTCTGCGACGGCGGGATGACCTTCTCGGTGCCGTCCGGCTGCTTCGTCCTGCACTCGGGGACGTCCACGATGAGGTCGCGCGGGATGCTCATCGCGGTCGCGTTCGTCCGGTCCTTGGAGACGTGCAGCAGGATGTTCGTGTCGGCGTGCCCGACGCTGTTCTTGTCGCCGTAGCCCTCGTTGCCCTTACCGGTCCGTTTGTCGGTGCCGATGATGAGCAGGTTGAAGGCCTCGTCCTTGCTGAAGCCGTCCTTGCCGGAGTCGCCGATGTCCGTGGCGTGGACGTTGCCCTCGAGGTGCTTGAGATAGGCGTACCCGGCACCCGCCACGGCGATCAGCACGAACGCCATCGTGCCGCCGGTCCACAGCACGACCTTCTTCGCCTTCGACTTCTGCTTCGTACGCCCGCGCCGCCGTCCCGGCTGCGGCTCCGGGGGCTCGCCACGGCGTCGGCGCGGCGCGGGCACATCGGTGCCCGGCCCCTGACGCTCCCGGCCCGGCGCCGCGCGGTCCCGGCCGGGGGCGGCACGGTCCTGACCGGGCGCGCTCCGGGTGCGGGCCCCCGCTGGGGCGGTGCCCCTGCGCGGCCGTGGCACGCCCGACTGCGCTCCGGAAGGGGCCAGTCGCAGTTCGTATTCGCCGGTGTTCGGGTTGAGCACCCACTGGTCTGCGGGATCGATGTCATCCGCCCGCCCACGGCCTTGCGCGTCCACGGTTGTCTGAATCCTCCGTCGGGGCCACGCGGCGCCTTTCCCCCTCAAAAGGCGCTCGGGTCTCGGTCAGCAGTGCGCGACCCGCAAGGACGGACCTCGCGGCCGGGTGCACCGGATCGCTCACACTATCCGCCCGGTTCGGCGTCGAGCGACGGCCGTGACAAATTCAACGTCCCTACAACCGGGCAATCCGCCCTATTTCTCAGAGACTTCTTAGCTCTGCTGTTCCCCTCCTTGGCGCGTGCTTTACCCGCACGCGTCCTCGGCCGCCGTGTTTCCCCGGAAAGTGGGCGCCGGATCAGGTGTTCCGGTCGAACGGCCCGATGGGGAAGGCGTCGACTTTCCGTTCCTGTTCGACTGCGTTTCGTGACGAGGGGAGGAGTTCTCGTACGGAGTTGCGGAATGCGCCGAGGCGCTTTCGGCGGCCTTGTCGGCCTCCTTGGTGACGGTCACGGGCTCGTCCGCGCGCAGCCGTTCGAACAGCCGGGTCGCCTCGGGCTCGACGAGCTGGTCGCGGTTGGCGTTCAGGGCGTACGCCGTCCGGGGGACGGTCAGGAACTGCACGTTCTGCGTGGGGATGTTCCGCATGCCGCGCACCAGGTCGTACAGGCCGCGCAGGCTCGCGAGCCCCGGGTCGGTGGTGAGCGACGAGGTGGCCGCGTCCAGCACCGGGTACAGCTTCGCCGGGTTCAGCAGTACGTCGTTGCCGCGCACCTTGTTGACGAGCGCGCCGAGGAACCGCTGCTGGCGGTCCATGCGGTCGGTGTCGCTGCCGTCGCCGATGCTCTTGCGGGCGCGGACGTAGCCGAGCGCCTGCTCCCCGTCGAGCACGACCTTGCCGGCGGGCAGCCGCAGCTTCGCGGCCTTGTCGTCGATGGGTTCCCTCAGGCACACCTCGACGCCGTCCACCGCGTCGACCATGTCCTTGAAGCCGTGGAAGTCCACCACCATGTGATGGTCGACGCGGATGTCCGTGAGCTTCTCGACGGTCCGGATCGTGCAGGCCGAACCGCCCACCTGGAAGGCGTAGTTGAACATCGCGAACATGGGCTTGGTGCGGCTGCCGTCCGGGCGCCGGCAGCCCGGCACGTCCACCATCAGGTCGCGGGGCAGCGACATGGCGGTGGCGCTGCGCCGGTCCGCCGCGAGGTGCAGCAGGATCGTGGTGTCGGACCGCTCGGTCCCCGAGTCGCGGCCGTACTTCTTGTTGCCGGCGCCCGAGCGCGAGTCCGACCCGATCAGCAGGATGTTCTGCGCGCCGTGCACCAGCGCGGTGGGGCGCTCCTTCTCGTACCGGGCGAGTTCGGCCGCCGCGTCGTCGTCGGCCGTGATGTTCGCGTTCAGCTTCTCGTAGGCGACCCAGCCGGCCACCCCCGCGCCGAGGACCACCACGGCGACGCCCAGCGCGGTGTGGCGCAGCAGGCGCCGGCGCCTGCGTATCAGCCCGGCCCCGGTGGGCGACGCTCCCGGCACCGGCCCCACCGGACGTCCGGAGGGAGCGCCTTCGGAGTCGGTCACGTCGGAATCCACCACCCCTCCTGGTGTACGAGCGTGTCTGCTGCTCCTTCGACCATGTCCCGAAGTCGCTGGTGAGGGGGCCCGGTGATGAGCCGAACGGGCGACGGCGGCCCGGTCGCGGGGGCCGGGGCGTCTCCTCGGCCTGTCGTCCGGATCGGGTGGGGCAGGCTCTAGCGGGCGGTCGCCGTGACCCGCTCGCTCTCGATCCGCTGGGCGAGCCGGTCCTCCCCGAGCTGGTCCAGGTGGCGGCACAGCACCACCGAGCCGCCGGTGGCGAGCGGCGCGTACAGGCCCGCCGACAGGCCCTCCCAGGTGTCGTAGGGGAGCGCCGACAGGATGCGCGAGCCGGGCCCCGTCAGGTCGAGGCCTGCCGCGTCGGAGCGGGCCTGCTCGACCACCTCCGCGCCGGTGTACGCGGCCCCGGCGACGATCAGCGCCGGCTCCTCGGGGTCGACCGGCGCGTACGGGGCGAACCGGTCGCCCTGGCTCGGCACCTCCACCGCGTAGTCGGCGTATCCGGCGGGCGGGGCGGGGAAGCGGCGGCCGAGCGGGGCGAGCGACAGGGCGATCCGGTCGCCGGAGCAGGCGAGCCCCTCCTCGAACCGGCCCGGCCCGGCGACGACGTGGTCCGCGGCGGCCGGATCGCCCCCGAGGTCCGCGACGACGCCCACCGAGGAGCAGGCGAGCAGCCACACGGCCGTCTGCCAGTGCGCGGGCAGCAGCAGCGCGACCCGCTCGCCGGGCTCGGCGGACAGCTCGCCCTGGAGGAGGTTCGCGGTCTTGGCCACCCAATTGGCGAAGGTGGCCACGGACAATTCGACGCGTTCGCCCGTCGCGTCGTCGTAGAAGGTCACCAGGGGGCGGGCGGGATCCGTGGCGAGCGCGGATCGCAGCAGGTCGGCGGGGGTGCGGTCGGTGGCTGTCACGCGCGCAAGCGTACGCGGGGCCGCCGCGCCGCACGGACGGCACGAGCCACCGGTTCGGCGGAGCCGCGTCCGACGGTCCGTCAATTCCGCGATGGACAGATATGTATGACTATGTCCAAGATCAGGGGCATGCGTGGATTCCTTGCCTCCTCGGTCGGCGTCACCTGCGCGGCCGCTCTCGCCCTTCCGCTCACCCTGCCCGCCCCGGCGCAGGCCGGGCCGTCGGCGGTGACGTCCGAGACCTCCGTCCCCGGCAGCACCCAGTCCCTGCCCCTCGTCCCGCTCACCGGCGCCCGCGCCCTCGGGGGCGCCGCCCCCGAACAGGGCCTGCGCCCCCGGGACGTACGGCCCTTCTCCCTGGTCGGCGTCGTCTGGGACGACCCCGGCAGCGAGCTGCGCGGCCGGGTCCAGGTCCGCACCCGGGCGGCCGGCACCGGCCACTGGTCGGGCTGGCAGGATGTCGACACCCACAACCACGAGCACGGCGCCGACCCCGACACCGCCGAGGGCGCCTCCCGGCGCGTGCGCGGCGCCACCGCCCCGCTGTGGGTGGGCGACTCGGACGGCGTCGAGGTCCGCGTGGACGCGGACCAGACCACCGCCCGGGGCGCACCCCGCGGCACAGCCGAAGCCGGCGGAGACAACGGGGGAGATACCGGGAGAGACGCCGGGGGAGGCTCCGGCTCCGGGAAGCGCGCGGGCGCCGGACAGGGCACCCCGCTCCCCAAGGGCCTGCACCTCGAACTGGTCGACCCCGGAGGGCCCGCCGAGCGCGTGGACGTCCGCCCGGCCGCGCGGGCCGGGGGTGCGCCGGTCGCCACGCGCGCCGGGAGCGTGCGCGCGGGCGCCGCGGACGGGCTGCCGAGCGCCGGGGCCACCGAGATCAGCGCGCTCTCCCAGCAGGAGACCGAACGCCAGTACCTCACCGCGGACCCGGCCGCACCGCGCGTGAAGCCGTACATCGGCGCCCGCCCGCGCATCATCACCCGCAAGGGCTGGGGCGCGAACGAGAAGCTCCGCGAGCGCGGCTTCGTCTACACCAAGAAGGTCAAGGCGGCCTTCGTGCACCACACGGCGTCGGGCAACAACTACAGCTGCTCCCAGGTGCCTTCGCTCATCCGCAGCATCTACCGCTACCACGTGGTGAGCAGCGGCTGGCGGGACATCGGCTACAACTTCCTCGTCGACAAGTGCGGAAACATCTACGAGGGCCGGGCCGGGGGCGTCGCCAAGCCGGTCCTCGGCGCCCACACCCTCGGCTTCAACACCGACAGCATGGGGATCGCCGTCCTCGGCACCTTCCAGAACACCAAGCCGACCGACGCGTCCCTCAAGGCCATCGCCCGTCTCACCGCCTGGAAGCTGGGCCTCTACGGTGGCAATCCGCGTGGCACGACATACCTGAAGTCGGGCGGTGGCAATCTCTACGGAAAGGGAAAGAACGTACGACTGAATGTGATCTCCGGCCATCGGGACGGGTTCGCCACGGAGTGCCCCGGACGGCTGCTCTACGGCAAGCTCGGCTCGGCACGGACGACGGCGGCCCGCTACCAGGGCCGGTAGGCGGGGCCCGGAACCGGCGGTGCCGGCACCGCCCGGCCGGCCGGGGCCGGGCGGGGATCACCTGACGTCACGGACACGGCCCCTCGACGGACCGTACGGCCCTCGAAGGCGCCATCGAACAGTCTGCATACACTGGCCGGCCGGAACACAGTTCGGCCGGTCCCGGCAGGAAGCAGAGACGACAGGTGACAGAAGCGATCCTCCTGGTCGGCGGCAGAGGCACCCGGCTGCGCCCCCTCACGGTGCACACGCCCAAGCCGATGGTGCCCGCGGCCGGTGTCCCCTTCCTCACGCACCAGCTCGCCCGGGCCCGCGCCGCGGGCGTCGAACACATCGTGCTGGCCACCTCCTACCTCGCCGAGGTCTTCGAGCCGTACTTCGGCGACGGCTCCTCGCTGGGCCTGCACATCGAGTACGTCACCGAGGAGGAGCCGCTCGGCACCGGCGGCGCCATCCGCAACGTGGCCTCCCGGCTGCACTCGGGCCCCGACGAGCCCGTCCTGATCTTCAACGGCGACATCCTCACCGGGCTGGACATCCCGGCCCTGGTCGCGACGCACCGGACGACGGGCGCGGACGTCTCCCTCCACCTCACCCGGGTCGAGGACCCGCGCGCGTTCGGGCTCGTCCCCACCGACCCCACCGGCCGTGTCACCGCGTTCCTCGAAAAGCCGCAGACCCCCGAGGAGATCGTCACCGACCAGATCAACGCGGGCGCCTACGTCTTCCGCCGCTCGGTCATCGACACCATCCCCGAGGGCCGTCCCGTCTCCGTCGAGCGCGAGACGTTCCCCGAGCTGCTGGCCACCGGCGCCCACCTCCAGGGCATGGTCGACTCCACGTACTGGCTGGACCTCGGCACCCCGCAGGCCTTCGTCCGCGGCTCCGCCGACCTCGTCCTCGGCCGCGCCCCGTCCCCGGCCGTCCCCGGCCGCTGCGGCGACCGCCTGATCCTGCCCACGGCCAGGGTCGCCCCCGACGCCAAGCTCACCGGCGGCACGGTCGTCTGCGAGGGCGCCCAGGTCGGCGAGGGCGCCCGGATCTCCGGCAGCACGATCCTCGCCGGAGCGGTGGTCGAACCGGGCGCGGTGGTCACCGACTCCCTCGTCGGTCTCGGCGCCCGCATCGGCGAACGCACGATCCTCACCGGCGCGGTCATCGGCGACGGCGCGACGGTCGGCCCCGACAACGAACTCCGCGAGGGAGTCCGCGTCTGGTGCGACGCCCACATCCCGGCGGCGTCCCTCCGCTTCTCGTCGGACCAGTAGCGCCCCGCCGGAGGGGCAGCCCACCCAGCCCCTCCGGCACCCGCGGTCCTTCAGCCCCTCCGGCACCCGCGGTCCTTCAGCCCCTCCGGCACCCGCGGTCCTTCAGCCCCTCCGGCACCCGCGGTCCTTCAGCCCCTCCGGCGCTCGCGATCCTCCAGCCCCTCCGGCGTTTGAGGAGCGGGGTCTGGGGCGGAGCCCCAGGGGACGGGAAGGGCAGGGGCGGAGGGGGCGAAACCCGGTTGCACCCGCGCGAACAGGAGCCCCGGCGCGAGCAGGAGCCGGCGCGACCGGGACCCCCGGCGCGACCGGGACGCCTGGCGCGACCGGGACGCCTGGCGCGACCGGGACGCCTGGCGCGACCGGGACGCCTGGCGCGACCGGGACCCCCTAAAGCTTCCCGATGTCCCCCCGAGGCATCTTGGGAACCCGCCGCGCGGGCGTCCGCCCGGACAGCAGAATCAACCGAGCCGCCCGATGCCGCTGCCCGGCGTAGGGCTCCAGCAACTCCAGCATCACGGCGTCATCCGCGTCCCGATCCCCGGCCAGCGCGTACCCCACGATCCCCGGCAGATGAAGATCCCCCACGGTCACGGCATCCGCCGCCCCGTGACTCCGCTGCACGACCTCGGCAGAGGTCCAGGGCCCGATCCCGGACACCAGCTCCAGCCGCTCCCGGGCCCGCACGGGATCGAGCCGCACCGCCTCCTCCAGCCGCGCCGCGACCCGCACGGCCCGCAGAACGGTGGACGCCCGCTTGTCGTCGACCCCGGCGAGGTGCCACTCCCAGGACGGGATGAGCGCCCAGGTCCGGGGCGCCGGCATGACGTACATCCGCTCGGGGGCGGGCCCGGGGGCGGGCTCGCCGAACTTCCGCACGAGCAGCCGCCAGGCCCGGTACGCCTCGTCGGTGGTGACCTTCTGCTCCAGGACGGAGGGGATCAGCGACTCCATGACCAGGCCGGTGCGCACGAGCCGCAGGCCCGGCCGCCGGTGCCGGGTGACGGCGAGGAGCCGGTGCCGTGGCCGGAAGGCGTCGGGATCGTCGGCGGCGCCGAGCAGTTCGGGCAGCCGGTCGAGGAGCCAGTCCCCGCCGGGCCCCCAGGCCTCGCCCCGGGCGACCGTGCCGCGCAGGGTCACCCGCAGGGTGCCGGGCCCGGCGGGCGTGCGGCAGACCCGCCACACGGCGCCGTCGGGAGTCGTACGGAACGTCGGATCGCCGGGGCCCCGACGCAGCGGCCCGAGGACGAGCCCGAGGTCGAGGGGCCCGTCGGGCGCCCAGCTGCGGACACGGGCGGGCTCGGCGGCCTGCCGCGGTATCGCGCCGCGGGCGGCGCCGGGTGTCCCGCCGGGCAGGACGACATGGCCGCCGCGCACGGTCGTACGCGAGGGCCGGGGAGCGAAACGTCCAGCCACGGATGAGGTCCTAGGGGTACTCGGGGTGCCCTACGAGGGTAGGCGCTCCCGTGGCCGAAAACGCCCGCTTCCCACAAGCGGCACGCGCCCTCCCGACACAAAGCCCGCGCCCCCCGCACCGAACAAAGCCGGCGCGGCGCCTCTCACCGCACCACGACGAACCCCTCCACCTCCCGCGCCGGCCGCTCCCGGGGTTCCTCCGCCGCGTGTCCCACGGCCACCGCGCCCATCGGGTCCCAGCCGCCTGGCAGGTCCAGCACCTCGCGGACCACGTCACGGCAGAACATCGTCGACGACACCCACGCGGAGCCGAGCCGCTCGCCGGCCAGGGCGACCAGGAGGTTCTGCACGCCCGCGCCGGTGGCGACGACGAACATCTCGCGCTCGGCCCCGTCCCGCCGGGCGTCCCCGTAGGTGTGGGAGCCGTCCATGACCAGGCACGGCACCACGAGGTACGGCGCGCTGCGCAGGACGTCGCCACGGCGGACCCGCCGGGCGATGGACTCCTCGCTCTTGCCGTCGGCCCGCAGGTCGGCGATCCACGCCTCGCGCATGGCGTCGAGCAGCCGCGTCCGCGACTCGGGCGTCTCCAGGAGCACGAACCGCCAGGGCGTGGTGTGGTGCGGTGCGGGCGCGGTCACGGCCGCGGCGACCGCCCGGCGCACGGCACCGGGGTCGACGGGCTCGTCCGTGAAGGCCCGCACCGTCCGCCGCTGGGTGACCGCTTCCCGTACGGCCTCCGAGGTGCCGAGCCGGAACATGTCGTCGCGGGCGCCGCGGACGATGGCCCGGGCCCCCTCGCCGTCGCCCCCGGTCACCAGGTGGGGAAGGCCGCGCACGACGGCGACGGGCAGTCCGGCGGACTTGCCCTTGACGAGGTCGCCCGCGGCGGCGAGTTCGTCGGCGGTGGCGACGACGGTCGCGCTGAGCGCGTTGCCGTGCGCGTCCGTACCGCCGCGCAGGTCGTCCAGGACCTGGACGCCGGCCGCGCCGATGGCGACGTCGGTGAGCCCGGTGCGCCAGGGCCGGCCGAAGGTGTCCGTGACGACGACGCCGACCTCGACCCCGAGGGCGTCCCGCAGCCCGTCCCGGATCGCCCGCGCCGACGCGTCGGGGTCCTCGGGCAGCAACAGCACGGTCCCGGCGGGGGTGTTGGACGCGTCGACCCCGGCGGCGGCCATCACCAGGCCCTGCCGGTTCTCCACGATGCGCAGCGTGCCGCGGCGCGCCACGACCCGGACGGTCTCGGCGTCGATGGCGGCCTCGCGGTCGTCGGCCCGGACGATCCGGCCCTCCGCCTTCGAGACGATTTTGGAGGTGACGAGGAGCACGTCCCCGTCGGCCAGGCCGGGCCCGGTCGCGGCGATGAGCTTCGCGAGGTCGTCGCCCGGGCGCACCTCGGGCAGGCCGTCGAGCGCCCAGACCCGGTAGCCGGCTCCGGTGGGCTCGGCGGGCCGCCGGTCCGGTCCGGCCGGTCCCGGGGCGTCCGCGGGGTTCGCGGTGGTCACGGGGTCCGTACCTCCTCCGCCAGGGCGAGCGCCTCACGGGCCATGGCCGCGGTCGCGTCGAGGTCGGTCATCATCAGCGGGACCGCCCGGCAGCGGATGCCGGCGCTCTCGACGCGCTCCACCGCGGCGGCGTCCACGGTGTCGATCAGCCAGCCGTCGAGGAGCCCCGAGCCGTAGTGCTCGGCGACGGCGGCGGCGGTGGACTCGACGCCGACCGCGGCGAGCACCTTGTCGGCCATGCCCCGCACGGGCGCGTCGCCGACGATGGGGGAGAGGCCGACGACGGGCACGCCCGCCTCGGCGATCGCCTCGCGGATGCCGGGCACGGCGAGGATGGTGCCGACGGAGACGACCGGGTTGGACGGCGGGAAGAGGATGACGTCGGCCTCGGCGATGGCTTCGAGGACCCCGGGCGCCGGCTTGGCCTGCTCGGCGCCGACCGGCACGATCGCCTCGGCCGGCACGGAGGCCCGCAGCCGCACCCAGTACTCCTGGAAGTGGATCGCCTTGCGCTCGCCCGCCGCGCCGGCCGGGTCGCCCTCCGGGAGGGTGACGGCGACATGCGTCTCGACGCGGTCGTCCGACATGGGGATGAGCCGCACGCCCGGCTTCCACCGGTCGCAGAGCGCCGCGGTGACGGCGCTGAGCGGATAGCCCGCGCCGAGCATCTGCGTGCGCACGATGTGCGTCGCGAAGTCGCGGTCGCCGAGCCCGAACCACTCCGGCCCGACCCCGTACGCCGCCAGCTCCTCCTTCAGATGGAAGGTCTCGTCGGAACGGCCCCAGCCCTGCTCCTCGTTGATGCCGCCGCCGAGCGTGTACATCACCGTGTCGAGGTCGGGGCAGACCTTCAGCCCGAAGAGGTGGATGTCGTCGCCGGTGTTGCCGATGACCGTGATGTCCGCGTCCGGGACGGCCCGCTGGAGACCACGCAGGAACCGTGCACCACCGATACCGCCTGCCAGAACCACAATGCGCATGGGGTTCAGTCTTGCAGGCACCACCGACACCGCGTCAGCCGGTCGGCCCGCCCCGGCATCAGGTCGGCCGGTCCCGGCACCCTGTCAGCCGGGCGGCCCCGCCCCGCTCCGTCAGCCGACCTCGGCCCCGGCGGCCGTGCCCACCGGGTCCGTCGGCCGCACGCTCCCGGCGACCGCGCACCGCGCCGCGTGCATCGGCATCTCGGTGAGACCCGGGTAGTAGACGTGCAGGCTGACCGCCGGTTCGAGCGAGTCGTTGACGACCTCGTGGATGTAGCCCGGCGCGAACACCCGCTGCGCGCCGGAGCCCAGGGCGCGCGTGCCGCGCTCGGTGCGCTCGGTCAGCGCGCCGTCGAGGACGGTCAGTACGCCGGAGGAGCCGCCGTGGTCGTGCAGTCCGCTGCCCTGGCCGGGCACCCAGGACAGCAGCCACACCTCGTAGCCGGGTCCGGTGGACAGCCGGTGGTACCAGCGGGAGGTGGCGTCGTACTGGACGAGGTGCTCCCACTGGGAGCGGTCGGCGGCGATGGCGCGCGCCATGCCGACGAAGTCGGCCACGGTGACGGGGTGCTCGCGCGGCGGCTGGAGCAGGTGCGGTACTTCGAGGATGTCGCCGGCGATCTGGAGGTCGCTGTCGCTGTTCATGGGTGCGGTGGTTCCTCGGCGGGAGAGTGCTGGGGTGTCGCTGGCCGTTCCGCCCGGATCGCGAGCGGGGTTCACACCCGGGTGCCGGGCGGGAGGGGGTGCCCTGGTGCGGGCGGTCGCCCGGTGGGGGCGGGGGGTTCGCCTCAGTGGCGGCGAGGGAGCCGGAGCGCGGTGAGGCTCAACAGCTCGAACAGCAACAACAGCCACAGCGGACGTGGGCAGCACCGTGGGACCCGGCGATGCGGGTCGGGGTGGATGCCAAGTTCGCGAGCATGCCCACAAGGACAGCGGTTCACACTCCTACTGTCAACTTCATGTCCGGTATGTGGGAGATGTTTCACCTCATCCGGTTCATCTGGCAGGCGAAAGGTTTGCTCACCCGGCTCCCCGGACACATGGCGCACAACCGGGCGCACAAACCTCGACGCGAGCCCGTGATGTCTTTGTGATCAGGCTCGCTTCGGGGAGCACTCCGGAACGTGGCCGGACTTCCGGCCGTCCTTCTCCTTAGGGAGGCGGGTGGCCGGCGGGCGGCCCGACCGGACCCCTTGGGCTGTCAGGGTTTATGCCGATTTGAACACTTTCCGCATAGCCTTGGTTCCGCAGAGTGAATAAGGGGCCCAATAGCAGATCTCGGCTTGACTGGCCCGGATCGGCACACTTGTAATTTCACTCGTGTCGTTCAGCCGAAATCGGTAACGGCAGCATCACGGGGACGCGAAAGACAGACGAGGGGCGCACATGACCGAGCTGGTGCAGCAACTGCTGGTCGACGACGCGGACGAGGAACTCGGCTGGCAGGAGCGCGCGCTGTGCGCCCAGACCGACCCCGAGTCCTTCTTCCCCGAGAAGGGCGGCTCCACCCGCGAGGCCAAGAAGGTCTGCCTCGCCTGTGAGGTCCGCTCCGAGTGCCTGGAATACGCGCTCGCGAACGACGAGCGGTTCGGCATCTGGGGCGGTCTGTCCGAGCGGGAGCGGCGCCGGCTCAAGAAGGCCGCCGTCTGACCCGTCGCGACACCGGCCCCCGGGGCGGTCACGCGCGGCAGGGACACTGTCCGAAAACAGTCGCACGCAACAGCGTACGGAAAACAGCCGTACGCGCGCGGGGGCGCCGCCGACCAATCGGCACACACGCTCACGTAACGAACGGCCCGTCGCAGGTGGGTTATCCACAGGCGGCGGGCCGTCGTCCTGCCCAGCCGTTAGTGTGGGCCCTCGTCCGAGACGTCCCGCTGTCCCCGCCGGACACAGACGTCCACCGCAGTCCATCGAACCGGGGCCCGTACCTCGATGTCCGTGCACAGCCATTCGGCAGCCCGTCACGACGCCGCTGCCGCCCCTGAGTTCCCGCGCCACGTGGTGACCGCGGTGCTCGTCTCCCACGACGGCGCCCGCTGGCTGCCCGAGGCGCTCGCCGGGCTGCTCGGCCAGGAGCGCCCCGTGCAGAACGCGGTGGCGGCCGACACCGGCAGCGCGGACGACTCCGCACTCCTGCTCACCGACGCGCTCGGCGCCGACCACGTCCTGCACCTCGCCCGCCGCACCGGATTCGGCCAGGCCGTCGAGGAGGCGTCGCGCACCGCCGGTGTGCTGACCCCGGACGACCTGCCCTACCTGAAGCGGCCGAGCGGCTGGGACCCCGTCACCCGCAGCTGGCGCGACGACGCCTACGACCTGCCCGAGCTTCCGTACGGCGAACCCGAGCAGTGGCTCTGGCTGCTGCACGACGACAGCGCCCCCGAGCCCGACGCCCTCGCCCACCTGCTGCGCGTCGTGGAGAGCGAGCGCGAGCTGGGCCACGAGGTCGCGATCGTCGGCCCCAAGCTCCGCGGCTGGTACGACCGGCGCCAGCTCCTCGAAGTCGGCGTCACCATCGCCAACTCCGGCCGCCGCTGGACCGGCCTGGACCGCCGCGAGCAGGACCAGGGACAGCACGACCACGTCCACCCCGTCCTCTCCGTCTCCACCGCCGGCATGCTCATCCGCCGCGACGTCTTCGAGGAACTCGGCGGCTTCGACCGCCGGCTGCCCCTGATGCGTGACGACGTCGACCTGTGCTGGCGCGCCCAGGCCGCGGGACACCGCGTCCTCGTCGCCCCGGAAGCGGTCGTCCGGCACGCCGAGGCCGCCTCCCGCGAGCGCCGCACCGTCGACTGCGTGGGCCGCACCTCCGCGTCCCCGCACAAGGTCGACAAGGCGGGCGCCGTCTACACCCTCCTGGTCAACGCCCGCACCACCCAGCTCCCCTGGATCCTGATCCGCCTGGTCCTCGGCACCCTGCTGCGCACCGTCGCCTACCTCGTGGGCAAGGTCCCCGGCCAGGCCGTCGACGAGATCCGCGGCCTGCTCGGCACCCTGCTGCGCCCAGAGCGCGTCATCGCCGGGCGGCGCAGGCGCGGCACCCCCCAGGTCGACAAGGGCGAACTGCGCCCGCTGTTCCCTCCCCCCGGCGCGACCGTGCGGGCCACCATCGAGCAGGTCGCCGGCAGCCTGGTGAGCCGCTCCGACGCCGAACCGGCCACCGGAGCGGGCCGGCACGGCGGCGCCGTCGAGTCCGGACCCGGCGGTGACGACGCCGAGTTCCTGGAGATCGAGCAGTTCGCCCGGCTCAAGCGCATCGCGCGCAACCCCGGCCCGATGCTCTTCCTGGTCCTGCTGTTCGTCTCGCTGCTCGCCTGCCGCGAACTGCTCGGCGGCGGCGCCCTCTCCGGCGGCGCGCTGCTGCCCGCCCCGTCCGACGCCTCCGCGCTGTGGTCCCGCTATCTCGACGGCTGGCATCCGGTCGGCGCCGGCGACACCCAGGCCGCCCCGCCCTACCTCGCGCTCGTCGCCCTGCTGGCCTCCGCCCTCCTCGGCTCCACCGGACTCGCGGTCACCGTGCTCCTGGTGGCCTCCGTGCCGCTGGCCGGCTTCGCCGCCTACTTCGCCTCGCGCCCCTTGGTCGAGTCCCGCCTGCTGCGCGCCTGGGCCTCCGTCGCCTACGCCTTCCTGCCCGCCGCCACCGGCGCGCTGGCCGGCGGCCGCATCGGCACGGCCGTCCTCGCGATCCTGCTGCCCCTCATGGCGCGCGCGGGCATCGCCGCCGCCGGTCTCGCGTACTCCTCGGGAGCGCGCGGCAGTTGGCGCGCCACCTGGGCCTACGCCCTGCTGCTGACGTTCACCACCGCGTTCACCCCGATCGTCTGGCCCATCGCGCTCGTCCTCGGCCTCGCCCTGCTCGCCGTGCGCCGCAGGGAACTGGCCGCCTACGGGCCGCGTTTCCTCGCCCAGCTCGGCACCCCGCTGCTGGTCCTCGCCCCCTGGTCGCTCACGCTGCTGCCGTTCGGCTTCTTCAAGGAAGCCGGCCTGGAGTACGGGGCGAGCGCCGCCTCCGCGTTCGACCTGCTCGGCGCGAGCCCCGGCGGCCCGGGCACCGTCAGCGGCCTGATGCTCTTCGGTGTCGTACTCGCCGCGCTCGCCGCCCTGCTGCGCACCGAGCGCCAGGGCGGGATCAGGGTCGCCTGGATCGTCGCCGTGGTGGCCCTCGTCTTCGCGGTCCTGTCGAACAGCTCCGCCTGGGCCGGCCCCGCCACCCTCGTCTACGGGCTCGCGCTGCTCGCCGCCGCGGCCGTCGGAGCCGACGGCGCCCGCGCGCGGGTGGCCGAGCAGAGCTTCGGCTGGCGCCAGCCGGTCGCCGCGCTCATCGCCTTCGCCTGCGCCGCGGGCCCGCTGCTCATCGCCGCCGGCTGGATCATCCGGGGCGCCGACGGACCCGTGGAGCGCCGAGACCCTGTGCAGGTGCCCGCGTTCGTCGCCGAGGAGAGCGGCACCCGCGACCAGGCCCGCACCCTCGTCCTCGACAGCCGCTCCGCCGCCCAGGTCGGCTACATGCTGGTCCGCGGCTCCGGCGCCCGCCTCGGCGACGCCGAACTCGCCACGGCCGGCGGCGAGAACAAGAAGCTCGACAAGGTCGTCGCCAACCTGATCGCGGGCTCCGGCGCCGACCAGGCCGACGAACTCGGCGGCTTCGCCGTGCGCTACGTCCTGGTCCGCAAGGGCGCGCCCCGCGAGGTGAGCCGCGTCCTGGACGCCACCCCCGGCCTGACCCGGCTCAGCCAGCAGGACGGCAGCGCCCTGTGGCGGGTCAACCGGCAGGTCTCACGGGCCGCGATCGTGCCCGAGTCCGGCGAGCCGCAGTCCATCGCCGCCGGACCGGTCGAGCTGCACACCACCATTCCGACCGGCGCCGAGGGCCGCGTCCTGCGGCTCGCCGACAGCGCCGACCCGGGCTGGACCGCCACCCTGGACGGCAAGCCCCTCACCCGCACCACGGTCGACGGCTGGGCGCAGGGCTTCGAACTGCCCGCCCAGGGCGGCCGGCTGGACGTCACCTTCGACGCCCCGCTGACCCACACCGCCTGGCTGTGGATCCAGGGCGCCCTCGCGCTCGTCCTCGTGGTCCTCGCCCTGCCCGGCCGCCGCCGGGACGTGGACGACGACCTGCCCGAGGAGCGGACCGTGCCCGCCCAGGACGCCGCGGGAGACGGCCGCCGCGCCCGCCGCCTGCGCGCCCAGGCGGAAGCCGAGGCGGAGGCCGAGGGACCGGAGGAGGACGCCGAGGGCAGGCCCGCCCCCGACGAGGAGATCCCGGCCGGCGCCGTCCCGCACCAGCAGACCCACGACGAGTGGGACACCCCGAGCCACGCGGGCGCCGAGTACACCACCTACGGCGGCGAGCAGTACGAAGGCACCGGGGAGTACGCGACGGGCGGCTACCAGCAGCCGTACCAGGCGGACCCCTACCAGGGCGGCCAGTACGACCCGTACGCGTACGGCGGCACGGCGCCCTACGACCCCGCGTACGGCCAGGGCTACGACGCGAACGGCATGCCCTACGACGCCCAAGGCCAGGGCTACGGCACGGGTGAGCAGGGCTACGACCAGGCCTACGACCCCGCGCCGCCCTCGCAGCACGGCACCGACAGCGAGCGCCCCGACGGGAGCCAGCAGTGAACCGCACCACCCTGTCCCTGATCGCCGGCGTGACCGCGCTCACCGCCGTCACCGGGTTCGCCACGCTGCGCGGGACGGACGCCTCCGGCGCGGACACCGCGCACACGGCCGCGCGGCTGCCCGTGGAGCGCACCAGTCTGCTCTGCCCGCAGCCGAGCACCTCCGACATCGCCGACACCGCGTACACCTCGTTCACCCCCGTCGCCCAGGGCGCGGGCGACCGCGGCAAGGCCGAACTGGCCCCGGCCACCGAGGAGTCGGCCGGCGGCTCGGGCGGCAAGAAGGGCGGCGGCAAGGCGGCCAAGCCCGTCGTGCGGCCCAAGGAGCCCGGCAAGCCCGCGACCGGCGAGGCCTCGGGCTCCCAGACGTCCGCGCTCGTCGGCACCGCCGAGGGCGAGTTCGCGCCCGGCTGGACCGTTCAGCAGACCACGGACGTCGCCGCCGGCACCGGCCGCGGCCTGCTCGGCACCAACTGCACCGCTCCGGACACCGAGTTCTGGTTCCCCGGCGCCAGCACCGCCGACGACCGCACGGACTATGTGCACTTGACCAACCCGGACGACTCGGCGGCCGTCGTCGACATCGACCTCTACGGCAAGGACGGCACCCTCAAGTCCACAGTGGCCGACGGGATCACGGTCCAGCCGCACGCCGCCGAGCCGATCCTGCTGAACACCCTGACCGGCGCCCCGCAGGCCGACCTCACCGTGCACGTGACGGTCCGCAGCGGCCGCGTGGGCGCCGCCGTCCAGGCGCTGGACGACAAGACCGGCGGCGACTGGCTGGCCGCCTCCGCCGACCCCGCGGGCAGCCTCGTCCTGCCGGGCATCCCCAAGGACGCCACCTCGGTGCGCCTGGTCGCCTTCGCGCCCGGCGACACGGACGCCGACCTCAAGGTCCGCCTGGCCTCGCCCACCGGCCTGATCACCCCGGCGGGCAACGAGACCCTCCACGTGAAGGCCGGCATGACCTCCGCCGTCGACCTCGGGGACGTCACCCGCGGCGAGCCGGGCTCCCTGGTGCTCACGCCGAGCGACTCCTCCGTCCCGGTCGTCGCCGCCCTCAGAGTGGTGCGCGGCAAGGGCGACCGGCGGGAGTCCGCGTTCATCCCGGCCACCGCCCCGGTCGGCACGCGCGCGACGGCGGCCGACAACAGCGCCAAGGGCTCCACCCTGGCGGTCACCGCGCCGGGCAAGGACGCCACGGTCAAGGTCACCGCCTCGGCGGGCAGCGGCGGCGGCTCACCGGTGTCCAAGACGTTCACGATCAAGGGCGGCACCACGCAGAACGTCGAGGCGCCGGTCCCGAGCGGCCTCAAGGGCACGTACGCCCTCACCGTCGAGCCGGTCTCCGGAGGCCCGGTCTACGCCTCCCGGATGCTGTCCGCGAACCAGGAGGGCGTGCCCGCGTTCACCATCCAGACCCTCCCGGACGACCGGGGCACGGTCTCGGTCCCCCGCGCGGACCAGGATCTGTCGGTGCTGCTGGGGAAGTGAGGCGGGGCCCCAAAGGCCCCGCTCAGTCCTCGCCGTACCGGGGGTCGACCGTCTCCGGGGTGAGCCCCAGCAGCTCCGCGACCTGTTCCACGACGATCTCGTGCACCAGGGCGGCGCGCTCGTCGCGGCCCTTGGTACGGATCTCGACCGGGCGGCGGTAGACGACCACGCGCGCGGGACGCCCCTCGCGGGCCGCGATCGTGCCCCCCAGGGGTACCGCCTCGTCGCTCCACCCCTCGCCCGAGCCCTCCAGACGAGGTACTTCGAGAACCAGGAAGTCGATGTCGGCGAGCTGCGGCCAGCGCCGCTCCAGCCGCTCCACGGAGTCCTGCACCAGGTCCGCGAACACGTCGGCGCGACTCGCCGCGAGCGGCACCTGGGGCGGCGCCACGGGGCCGCGCATGCCACGGCCATGGCGGTCACGGCGGCGGGGGCCGGCCGCTGGGGCGGGGGGCGGTACGGGGTTGTCCATCACTGACGAAGAGTAGTCCCCGCCCGCCCCGGCCGCCCGGCCCCACGCTGCGCCCGTCGTTCAAGGGCCCGGCGGGCGCCCGGTGATCCGGTCCCTGTTCCGGATGTCGTCCGATGACCATTCCGGCCAAGGTTGGGCTCGATTCCGTATCCTTCCCGGACCGTCATTCACATGGCAATTGACGTGGTTTGCACCAAGTGGTGACCGGAATCAGGGCTGTTCGGTGGTGCCGGTGGCGATGTCCCCCCAGGTCAGGGGGTGATGATCGAAAAAGGGTGTGGGCGGTCTCACATGACGACACGGTGGGGTGACCTGGGGGCGAGTCGTCGCGGCCCGCTCAAGAGTGCGGTACCGTCCAACGTCGTGAGCCCTGTACGTCGCTGTTCGCGCACCGCTTGCGGCCGTCCCGCCGTCGCGACGCTGACGTACGTCTACGCCGACTCGACCGCGGTCCTCGGCCCCCTCGCCACCTACGCCGAACCCCACTGCTACGACCTGTGCGCCGAGCACTCCGAGCGCCTCACCGCGCCGCGCGGCTGGGAGGTCGTCCGGCTCGCCGACTCCAGCGGTCCCGCCCGCCCCAGCGGCGACGACCTGGAGGCGCTGGCGAACGCGGTCCGGGAGGCGGCCCGCCCGCAGCAGCGCGCGGCCGAGGCCGGTGGCGGCGGCGCCCGCTCGGCCGACCCGATGGAGGTCGCCCGCCGCGGCCACCTCCGTGTCCTGCGCTCACCGGACAACTGAGCACGCCTTCCCGCCCGACCCTTGCCCAAGTCCCGGGCCGGCCCGCGGACTCGGGCGCCCCCGCCGTGTGACGGGTGTCGCGGGACGGGCGGGTGTGCACGGCCACGCGTGGATGTGGGTACGGGAGGAACGGCGCCCGACCGCCTACGAGTTGAGGCCCGCCCCCCTCGCCGCTGTCCCGCCCCTCTCCGCCCTGGCGGCCGTACCGGCTGCCCTGCCGGCTGCCGTACCGGCCGCTGTACTGAGCGCTGTACTGGCCGCCGGTGTGGGCCAGTTCGGGCCGACCTCCGACGAGCGGCCCGCCCCCGTGCGCACCCGTTCCGGGGCGGACGCTTCCCCCGGCCGGGCGGGAAGGGAGGGTCGCGCAGGTCACCGATGGGCGGGTTCGGCAGGTCACCGATGGGCGGGTTCCGCAGGTCACGGATGTGCTCCACTGCGGCTCGCTCCCTCTTCCCGCCGTCCCGGAAGGGTAGTTTGGGCCGACCGAAGTGGACTTCTGGAGGGTTGGCCGTGACTGCTGATCTGTCGCAGCTCGTGAAGGCGTACGACGTGCGCGGGGTGGTCCCGGACCAGTGGGACGAGCCGCTGGCCGAGCTGTTCGGTGCCGCCTTCGTCCAGGTGACCGGCGCGGACGCCATCGTGACCGGGCACGACATGCGGCCCTCCTCGCCCGGACTGTCCCGGGCCTTCGCGCGCGGAGCGGCGGCCCGTGGCGCCGACGTCACCGAGATCGGCCTGTGCTCGACGGACCAGCTCTACTACGCGTCGGGCGCGCTCACCCTGCCCGGTGCCATGTTCACGGCCTCGCACAACCCGGCGCGGTACAACGGCATCAAGATGTGCCGGGCGGGCGCGGCCCCCGTCGGCCAGGACACCGGCCTGGCGGAGATCCGCCGGCTGGCCGAGACCTGGCTCGACTCCGGTGCCCCGGCCTCGGACGCCACACCCGGCACGATCACGAGCCGTGACACGTTGGAGGACTACGCGGCCTACCTCCGCTCGCTGGTCGACCTCACCTCCATCCGCCCCCTGAAGGTCGTGGTCGACGCGGGCAACGGCATGGGCGGACACACCGTCCCGACCGTCTTCGCCGGGCTGCCGCTGGACCTCGTGCCGATGTACTTCGAGCTGGACGGCACCTTCCCCAACCACGAGGCCAACCCGCTCGACCCGGCGAACCTGGTGGACCTCCAGAAGCGGGTCCGCGAGGAGGGCGCCGACCTCGGCATCGCCTTCGACGGGGACGCCGACCGCTGTTTCGTCGTGGACGAGCGGGGTGAGCCGGTGTCGCCGTCCGCGATCACCGCGCTGGTGGCCGCGCGGGAACTCGCCAAGCACGGCGGGGGCACGGTCATCCACAACCTCATCACCTCCTGGTCGGTCCCCGAGGTCGTCCGCGAGCACGGCGGAACCCCGGTCCGCACCCGCGTCGGCCACTCCTTCATCAAGGCCGAGATGGCCGCCTCCGGCGCGATCTTCGGGGGCGAGCACTCCGCCCACTACTACTTCCGCGACTTCTGGAACGCCGACACGGGCATGCTGGCCGCCCTCCACGTCCTCGCCGCGCTCGGCGGACAGGACGGCCCGCTCTCCGGGCTCGTCGCCGAGTACGACCGCTACGCGGGCTCCGGCGAGATCAACTCCACCGTCGCCGACCAGGCCGCCCGCCTCGCCGCCGTCCGCGCCGCCTACGAGGGCCGCGAGGGCGTCACCATCGACGAACTCGACGGCCTGACGGTCACCACCGAGGACGGCTGGTTCAACGTCCGCCCCTCCAATACCGAACCCCTCCTCCGCCTCAACGCGGAGGCCCGCGACGAAGCGACGATGACGAAGCTCCGCGACGAGGTCCTGGCCATCATCCGGGGTTGACCCGCAGGCGGGGCGTGGCGGGGCGTGGCGGGGCGGGACCGGACGCGGGCCGGCCACCCCGCGCAGAACACGACCCCCGGCGGCCCCGCACCACCGGGGTCCACGCCTCTGCCCCGGCCCCGACGGCCACAAGACCCGGCCCCGACGGCGGCAAGACCCGGCCCCGACGGCGGCAAGACCCGGCCCCGACGGCGGCAAGACCCGGCCCCGACGGACGGCAAGACCCGGCCCCGACGGCCCGCGAGCGGCCGCCCACACGCCGGTGCCCGGCCGGGTATCGCACCGCTGCCAGGCCTTCGGCGGCGCGGCACCCGGCCTCGCGTCGACCGAGCCGTGCCGTCCCGTCCCGCCCGGTACGGGCCCCACGTGCCGGTGGACACGAGGTACGTACCGCACGGGCCCGGGGCGGGCGGGGTACGCCCTCCCGCGTCCATCGGAGCGGGCCCCGCGTCGGGCTTCCCGCAGCGGTACCCTGACCAGGCCGCATCCACTGTTTCGGAAGGACACCCCATGCCGCTCGAAGCCGGCCTCCTGGAGATCCTCGCCTGCCCGGCCTGCCATGCCCCGCTCAAGGAGCAGGAGACCGAGCTGATCTGCACGGGTGCGGACTGCGGGCTCGCCTACCCCGTCCGCGACGGCATCCCCGTCCTCCTGGTCGACGAGGCCCGCCGCCCCGCCTGACCGGTACGGCTGGCTCCCCGCCTGACCGGTACGGCCGCCGCCCCCGGTGGCGGTCGCGGGACCGCCCGCCGTCCCCGCCCGCACCACCGGGCCGGTGGCGCGGCAACCGCCCCACCGGCCGGCGACGACGACCGGCGACGACCGCCCGCGACAGCGCGCCCGTCACCCACACGAGGCACGCCGGTCGCCCGCCGGGCCGTCGGCCGGTCGCCGGCTCGACTCACCGCCGCTCGACTCACCGCCGCTCGGCACCTCGCGCGAGCGACCCCGTGCACGCGACACCGCCGGACCGGCGCGCAAGTGCCGCCCCGGCGATCGGAGGCTCCCGACCCCATGCTCGACGAATCGCTGCTCGACGACCCCGACGCGCTCGCCCGGGCCGACCGGCGGACCCTGCTGCGCGGCGCCGCCGAGGCCGGCGCCCGGGTACGCACCGCCGTCCGGCTCGCCGCCGAGGCCGGGATCGCCGACCTGAAGCCGGACGGCCGCCCGCGCGCCCTGCTGATCGCCGGCCCCGGCATGGCCGCCACCGGCGTCGCCGAACTCCTCGGCACCCTCGCCGGAGCCAGCTGCCCCGTCACCCGGGTCACCCCCCAGGGCGTCGCCCCCGCCGCGGGCGCCCTGCGCTGGGAACTGCCCGGCTGGGCCGGCCCCGTCGACCTCCTGCTGATCGCCACCCCCGACGGCAGCGAACCCGGCCTCGACCTGCTGATCGAGCAGGCCTACCGGCGCGGCAGCACCGTCGCCGCCGTGGCCCCCGCCGGCTCCCCGCTGGCCGGCTGGGTGACCGGCGTCCACGGCCTCTTCGTACCGATGGCGACCGCCCCGTACGAACCGGAGGCCCCCATCGCGGCCTCCGCGCCCGGCGTCCTGTGGGCCCTGCTCACCCCGCTGCTCGCGCTCCTGGACCGCACCGGCCTGGTCGCCGCCCCGCCGGAGGCCCTGCAGAAGGTCGCCGACCGGCTCGACCGCGTCGCCGAGCGCTGCGGGCCCGCGATCGCCGCGTACAGCAACCCCGCCAAGACCCTCGCCGCCGAACTGGCCGAGGCGCTCCCGGTGATCTGGACGGAGGGCACCTCGGCGGGACCGGCGGGCCGCCGTTTCACCGCCGCCCTCGCCGAACTCGCCGGCCGCCCCGCGCTGACCGCCGAACTCCCCGAGGCCCTCGCCGCGCACAGCGTGCTGCTCGCCGGCTCCCTCGCGGCGGGCGCGGACCCCGACGACTTCTTCCGCGACCGCGTCGAGGAGGCACAGGCCCTGCACGCGCGCGTGGTGCTGCTCCGCGACCGTCCGATCGGCGGGATCAGCGCCGCCCCCGCCGCCCGCGAACTCGCCCTTGCCCACGACACCGCGATCAGCGAACTCGAACCCGAGGAGGGCGGCGAACTGGAGACCCTCGCCGAACTGATCGCCACCACGGATTTCGCCGCCGTTTACCTGGCGCTCGCCTCGGGGGCCTGACCTAGGGCGGGGGCCCGACCACGCGCCCCCGCCGCGCACGTATGGAGAAGAAGACACCGATGGACCGCCTCGACAACACCGTCCGCCCCTACGCCTGGGGTTCCACCACCGCCATCCCGCGCCTGCTCGGCGTGGAGCGGACCGGCGAACCGCAGGCGGAGATGTGGATGGGCGCCCACCCGGGCGCACCCTCGCGCACCGAGCGCGGTCCGCTCGACGAGGTCGTCGCCGAGGACCCGGAGAAGGAACTCGGCCGCGCCGCCGTCGCCAAGTTCGGCCCCCGCCTGCCGTTCCTCCTCAAGATCCTCGCCGCCGGCGCCCCCCTCTCCCTCCAGGTCCACCCCGACCTCGAACAGGCCCGCGAGGGCTACGCCGACGAGGAGAGCCGCGGCGTCCCCATCGACGCCCCGCACCGCAACTACAAGGACGCCAACCACAAGCCCGAACTGATCTGCGCCCTCACCGAGTTCGACGGCCTGTGCGGCTTCCGCGCCCCCGCGCAGGCCGCCGACTTCCTCGCCGCCCTCGACGTCGACGCCCTCAAGCCCTACGTCGACCTGCTGCGCGCGCAGCCCGAGGAGGCCGCCCTGCGCGAGGTCCTCACCGCCGTCCTGAGCGCCGACCCCGACGACATGGCCCGCACGGTCACCGAGACCGCCGCCGCCTGCGCCCGCCTCGGCGGCGACCACGCCCCCTACGCCGGCCTCGCCCGCCACTACCCGGGCGACCCCGGCGTCATCGCCGCGATGCTCCTCAACCACGTCCGGCTCCAGCCCGGCGAGGCCCTGTTCCTCGGCGCGGGCATCCCGCACGCCTACCTGAACGGCCTCGGCGTCGAGATCATGGCCAACAGCGACAACGTCCTGCGCTGCGGCCTGACCCCCAAGCACGTCGACGTCCCCGAACTCCTGCGCGTCGTCCGCTTCGAGGCGAGCGACCCCGGCGTGCTGCGCCCCGAGGCGTCGGCCGACGGCGAGGAGGTCTACGCGACCCCCATCGACGAGTTCCGCCTCTCCCGCCACACCCTCGCCGAGGGCGCCGCCCCCCGCGACCTCACCCGCGAGACCCCGCAGATCCTGCTCTGCACGGCGGGCTCCGTGCGCGCCGACGGCATCGGCCTCACCCCCGGCCACTCGGTCTTCGTACCGGCCGGCGAAAAGGCCGAAGTGTCCGGTTCCGGCACGATCTTCCGTGCGACAGTGGTGGCCTGACGGGACGACAGCGCGGACCTGAGGCGCCGCTGTCGGTCCCGGCTGCAAGAATGACCCACCGCAAAAGGCGGGCAAAGCCCGGACCGGGGTACGAGGGTACGCACGGAGTCCGGACGGGGTCCGGACAGCGTACGAAGGGACAGCAGGAGCAGATGAGCGCTTCAGGCGGCACCAAGGCGATCGTGGCGGCACTCGGCGCCAACCTCGCCATCGCGGTATCGAAGTTCGTGGCCTTCGCGTTCAGCGGCTCCTCCTCGATGCTGGCCGAGGGCGTCCACTCGCTCGCCGACTCCGGCAACCAGGCGCTCCTGCTGATCGGCGGCAAGAAGGCGCAGCGCGAGGCGACCCCGCAGCACCCCTTCGGCTACGGCCGCGAGCGGTATATCTACGCCTTCCTCGTCTCGATCGTCCTCTTCTCGGTCGGCGGCATGTTCGCCGTCTACGAGGGCTACGAGAAGATCAGGCACCCGCACGAGATCGAGCACTGGTACTGGCCGGTCGGCGTCCTCGTCTTCGCGATCCTCGCCGAGGGCTTCTCCTTCCGTACGGCGATCAAGGAGTCCAACCAGCTCCGCGGCACGCACTCCTGGGCCGAGTTCATCCGCCGCGCCAAGGCCCCCGAGCTGCCCGTCGTCCTCCTGGAGGACTTCGGCGCGCTCATCGGCCTGGTCCTCGCCCTCGGCGGCGTCGGCATCGCCCTGCTCACCGGCGACGGCACCTGGGACGGCATCGGCACGGTCTGCATCGGCGTCCTGCTCATCCTGATCGCGCTCGTCCTCGCCGCCGAGACCAAGTCGCTGCTGCTCGGCGAGGCGGCGGGCCCGGAGAACACCGCCAAGATCGAGGCCGCGATCGTCGACGGCGACACGGTCACGCGCATCATCCACATGCGCACGCTCCACCTCGGCCCCGAGGAACTCCTCGTCGCCGCGAAGATCGCCGTCGAGCACGACGACACGGCCACCGAGGTCGCCTCCGCGATCAACGCCGCCGAGGCCCGCATCCGCGCCGCCGTCCCGATCGCCCGGGTGATCTACCTGGAGCCGGACATCTACAGCGAGGCGGAAGCCGCGAAGGGCCCTGACCGCGCCGCCACCCCCGGCGGCCCGTCCCAGGCCCCGTCCGACCACTGACCGACGCGTCCGGCGACAGGTCCCTGGTCGGTGACCGACGTCGGTCACCTGCGGACGCGACCCGGTGACCGACCTCGGGTACTGGTGGACGCGAGCCGGTAACCGACCTGGGCCGGTGATGGGCCTGCGGGGCACCGACCCCGGGGGCTGGGGGAGCTGAGCCGGTGACCGACCTGGGCCACGGCTTTTCCGCCCGTACGACGTCGGGGCCCGCCTGTTACCCAGGCGGGCCCCGATGCCGTACCCGGCCACAGCCCCGGCCACGGCCACGGACCGCCGGTGGCAGCAGCGGTACCGCCGGCTACTCGATCTCGCTCAGCACGCCGAGGACGGCCCGCTCGTCCGCCGCCTCCGTCAGCCGCTCCCGGAACGCCGGGTCCATCAGCCTGCGGGACAGCAGGGCCAGAATCCGCAGGTGCTCGTCGCCCGCCGCGGCCTCCGGCACGGAGATCATGAACACCAGCCGGGCCCTGGTCCCGTCCGGCGCGCCCCACTCGACACCTTCCTCGGACCGCGCGAACCCGACGACCGGGGCGCTCACCGCGTCCGTCTTGGCGTGCGGGATCGCGATCTCCTCGCCGAGCCCGGTCGTGCCCTGCTCCTCCCGCCGCAACGCCGCCCGCACCAGCTCATCGACGTCCCGGACCCTGCCGGTCGCCGCGAGCAGCCCGGCCATCTCCCGGATCGCGGACTCCTTGTCCGTCGCCGCGAGCCGCACCCGGACGCTGTCCTCGGTGAGATACCCGGACAGGACCTCGGCCTCGTCCGCGACACCGGTGACCGTGGAACCGGAACCCGGCCCCGGCCCCTCGCCCGCCTCACCGGCGCCCGTGGCCTCGGCACGCGACGAACCGCCACCCGTCTCCCCGGCACGCGGAGAGCCGCCGCCCACCGTCGCCGTACCCCCGCCGCCCCCGGCGACCGCCCCCGCACCCGCCCCCGCGAGCGCCGGCTCAGGCCCCCGCGCCGACGGGATCAGCACCTCGCCGCGCCGCCCGCGCTCACTGATGTCGACCAGCGCGACAGTCGTCAGCGCGGTCACCGCCGTACCGATGGCGACGGCCACGAAGAACATCGGGACCCCGCCCACCGCACCCAGCACCGCCACGATCGGCCCGCCGTGCGGAACCGCGTCGCTCACCCCGGCGAGTCCCGCGACCGCGCCGGCCACCGCGCCGCCGAGCATGTTCGCGGGAATGACCTGCGCGGGCCGCTGCGCCGCGAACGGGATGGCGCCCTCGGAGATGCCGAAGCAGCCCATGAACAGGGAGGCCAGCCCGGTCTCCCGCTCCTGCTCGGAGTAGAGACGCTTGCGGATGAGCGTGGCCACGCCCTGGCCGAGCGGCATCACGGGAATGGCGGCGGCGCACATGCCCATGACGGTCTGGTTGCCGGTCGCGATGAGGCCGGAGCCGAAGAGGAAGGCCGTCTTGTTGACCGGGCCGCCCATGTCGAAGGCGATCATCAGCCCCAGGATCGCGCCGAGCAGCACCGCGCTGGTCCCGGTCATCCCGCTCAGCCAGTGGGTCAGATGCTCGAAGACCCACGAGATCGGCTTTCCGATGACGTAGACGAAGAACAGACCGAGCGCCGTCGTCGCGACGATGGGGATGACGATGATCGGCATGATCGGCTGCGCGAACCTCGGGACCTTGACCTTCTTGATCCACAGGACCAGATACCCCGCGAGGAAGCCGGTCACGATCGCCCCGATGAACCCGGCACCCGACTTGGAGTCGTACAGCGCCCCGGTGTTGGCGATCCACCCGCCGATCATGCCGGGCACGAGCGCGGGCCGGTCGCCGATCGCGTAGGCGATGTAGCCGGACAGGACCGGCACCATCAGCGTGAAGCCGATGACACCGATGTTGTTGACGTCCATCCAGAAGGAGTCCTTCGGGATGACCAGCCCACCGGACGGGTCCGTGTGCCCGCCGAGCGACAGCGATATCGCGATCAGCAGCCCGCCGACCACGACGAACGGGATCATGTAGCTGACCCCGTTCATCAGCGCCTTGTACGGCAGACTCCGCTCCTTGCCCCCGCCGCCCCCGCGACCGCCGCCACCGCCCCCGCTCGTCCCGGCCGTCGGCGCGGTGCCGTCCGGGTCGTGCACGGGCGCCGACCGGACCTGTTCGATCAGTCGCTCGGGGTGATGGATTCCCTCCGCCACCCCGACGGTGACCACCCGCTTGCCCGCGAACCTGCCGAGGTCCACATCCTTGTCCGCCGCGACGATGATCCCGTCGGCGGATCTGACATCGTTGTCATCGAGGACGTTCTCGGCCCCGATGGATCCCTGGGTCTCCACCTTCATGTCGATCCCGAGACGCTCCGCCGCCTGCGCGAGCTTCTCGGCCGCCATATAGGTGTGCGCGATGCCGGTCGGGCACGCGGTCACCGCCAGCAGCCTCACCCGCTGCCGCTCGCCACCGCCGTCGCCCGTGGGGGGAGGGCCGGCCGGACTGGTCACGTCGATCTCCTAACGCCTGCGGCGCCCTGGACGCCTGGCTCCACGGCACGCCTTCCCGGCGCCCGCGAAACCGCTGACATGTTTCCGATGCGCTGGCATCGTGCGGACCCCTGCCCAGGATCGAAGACGCCGAACATCCCCGAACATCACCGAACCCCCAGGTCCGGCGCCCGGACCCCGGACACCTCAGCCCTCCGCCCGCCCCCCGCAGGACACCCGGGCATCCCGCTCCGAACGCCGTCCCCGGCGGAGGTGGACTGGGGACGGGCGCCCTCACCGGTGTAGCTTGGGGAACTGAGCCAGACGTCGCTGCTGATGGCGGTCGGGCGGTCCCACCGCGGACCGGCCGAGGGAGAGAGGGCCTCCGACGGACTGCGCTGCGCGCACCGGGCACTCCTGTGTCCCGCCAGGGCACGTCCGTGCCCCGGCCGGGCACGCGTCGCGCCCGCCGCCGCGCAGAACAGCCGTATCCACCTCGCCCCGACTACGAGGAGCAGCTCTTCATGACCACTGTCGACAACCGACAGGACTTCAAGGTCGCCGATCTCTCCCTGGCCGACTTCGGCCGCAAGGAGATCACCCTCGCCGAGCACGAGATGCCCGGCCTGATGTCGATCCGCAAGGAGTACGCCGAGGCGCAGCCCCTCGCGGGCGCCCGCGTCACCGGCTCCCTGCACATGACGGTCCAGACCGCCGTCCTCATCGAGACCCTCGTCGCCCTCGGCGCCGAGGTCCGCTGGGCCTCCTGCAACATCTTCTCCACCCAGGACCACGCGGCCGCCGCCATCGCGGTCGGCCCGAACGGCACGCCGGACAACCCCCAGGGCGTCCCGGTCTTCGCCTGGAAGGGCGAGACCCTGGAGGAGTACTGGTGGTGCACGGAGCAGGCGCTGACCTGGCCGAACACCCCCACCGGCGGCCCGAACATGATCCTGGACGACGGCGGCGACGCCACCCTCCTCGTCCACAACGGCGTCAAGTACGAGAAGGAGGGCAAGGTCCCCTCCGTCGACACCGCCGAGAACGACGAGCACCGCGTCATCCTCGAACTGCTCAACCGCACCATCAGCGACGGCTCCCAGAAGTGGACCCAGCTCGCCTCGGAGATCCGCGGCGTGACCGAGGAGACCACCACCGGCGTCCACCGCCTGTACGAGATGCACCGCGACGGCACCCTGCTGTTCCCGGCGATCAACGTGAACGACGCCGTCACCAAGTCGAAGTTCGACAACAAGTACGGCTGCCGCCACTCCCTGATCGACGGCATCAACCGCGCCACCGACACCCTCATCGGCGGCAAGACCGCCGTCGTCTGCGGCTACGGCGACGTGGGCAAGGGCTGCGCGGAGTCCCTGCGCGGCCAGGGCGCCCGCGTGATCATCACCGAGATCGACCCGATCTGCGCCCTCCAGGCGGCGATGGACGGCTACCAGGTCACGACCCTCGACGAGGTCGTCGACAAGGCGGACATCTTCGTCACCACGACGGGCAACAAGGACATCATCATGGCCGCGGACATGGCCAAGATGAAGCACCAGGCGATCGTCGGCAACATCGGCCACTTCGACAACGAGATCGACATGGCCGGCCTCGCCCAGATCCCCGGGATCGTCAAGGACGAGGTCAAGCCGCAGGTCCACACCTGGAAGTTCCCCGACGGCAAGGTCATCATCGTGCTGTCGGAGGGCCGCCTGCTGAACCTGGGCAACGCGACCGGACACCCGTCCTTCGTGATGTCCAACTCGTTCGCGGACCAGACCCTGGCCCAGATCGAGCTGTTCACCAAGCCCGAGGAGTACCCGACCGACGTCTACGTGCTGCCCAAGCACCTCGACGAGAAGGTCGCCCGTCTCCACCTGGACGCGCTCGGCGTGAAGCTCACGACGCTCCGCCCCGAGCAGGCCGCGTACATCGGCGTCGAGGTCGAGGGCCCGTACAAGTCGGACCACTACCGCTACTGAGCACGCCCGCCGAGCAGCGGTACCACCGCTCGGCGTCCGGATGTCAGCAGGCCCTCGCCCTCCCGGCGGGGGCCTGTCCCCGATGAGGACCTGAACGCCCATGCCCCGCGGCCGATATTCGCTCCATGATCCGCACGACCACACCCCCCTCGGTGAAGAACACTTCCACTGCGCGCCCGGCCCCTCCGGCTGGCGCTACGTCGCCCAACTCACCACCCCCTCCACGACGGGCCCCGACGGCACCCCCCGGGAAACCACCGTCACCGGCTCCGTCGACCTCGCCATCGACGAACTCGGCCGGCCCATCCGGCTCGAACTCCACTCCGCGAACTGGCAGGTGCGCGGCGCCGCCATCGACGGCGTGACCTGGGTGCGCACCGACCCCGCGGGCACCGAGGCGACCGAAGGCAACGTGGCCGCACACGCCTTCACCGGCACCTCTCCCGCGTTCCTCGTCGCCACCGCCCGTCTCCTTCGCCTCACCCCCTCCGCCGCCCCCGCGGCGACCCGCGTCCGCCTCGTCTCCTTCACCGGCCCGGTCCTCGCCCCGCGCACCCTCGACCAGTCCTGGGCCTTGATCGCAAGCGAAACACACAGCACTGACAACGGCCCCCTGACCGTGGACGAATACCAGGTCACAGCCCTGGACACGGGGGAGCAGCACGCCGTCCACATCGCGGGAGACGTCGTGCTCGCGGCGCCTGGCATCGAGCTGGAGGACCTCGAATCACCGCCGTCGGTGTTCGCCTGACGGCAGTTCAGGGGCCGGTTCAGGCAGGCGGCGCGAACCCGGTCCCGGGCCGCCCACGCCGCCCGTCCTGACGCGCAGTCTCGCCCGGCTCCGCTGAACCGGCCCCGTCTCCTTGCTCCGGGGCGGGCTGCGAATCCGCGGGGCGCGGACCGGCGGGGCGCGGATTGGCGGGGTGCGGACCGGCCGGCGGCGGGAACCCGCCGGGCCCGCTGGGCGAGGGGTAGCCGCCGTGACCGGTCGCCGGGGGATAGGAGCCTTGGCCCGTGGGCTGCGGATAGCTGCCGTATCCCAACCCCGAGGGGTAGCCGCCTTGACCACTCGGCGGGGGATAGCCGCCGAGCCCCGGCTGCCGCGGATAGCCGTCGGGACGTTGCACGTACCCCTGAGCCGCCGGGTATCCGCCCGGGACGGGACCCTGCTGGGGCATTCCGGGGCCGGCGCCGGGGCCGGCCATGGCGCCGAACGTCCGTCGGGCCTCGCGGGACTGCCGCTCCTGCACCACGGCCGCCAGGAACGCGCCCGCCGGCACACCCTGCGGCGGAGGCGTCCCCGTCCGCGCGGCCAGATCCGTCGCGAGCCGTTCCGCCATCGCCCCGCCCACCCGCGGGTCCAACTGCCCCATCCGAGTCAGGTACTGGCGGATCGCGAGCCACAGCCCGTCCGGTACGGCGGACAGGTCCAGCTCGGCGAAGCGCCCCGCGAGCCAGGGCGGCGGCGGAGGCACACGCGGCATACGCCCCACCGGGATCCGCTCCCGCACGACCAGCGTCCCGGCGAACACGTCCCCGAGCCGCCGGCCGCGCTCCGACACCAGCGAGGCGACGCACGCGACGATGCCGAACGTCATCAGGATCTCGACGACACCGACCGCCCCGCGCACCAGCGCGTGCCGGAACCGGATCGGCCCGCCGTCGTCCCGCACCACCCGCAGACCGCACGCCAGCTTCCCCAGCGACCGGCCATGGCTCAGCGTCTCCACCGCGATCGGCGCGCCGACCAGCACGAGCAGGAAGCTCGCGATCGACAGGGCGACCTGCGCCGCGTCGTCCAGCGCGGCGGTCGCGGCGACCAGACCGATCGTCACCGCGATGTAGACCGCCATCGCCGCGGCGAGGTCGAGTACGACGGCCAGCGCCCGACTCGGCAGCTTCGCGGGGCGCAGTTCCAGCGCCACCGCCTCGCCCGTCACCAGCTCACTCACACGTGCCGCCCTTCCCCTGACCTGCCCCGAGAACCGCCAGTCTGCCAAGCTGAGGGCACATCGCGCCGCAGTAAGACAAGCTGACATCCACCAAGAGCCGCCGACGAGCAGCCGAGGAGCAGGCAAACCGATGGACCTCGACGTCTTCGTCTCCGCCCACCGAGCCGAGTGGGACAGACTCGACGCCCTCCTGCGCCGTCAGCGCCGCCTCAACGGAGCCGAGGCCGACGAACTCGTCACTCTCTACCAGCGCACCGCCACACACCTCTCACTGATCCAGTCCAGCGCCCCCGACCCCCAGCTCACCGGCCGGCTCAGCCAACTCGTGGCACGCGCGCGTAGTGCCGTCACCGGCGCCCGCCGAGCCTCCTGGCGCGATGTCACCCGCTTCCTGACCCGCGGTTTCCCGGCGGCGGTCTACCGCTCCCGCCACTGGTGGGTGCCCACGGCACTCCTGTCCACGGCCATAGCGGCCCTCCTGGGCTGGTGGATCGGCACGCACCCCGAGGTACAGGCCTCGATCGCCGCGCCCAGCCAGCTCCGTGACCTCACCCGCCCCGGCGGCGAGTACGAGACCTACTACTCCAGCCACCCCGCCGCGTCCTTCGCCGCCCAGGTCTGGACGAACAACGCCCAGGCCGCGGCCATGTGCCTGGTCCTCGGCATCTTCCTGGGGCTCCCCGTGCTGTGGATCCTCTTCCAGAACATGCTCAACGTCGGGGTCGGCATCGGCCTCATGTCGTCGGCCGGCCGCCTCGACACCTTCCTGGGACTGATCCTTCCGCACGGCCTGCTGGAACTGACCGCGGTGTTCGTCGCCGCCGGCACCGGTCTGCGCCTCGGCTGGACCGTCATCGATCCGGGACCGCGATCCCGCCGCGCGGCTCTCGCGGAAGAGGGGCGCGCCGCCCTGGGAATGGCCGTCGGTCTGGCGCTCATCCTCTTCATCTCGGGCGCTATCGAGGGCTTCGTGACTCCCTCCGGCCTCCCCACCTGGGCCCGCATCGGCATCGGAATCGCGGCTGAACTGGCGTTTCTCCTGTACGTCTACGTCGTCGGCGGCCGGGCGGTCCGCTCGGGCGACACCGGCGACGTCGCCGCCGACGAGCGCAGCGCTTCTCTTCCCACCGCCGCCTGATGTGCGTACGCGCCCGCTGACCTGCTAGTCTCCTCTTCGCCCCAGGGGTCCCGTTGACACGGGTCGCTCGGGGAGGTAGATTCGAACAGTTGCCTAGAACTGGACACGTCCGGTGGCAGCGGTTAGAGTCTGCGAGCTTCTCCAAGCAGTCGATCAAGTCGACGCGAAGAAGCCCCCCTCCTGATGATTCAGAAATGGCCGCCGGTAAATCCGGCCCAAACCTTCTGATAAAGTCGGAGCCGCTGAAAAGGAAAGTGCGAAAGCGCGGAACTTGAAAGCACCGAGGAAATCGGGCCCGAAAGGATCTGATAGAGTCGGACTCGCCGGAAAGGGAAACGCGGAAGCGGAAACCTGGAAAGCGCCGAGGAAATCGGATACGGAAACGGTCTGATAGAGTCGGAAACGCAAGACCGAAGGGAAGCGCCCGGAGGAAAGC
>NZ_JBEYFY010000040.1:0-53773 GCF_040703595.1 Streptomyces sp. NPDC007084
GGGCCGCCGCCCGGCGCGGCGGCCCCGCCGACCACGACGGGCCGGGCGGCGGCGGTGGCGGCCGCTCGCGCATCCCGCTGATCGCGGCCGTCGGCGTCGGCATCATCGTCCTCGGCATCGGCGCGGGCGCCCTGCTCAGCGGGGGCGGCGGAGGCGGTGACACGAACGCGGACACCGGCAAGACGGTGTCCGCGACGGCCCCGGCGACCGAGGGTTCCTCGCCCGCCGCCGACCCGGTGAAGGCGCAGGCCGTCGAGCTGGACAAGCTCCTCGCCGACAGCACCAGCAGCCGCGACGCGGTGATCAAGGCCGTCGGCGACGTGAAGGCGTGCCGGAACCTCGACCAGGCGGCGACCAGCCTGCGCGACGCCGCCAAGCAGCGCACCCAGTCGGTCACCCGGCTCTCCGCGCTCAGCGTCGACAAGCTGCCGAACCACGCCGAGCTGACCGCCGCGCTCACCAGCGCCTGGAAGGCATCCGCCTCGGCCGACAACCACTACGCGGCCTGGGCCGACCAGGCCAAGGCGGGCAAGGTCTGCCGCAAGGGCCACGCCCGCAGCAGCGGGCAGACCGCGGCCGGCAACCAGGCCAGCGGCACGGCCTCCGTCCAGAAGGAGAAGGCCGCCCGCCTCTGGAACGCCATCGCCGCCAAGTACGGGCTCACGCAACGCACCCGCACCCAGCTCTGATGCCCCGCTCCCGGCTCTACGCGTACCGGGTGCGCGGGACGGGCCGCGGCGGGGTCGTCCTGTGGACCGGCGGCGAGGGTGACGAACCCGACCGGGTGCTGACACTGCCACCGCCGGCTGTGCGCTCCGGGGCGCCGGTCTCCACGGAGCGCGGCCGGGCGCGGGCGTCCACGGAGCGCGGCGAGGTGCCGCTGCCCGCGGCTCGCCGCCGGGTGCCGGTGTTCACGACGGTCCGGCAGGCACGGCGGTACGCGAGCCGACTCGGGCGCGCCCTGGCCACGCCCGGCGCCGGCACGCTGGAACTCGCCCGGGTCCAGCACTGGCTGGCCGGCCCGGCCCGCCGCCGCGTGCCCCCGGGACCCGTACTGGAGGCCTGGAACTTCTTCGAGGACCTGGCCCGCGGACTCGGCGAGACCCACCGGCTGCCCGGTCAGGGCCCGGTGCACGACAGCGCCTACGACAAGCTGTTCGGCGCCGGGCACGCCGCGTGGACCCCCGCCGAGGAACGGGCCGTACGGGAACTGCTCACGGCCGGGGCGGACCTGTGGCACTCCTGCCCGGTGACCGTCAGACCCCGGTCGAGCGCCCGGCCCGGGGCGAGCGCGTAGCCAGGGCCGGGCGCCTGGCCCGAGGCGAGCGCCTAGTTCGTGCTCTCCAGCGTCCGCGACATGTTCACGAAGCCGCGGCGGGCCGGGACGAGGCGGCCGGCGCGGACGACCTGGAAGGTGACGTCGGCGTTGACCAGGCGCGGGAAGTCGTAGGCGCCGATCAGGTCCTCGAAGCGCCAGCTCAGTGTCGGGGTGAGGCCGCCCGTGTCCACCTTGAGGCCGTTGTCGAGCGCCCGGCGGATGGCCAGCGGGGTGATCCGGCCCGGGCCCAGCGACTCGACCGCCTTCTTCAGCACGGTGTAGGCGATCCAGGTGGTCTGCACGCCGGCATCGGCCGGGTCGATCCGGTTGTCGCCGAACGCCTGCTCCTTGATCACCGCCCGCATCTCGTTCCAGCGCGCGTCGTCCGCGGTCGGGTACCAGCCGGTGACGTACGAGCCCTCGTAGGGGCCCGACTTGCCTCCGGTGGCGTCCACGCGCGACTGGTCGACGCTGCCGATGACCGTGCCGGTGCGGACCTTCGGGTACCGCGTGCTGTCGCGCCGGAAGGAGTCCATGAACGTGTCGGTGCGGTCGCCGAGGGCGGGCACCACACAGCCGACCTCGGCCGGGTCGGAGGTCGCGTGCTGGAGCGCCTGCCGGGTGGGCCCCGAGTACTCGCTGGCGTCCTCGGCGGCCCGCTGGTCGTCGGCCTGCGGATGCCCCTGCTTCTTCAGGCCGGAGTCGAGCAGCAGCGGGAGCTGGTCGCCGGCCGTGGTGTCGGGGCGGATCAGCGCGACCGGGCCGCAGTTCTTGCCGAGCTGCTCGCCGAGGCCCGCCAGCAGCGCGGGCTGGCCGCCGTTGACCGGATAGGAGACCGGGCTGGTGAACTCGTCGTCGGTGACGCCGTACCCGCCGATGTAGGGGATGCCCGCGCTCTCCAGCGGGGAGAGGAACGAGCGGCTGTACTGGCTGTAGGAGCCGACCACCGCGACGACCTTCTCGTCCACGGCCCGCTCGGCGCAGTGCGCGGCGGCGATGGAGTCGTTGTGGTCGTTGCAGGTCAGCACCTCCAGCTTGTGGCCGTTGACGCCGCCGTGGGCGTTGACCCAGCGGGCGTAGGCGCGGGCGAGTGCCGGCATGCCGGCCTTGTTGGTCGCCTTGGTCTTCTCCGGCGCCCAGGTCATCACCTTGACCGTGCCGTCCCCGGAGCCCCCCGTGACACCGGGCACGACCCCGCAGCCCGCCGCGATCGACGCGCACGCCGTCAGCGCGCACGCGGACAGCAGCGCGGCCCGCAGGGGCCTGCGGTCCGGAACGGGAGAGGTGGTGCGCATGCGTCGCCTGCCGGTCATGTACACGCACGATTCCGTCACACGGCGAACCTCGGAGTGACTCGTGGTCAAGAGAGGATGACGCAGAGGTGAATGACGGGGGGCGATGACGTGTTTTCCGCGGGGAACGTACGATCGGTGACCGTGCAAGGTTCGGAGAACTCTTCCCGTCGCGGCCGTCGCTCCTCCACCATGGGCGGCATGCCACTGAACGACATGCCGTGGTGGCGCTGGCGCAGCAATGTGCGCTCCGCGCTGCACATGCTCTCCGACCCCGCCTTCCAGCGTGACGTCTGGCTCGCCGGCGTCGACGGGTACGGGGACGTCACCGACGCCGTGTACCGCCTGGTTGAGGACACCTGGCTCGACAACTGGTCGGCCGAGAAATACGTCGGCACGATCTTCCGGGACTCCGAGGAGGCGGCCCTCGTGGACACCGCCGTCCTGCGCGTCCTGCGGATCATGCACCAGGTCGGACCGGACGCCCCCGTCTCCGCCTACCTCGACCACCAGGCGTGGCCGGACGCCGTGCACGCCGCGCGCGCCGCACACGTCCGGCTCGCCACGAGCGACGGCGAGGAACCCGACGTCCCGCCGCGCACCCTGGAGGTCCTGCGCATCCTCACGCGGTCGGCGTAGGGCAGGGCCCGGGACGGGGCTCGCGGGGCGTCCGCCCTGCGGGACGGGAGTCCGGCGCGGGCGCCCGGTATGGGACCCTGTGCCGCATGAATGAGCCGTCCGTCCGCGGGAGCGCGCCCGCCGCCGAGCAGTACGTCCTGACCCTGTCCTGCCCCGACAAGCAGGGCATCGTGCACGCCGTGTCGAGCTATCTGTTCATGACCGGCTGCAACATCGAGGACAGCCAGCAGTTCGGCGACCACGACACCGGCCTGTTCTTCATGCGCGTGCACTTCTCCGCCGAGTCCCCGGTGACGGTGGAGAAGCTGCGGGCGAGCTTCGCGGCCATCGGCGACGCCTTCCACATGGACTGGCAGATCCACCGGGCCGAGGACCGGATGCGGATCGTCCTCATGGTCAGCAAGTTCGGCCACTGCCTGAACGACCTGCTCTTCCGCGCCCGGATCGGCGCCCTGCCCGTCGACATCGCGGCCGTCGTCTCCAACCACACGGACTTCGCCGAGCTGGTCGGCTCCTACGACGTGCCCTTCCACCACATCGCGGTGACGAAGGACACCAAGGCGCAGGCCGAGGCGCAACTGCTGGAGCTGGTGCGCGAGCAGGGCGTCGAACTGGTCGTCCTCGCTCGCTATATGCAGGTCCTCTCGGACGACCTCTGCAAGCAGCTCAGCGGCCGCATCATCAACATCCACCACTCCTTCCTGCCGAGCTTCAAGGGCGCCAAGCCGTACCACCAGGCGCACGCCCGGGGTGTGAAGCTCATCGGCGCCACCGCGCACTACGTGACCGCCGACCTCGACGAGGGCCCGATCATCGAGCAGGAGGTCGAGCGCGTCGGCCACGACGTCACCCCCGAGCAGCTCGTCGCGATCGGCCGGGACGTCGAGTGCCAGGCGCTGGCCCGCGCGGTGAAGTGGCACGCGGAGCACCGCATCCTCCTCAACGGCCGCCGCACGGTCGTCTTCGCGTAAGCGGGGGAGGGGGCCGGGCGCCGCTCGGCCCCCGGGGCAGTCCGGAGGCGCATCGGGAACCGTCGAGGCAGTCCGGGGGGCGCCCCAGGAAACCCCGGGGGCAGCACGGGGACGCCGCTCCGCCGGAAACCCCAGGGCGGCCCGGGAACGCTGGTGGCGACCCCCGGGGCTGCCACCTCCGGGGCACCACCTCGGACACCCCCGCTGTCCGCCGGGCGCCCCGGAGGCCGCCGCTGTCCGCCGGGCACTCCGGAGGCCGCCGCTGTCCGCCGGGCACTCCGGAGGCCGCCGCTGTCCGCCGGGCGCCCCGGAGGCCCCCGCTGTCCGCCGGGCACTCCGGAGGCCCCCGCTATCCGCCGAGCGCCCGGGAATCCCCCGCTATCCGAACGGGCACTCCGGAGGCCGCCGCTGTCCGCCGGCCACTCCGGAGACCCCCGCTGTCCGCCGGCCACCCCGGAGCCCCGCTATCCGCCGGGCGCCCGGAAGCCCCCGCTATCCGCCGGGCGCCCGGAAGCCCCCGCTACATCCGGCTCAGCGAAGCCGCCGCCAGGAGTACGTCCCTGATGGCCTCGCGGTCGCCGTCCTGGCCGGCCGCCGCCTCCTCCGGGGAGACGTGGCCCGCCGCGAGACGGCAGAACTCCACGCCGTCCAGCGCCACATGGGCCACCTCGTGCCCGGCCGAGGCGACCGCGCCCGGCGAGTCCAGCGGGATCAGCCAGTCGCCGCCCCCGGACCCCTCGATCTCCAGCCGCAGACTGCGGCCTTCGGCGCCCGCCGCGACCAGATGCCGGGCCGGAGGGGCCGACAGGCCCGCCCTGCGCCGCTCGGCCAGCGACCCCGGCAGCATCCGCGCCGCCAGGTCGATCATCCGGTGGAGATGCCGGGACGCGGGCGGCTCGTACGGGTAGTCCACGGCGTGCGCGATGTCCCAGGCGTGCATCCAGCACTCGAAGGCGCGGTCCACCATCGCGTCGCCGAGCGGCAGTTCGAACCCGCCGTACGGCACGCTCAGGCCGCCGGAACCCCGCGCGCCCGGGCCGGCCGTACCGCCGTCGACGAACGACACCGTCCGCACGATGTCATGGCTCTGCGCCCGCCAGGGGCCGCGCACGGACCGGGTCGGCGGGAAGCGCGAGGCGCTCCAGTACGTCTCGGTGCGCCCCTGCGGGGTCTGCCCCGGCGTGCTCGCGTCGCCGAGCGGGTCGTCCAGGCCCAGCGCGACCGCGACCAGGCCGTCGACGCTCAGCAGATGGGCGATCACCCCCGCGACCGTCGTACGGCGGCCGGCGGGCGCCCGGCCGTCGAACCAGCGCAGCCGCACCGGGGCGTGCCACTCGGCGCCGCCGATGTCCTGGAGCAGCGCGTCGAGCCGCGCGGTCTCCGCGTCGTAGGCGGCGGCCCACTCGGGGACCGGGATGCGCGGCGGGCGCCGGTCGAGGCAGCCCGCCAGGACCCGGGTGCGCAGCGTCGGGTCCAGGTCGAGGCTCTCCGGGGGATGCAGCAGGCCGACCGCCCCGCGCAGCCGCATCGCCTCGTCCGCGCAGGCCCCGCACTCCCCGAGGTGCTCCTCGACGGCCGTCGTCTCCCGCGCCGAGCAGGCGGCCAGCGCCCAGGCGCCGAGCAGCGACTTCAGGACGTGGTGTTCGAGGACGAGCGGCGCCGGGGCGGCGGACGGGACGGGCGCCGGGACCGGGTCGGGCAGGGGCAGCCCGGTGTCCTCCACGGAGGAACGCGGCAGCGGTATCCCGCCCTCCGGGTGACCGGACGGCTGCGGGTGACCGGACGCCTCCGGGTGACCGGGCGAGTGCGGGTAGCCGGGCGACGGCGGGTAGCCGGACGGGTCCGGTCGCTCCGGGGAGTACGGGCGCTCCGGCGCGTGCGGGTGCTCCCCGGGGCCGCCGGCGCCGCGCTCGCGGGGCCGGCCGTCGTCGGGGTCCTCCCCGTGGCCGAGCGGTCCGGCGCGGTCGGCTCCGCCGTTCACCGCGCGCCCCCGTACGGCGACGGCGGGCCGGTGCGGGCGGCGTCGTGGGCCGTGGACAGGAGCTGGAGGCCGAGCCGGAGCCGGCGGCGGGCCTCGTCCTCGGTGACGCCGAGGTCGGCCGCCGTCTGACGGTAGTCACGGCGCTGGAAGTAGGCGAGGTCCAGCGCCTCGCGCAGCGGGGCCGGCATGGACGTGACGATGTAGTCCGCGCGGGCGGCGACGGAGGCGCTGCGCACCTTGCGCTCCAGCTCCTCGGCGGTGCCGTGGCCGCCCTGGGCGAGCGCGGCCGTCTCGGTGGCGCGCAGCCGCTGCACGGCCAGCCGGTGCGTCAGCCCGGCGACCCAGGAGCGCAGCGGGCCCTGCCGGGGGTCGTAGGCGTCGGGGTTCTCCCAGACGTGGGTGAAGACCTCGCGGGTGATCCCGTCGGCCGCCCGGTCGTCGCCGAGGACGCGGTGGGCCAGGCCGTGCACGAGCGAGGCGAACCGGTCGTAGAACTCGCCGAGCGCCGCCGCCTCCCCGCGTGCGAGCCGCTGCTGCATCTTGCGGTCCCAGCGGGGCGGTGCGTCCTGCTTCGCCATGCGGCCCCCTCGCCCTGCCCGTGCCCGGCGCCTGTCCGTGAACGGTGCGTATCCGTGCGTGTCCGTGTGTGTCGGTGTGTCCGGCCTGTGTACCGACGTGTCCCCGTTCGCCGGATGGTCATGCGGTCCGCTTTTCGGTCCGTGCTTCCCGCCGCTGTTTCCAGCCTGGGCGCACCTGCTGTCCCGAATGTAGTCGGCACGTCCGACAGCGCACGCCCCTTTGCGCCAATGTGCGCCCCCGAACCGGCCACGGATGGTAGAAGCGCACCGCTTCCACCACCGGACTTGACCGCCAGGGACCGTATCCGACCGAAACCAGCCCCTCATTGAGCGATTTCGACCGTGCACCGGCGTTTCTTCCGGAGCCGATCCGTGTTTCATGGAAGCGCGGCCCGCGCGGGAACCGCGGAACGGTGTTTCGCGTGATGACTGCTGGGCAGCCGCGCTGGAAGGAAGCGTACGAAAAGCTTCCGGTTCTGCGGGACGAGGCGAGCGAGAGGCGTGGCGGTGACGCTCAAGGTGACCGAGGTGACCGACGTGACCGACAGCGAGGTCGGCGCGGGCGGCAGGGCGGGTACGGGCCGCGCGCACGGCCTCGACGCGGTGAGCCGCGACGAGGGCGACTGGGCCGTGCTGCGGGTGTCGGGCGAACTCGACCTCGTGACCGCCCCGGCGCTGCGCCAGGGCGTGCACGACGTGGTCGCGGAGGGCCGGCACAGCATCGTCCTCGATCTCTCCGGGGTCCTGTTCTGCGACTCCAGCGGGGTCGGCGTGCTGATCGCCACCCGCCGTCTGATGCGTTCCTGCCAGGGCCGGCTGCGGCTGATCCTGCCCGCCCAGGGCGCCGTCGAGGGCTCCCACGTCAACCGTGTCCTCGCGGCCCTCGGCGTCCGCCGCCTCTTCGACGTCTTCCCGGACGTCGACGCGGCCCTCGACGAGCAGGCCCGGCCGCTCTCCGCCTGATCCCCCGGCGGGCGCGCGGTCCGGCGCGGCCGTCTTCCCGTTGTCCCGGAATTCCCCCGGTCCTGGCACAACCGTCGTTTCCGGCTCGCGGGGCGCCCCGCGCGTCGTACGCTCCCTGCCAGACGAACCCCGGCCCGGCCACGGCCGGCTGAGAAGTGAGGCGGGTCCGAACACACCATGGTCAGCACCGAGTACGAGCGCAGGATCGCCGCCCGGTTCGCCGGGTTCGACCAGGACGGCAACGGCTACATCGACCGGGAGGACTTCAACGCGGCGGCCAAGGCCGTGCTCGCCGAGTTCGGTACGGCGGCCCGGTCCGACAAGGGCCAGGCCCTCTACGTCGGGGCCGAGGCGTTCTGGCAGGGCATGGCCGGCATAGCGGACCGGGACGGGGACCAGCGCATCACCCGCGAGGAGTTCGTGACCGGCGCGGTGAAGCGGCTGCGGGACAACCCCGAGCGGTTCGCCGAGATCGCCCGCCCCTTCCTGCACGCGGCCCTCGCGGTGGCGGACACCGACGGGGACGGCGCGGCCACGGTCGACGAGACCCGCCGCGTCCTGACCGCCCTCGGCGCGGACGAGGACACCGCCGCGGCGGCGGCAGCGGCCCTCGACACCGACACCGACGGCCGCGTCGGCGAGACGGAGGTCGTCACCGCCTTCGCCCGCTACTTCACGGTCCCGGAGTAGCCCGCTACTTCACGGTCCCGGAACAGGCCCCTTTCACGGTCCCGGCGTGGCCCCGCTGCCTCTCGGTCCCGGAGCGGCCCCGGACCCCGGGGCCCCGTTCCTCACTCCGAAAACCGCTCCCTGAGCCGGTACTTGAGCACCTTGCGCAGGGTCTCGTTGCGGGGCAGGGCGTCCACCACCTCCAGTCGCTCGGGGAGTTTGTGGACGGCCAGACCCTCGGCGCGCAGATACGAGGTCAGGGCGGGCAGCGTCAGTCTCGGGGAGCCCGGGGGCTGTTCGACCACCGCGCAGACGCGTTCGCCGCGCTCCGCGTCGGGCAGGCCGATCACCGCGACGTCCCCGACCGCCGGGTGCCGGTGCAGCAGGTCCTCGATCTCCTTGGCGGAGATGTTCTCGCCCTTGCGGATGATGATGTCCTTCACCCGCCCGGTGAGCACCAGATGCCCGCTCTCCGTCAGATGCCCGACGTCCCCCGTGATCAGGAACCCCTCCTCGTCGAACGCCTCCGCGGTCTGCGCCGGGTCCAGATAGCCCCGGCACACCGCCTCGCCGCGCAGCCGCACGTCCCCGTCGGCACCGGCCGGCCGGGGCGCCCCCGCCGCGTCCACGATCCGTATCTCCATGCCCCGCGGCGGCCGGCCCTCCGTGGTCGCGAGGTTCTCCGGCGTGTCGTCCGGCGCGCCCATCGTGATCATCGGGACCTCGGTCATCCCGTACCCGTGGGTGAGCTGCACGCCCATCTCCCGGACGACCGCGTGGTAGACCTCGGGCGGTTTCGGGGCGCCGCCGCCGGCGAGCAGCCGCAGGGCGGGCAGGACCGGTGTGCCGGGCTGTTTGCGCTGCTCGGCGAGGAACATGGCGTAGAAGGCGGTCGACCCGCCGGCCACCGTCACCCCGTGCCGGCGGTACTCCGCCAGGGCCTCGGGCAGCGCGAAGTGCTCGAACATCACGGCCGGGAAGCCGTACAGCAGCAGCATCACCGTGTAGTCGGGGCCGGCGATGTGCGCGTAGGGGAAGGCCATCGAGCCGACGTCGTGGGCGGACAGGCGCAGGGCGTGCGCGAGGCAGGAGCCGCCCGCGATCAGCGAACGGTCGGTGTGCAGCACGCCCTTGGGGTCGGAGGTGGTGCCCGAGGTCCAGTAGATCCAGCGGACGTCCGTGCCGTCGGCGGGCGGGGGAGGCAGCACGGCGGGGTCGCCGTCCGGCAGGTCGTCGTAGGCCTCGAAGACGTTCCGGGCGCCGAGCCGGTGCGCCATCGCGGTGTGGTCGAAGCCGCGCCACTCGCCCGGCACGGCGAAGTACTCGGCCTTCGACTCCCTGAGCGCGAAGCCGACCTCACGGTCCCGGTAGAAGGGGATGACGGGGGACTGCACCGCGCCGAGGCGGGCCAGCGCGAAGGACAGCAGGGCGGTCTCGATCCGGGTGGGGAGCTGCCAGGCGACGACCGTGCCGGGCCGCACCCCCCGCTCGTACAGGCCGGCCGCCACCCGTTCGGCGCGGTCGCGCAGTGCGCCGAAGGTCAGCGAGCGGTCGCCCTGGAGCAGGACCGGCCGGTCGGGGGTGAGGCGGGCGCGCCGGTCGGCCAGCTCCCACAGCGTGCGGGCGGAACTCAGGGCGTGCGCGGTGTCGTTCACTTCGACCCCCCGGGGGCGTTCGCCTCGGCGCCCGTGACCCACGGGCGTACCTGACGTTCCGTCAGATAGTGCGCAGAGCGTAGGGCTCACCGCCTTGTCGGTCCATAGGCGCGGGGCTAGCCTGCTGGAGGACAGAGATCTGACGACCCATCAGATACGTTGGCGGGGGCACCCGGAGACACGATGCCGGGGCCCGAGCCGGCCGACCCGTACGCCAGGCGGAGGGGACCATGACCGAACTGCCCCGCATCATCAGCGTCGACGACCACGTGATCGAGCCCGCGCACCTCTTCGAGACCTGGCTGCCGGCCAGGTACCGGGAGCGCGGACCGCGCCCGCTCACCGCCGGGATCGGCGAACTCGCCTACGTCGCGGGCAAGTACCAGATCACCATGGACCCGGCGGGCCCGCCGACGGACTGGTGGATCTACGAGGACCTGAAGTTCCCGTACAAGCGCAACATCGCCGCCGTCGGCTTCGACCGCGACGAGATGACCCTGGAGGGCATCACCCGCGCCGAGATGCGGCCCGGCTGCTGGGACCCCGCCGAGCGGCTGAAGGACATGGACCTCAACCACGTCGAGGCGAGCCTCTGCTTCCCGACCTTCCCCCGGTTCTGCGGCCAGACCTTCGCCGAGGCCCACGACAAGGAGGTCGCCCTCGCCTGCGTACGCGCCTACAACGACTGGATGGTCGAGGAGTGGTGCGGCGACAGCGGCGGCCGGCTGATCCCGCTGTGCCTGATCCCGCTGTGGGACGTGGGCCTCGCGGTCGCCGAGATCCGCCGCAACGCGGCCCGCGGCGTCAAGGCCGTCACCTTCTCCGAGATCCCCACCTACCTCGGCCTGCCCTCCATCCACTCCGGCTACTGGGACCCGTTCTTCGCGGTCTGCCAGGAGACCGGCACGGTCGTCAACATGCACATCGGCTCGTCCTCGCAGATGCCCGCCGCCTCCCCCGACGCCCCGCCCGCCGTGCAGGCCTCGCTCTCCTTCAACAACGCGATGGCCTCGATGACGGACTTCCTCTTCAGCGGCGTCCTCGTCAGGTTCCCGCAGCTCAAACTCGCCTACTCCGAGGGGCAGATGGGCTGGATCCCGTACGCCCTGGAGCGCGCCGACGACGTCTGGTCCGAGCACCGCGCCTGGGGCGGCGTGAAGGACCTGATCCCGGAGCCGCCCTCCACCTACTACTACCGGCAGATCTTCTGCTGCTTCTTCCGCGACAAGCACGGCGTCGCCTCGCTGGACGTCGTGGGCCGTGACAACGCCACCTTCGAGACCGACTACCCGCACGTCGACTCGACCTTCCCGCACACCAAGGAGGTCGCCCTCGACCACGTGAAGGGCCTCGACGACGAGACGGTCCACAAGCTGATGCGCGGCAACGCGATCCGCATGCTGGACCTGGACCTGTAGTGGACCTGACGTACACGCCCGAGGAGGAGGAGTTCCGGGTCCGCCTGCGCGGCTGGCTCGCCGAAGCCCTCCCCGCGCTGCCGCCGAAGCCGTCCCCCGCCGACTGGCCCGCCCGCCGGGCCTACGACCTCGGCTGGCAGCGCAGGCTCTACGACGCCGGCTACGCGGGCCTGCACTGGCCCGTCGACGCCGGCGGACAGGGCGCCACCCCGACCCAGCACCTCATCTACCTGGAGGAGACCGAGAAGGCCGGCGCCCCCTACGTCGGCGCCAACTTCGTCGGCCTGCTGCACGCCGGTCCCACCATCGCCGCCGAGGGCAGCGCCGGCCAGCGGGCCCGCTGGCTGCCGCCGGTCCTGCGCGGCGAGGAGGTCTGGTGCCAGGGCTTCAGCGAACCGGACGCCGGCTCCGACCTCGCCGCGCTGCGCACCCGCGCCCGGCGCGACGGCGACCACTACGTGGTCAGCGGCTCCAAGATCTGGACCTCCCACGCCGAGGTCGCCGACTGGTGCGAACTGCTGGTGCGCACCGACCCCGACGCCCCCCGCCACCGGGGGATCACCTGGCTCGCGATGCCCATGGACGCGCCCGGCGTCACCGTCCGCCCGCTGCGCACCCTCGCGGGCTCCACCGAGTTCGCGGAGGTCTTCCTCGACGAGGTGCGCGTCCCGCTCACCCATCGCGTCGGCGCGGAGAACGACGGCTGGCGGGTGACCATGGTGACCCTGTCCTTCGAACGCGGCACCGCCTTCGTCGGCGAAGTCGTCGCCTGCCGCCGGGTGTTGGCCGAGGTGGCGCGCGAGGCACGGAAGAACGGCCGCTATGACGACCCCGGGCTGCGCCGCCGGCTCGGCCGGCTGAACGCCCGCTTCCGCGCGCTGTGGCGGCTGACCCAGTGGAACGTGGGCGAGGCCCAGCGCACCGGCGGAGTGCCCGGCGTCGGCGCGTCCGTCTTCAAACTGAGCTACTCGCGGGCCCGCCAGGAGCTGTACGACACCGCCGCCGAGGTGCTCGGCCCCGAGGCGCTCGACCTCGGCCGCGAGTGGACCCGGGACCGGCTGTCGGCCCTGTCGTACACGATCGCGGCCGGCACCTCGCAGATCCAGCGGAACATCGTCGCCGAGCGCATCCTCGGCCTGCCGAGGGGGAGATGAGCCGGGCCGTGGACTTCCAACTCAGCTCCGACCAGCGGGCCTTGCGGCAGGGCATACGGGAGCTGCTGGAAGGCCGGTTCGGACCGGCCGCCCTGCGCGCGGCGGCCGGCCGGGCCGGGACGCCCGGCGAACGGGTTCTCGACCGGGCGCTGTGGCGCGAACTCGGCACGGCCGGATTCTTCGCGCTGCGCCTGCCCGAGGCGGACGGCGGCGTCGGACAGGGCCTGCCCGAGGCCGTCCTGGCCTTCGAGGAGGCGGGCCGCGTCCTGCTGCCCGGCCCGCTCATCGCCACCCACCTCGCCGCGGGCACCGTGCCCGGCGCCGCCACCGGCGAGGCGGTCGTCACGGCCGCCGACGGCGCGCTCGTGGAGTGGCTGGACGAGGCCGACGTCGTCCGCGGAGACACCGCGGGCGCCGAACCGCTGGAGCCGCTCGACCCGCTGACCCCGCTGCACCGGCTGCCCGCCGCCCCCGGCCGGCCCCCCGGCCCGCCCCCCGCCGACGCCCCGCTCGTCTCCCTCCTCACCGCCGCCGAACAAATCGGCAGCGCCGCCCGCACCTGCCGGACGGCCGTGCAACACGCCCGGACCCGCGAGCAGTTCGGTCGCCCGATCGGGGCCTTCCAGGCCGTCCAGCATCTCTGCGCGGACATGCTCGTCCGGGTCGAGCTGGCCCGCGCCGCCGTCTACGCGGCCGCCGTCACCGCCGGCCCCGCCGACATCGCCGCAGCCCGGCTGCTCGCCGACGAGGCCGCCGTACGCGGCGCCCGCGACTGCCTCCAGGTGCACGGCGGCATGGGCTTCACCTGGGAGTCCGACGTCCATCTGCACCTCAAGCGGGCCTGGACCCGGACCCACCGTACGGGCGGCGGCACACAGAGTGAGGAACTGCTCGCGGACGACCTCGCCGCCGGACCGGCCTGACGGGCCCGCTGTCCTGCGGCGGCGCGGAAACGGCGGAAAGGCATGCCGCGGATCGTGGCACGGCGGAATCACGGAGCGTCGATACCGGGTTGTGTCCTCGGCGCGACTCGTCACGGCCCGGAGTCGGCGCCGGGCTCCGGTACCTTGTGTGGGATGCGAGTGGTTCCGAGGCTGAGCCGGCCCGGTGTTGCCCCAGAGGCGGCGCCGGAGACGGCGATGCGCGCCGCTCGCGAGGCAGGACGAATCCCCGTACCTGCCTGTTCGACTCCCCGTGGCGAGCGTCGCACAGTATGCCGCACACGTACTCCTTCGCGCTGGAATATGCCCGAAGCGCTTGTTGGGGTGACTGTACGTCAACCATGCTGTCTCGCAAGGGAATCACGTTCCGTGATCCTTGTTCTGGCCATGCAGAAAATGGCCACGATCGTGGCCCTTGTGAGGCGCGAGGCGATGTGTCCGCCGGTTCGGATGGTGTGAGCGGTGCAGGTGCTTCAAGTGCAACTGGAGATCCGGCCCGACCCCGCGGAGGTGGGGCGGGCCCGGCGCTGGGCCCGTTCCCGGCTCGCGGGTTCCGGCATAGAGGCCGATGAACCGCTCGCCGAGACGCTGATCCTGCTCGTCTCCGAGCTGGTCACCAACGCCGTGGTGCACACCGGCTGTCCGGCCGTGCTGCGGCTGTGCCTGCCGGGCGGCGGCGAGGCCGCCACGGTGCGCCTCGAAGTCGCGGACTCCAGCGCCCGGCCGCCGATCCCCCGGCACGCCGAGGGCGACGAGACCAACGGGCGCGGCCTGGAACTGGTCGACGGCCTCGCGGACCGCTGGGGCTGGAACCCCGAGGGCGCCGGCAAACGCATCTGGTGCGAGGTCGACCGCTGCGCCGCGACCGGCTCCGCGCGGGTCGCGTACCCGGCCTACGAGGACTTCGCCTACGAGGCGGTCTAGCGCCTCCGTCTGTCGCGCCGGGGCCGCGCACACTTTCGTGCATCTATGCACGAAAGCGCTGTACGCGGCTGCCGTAGTGGCCGAATGCGCCGGTCCGTGCTTCGATTCGCGCTGTCTCAAATGGGGCGGAGGCGGCAAATCGCCGATCCGGTGTTGACGTGACGTGTCCGTTTGATCACGCTTGTGTTCGGTGATCCGCCGCGAGGGGACGGCGAGGGCCCCGGTGACGGGGGTCCTCGGCGAGTGCGGATCGCGATTCGGCGTCGGCTCCCCAACGGGCGGAGGAGCAGGGCGAGTACGCCGGAGACGGAGGGCGGCGCGTCGTGCCCGGAGCGGGATGGGGACCCCGCGGCCGGGCGCGGTCGAACCGGGGGAGGCGCGCCGCCGGCCGGTCTCGTGCGGGTGCCGGTGTACGGGAGCCGGGTGCCGTACGGGAAGTGGGTGCCGGAGGCGGGGCGGTCGCCGGGGTCAGAGGATGGCGACCGGGGCCACCGGGGTGCCGGTGGCGCCGACGAAGGGTTCCGGCATCGCGGAGAGCAGGAAGGTGTGGCGCCCCTCTTGTCCACAGGCTGTGGACAACTCTTCGAGATTCCAGTTCTGGCCCTGGAGCATGCCCATCTCGACCAGGTCGAGGGCGTGCACCGGCAGCCACAGGTCCTCGATCTCGGGCGGGAAGATCTCGAAGGTGAGGGTGTCGTTGGCGACCGCCGCCACGTCCCGCGCGTGGAACCACTCCGGGGCGCGCACCGACAGACCCGGCGACGGATACCCGTACCCGTGCTTGTCGCCCGCCAGATACACCTGGACCTGCCCGGTCCGCACCAGCACGATGTCGCCCGCCCGCACCCGCGTGCCCGCCAGTTCCTCGGCCGCCGACAGGTCTTCGGGGGTGACCGCGTGGCCGCCGGGCAGCCGGTCCAGGCCGCGGGCCCGCGCCACGTCGAGCAGCACCCCGCGCGAGACGATGTGCCGGGGCTTGTCGATCCCGCCGAACTCGGCGCCCCCGTGGGCGGTGACGGTGTCCGCCGGGCGGCCGTTGTAGAGCTTGCCCGAGTGCGAGACATGGGTCAGCGCGTCCCAGTGGGTGCCCGCCTGGAGGCCCATGGTCACCGCGTCGTCGCTGCACGCCACCGTGCCGGGCCCGAAGATCTCCTGGTTGATCTGCACCATCGCGTGCAGCGGATTGACCCGGCCCGGGATCATCCCGGTCTGCACACCGTCCTGCTTCAGCGGCAGCGCGAGCGGCACACGGCGCCCGCTCCGCACGGTCGCCGCCGCCTCGCGCACCACCTCGTCGGTGATCAGGTTCAGGGTGCCCATCTCGTCGTCGGACCCCCAACGCCCCCAGTTGTTCACGCGCTTGGCGATCTCGTGGAACTCGTCCGGCAGTGACATGAGTCCTCCCCGGGGCTTGTCTCCAGGTATCTGACGGGTCGTAGAATCCGAGTTGAATCTAACGGACCGTCAGAAACTGCGGGAAGGGGCCGGGCGTGGGGAACTTCTTGGCGGGCAAGGTGGTCGCCGTCACGGGCGCGGGGCGGGGGATAGGCCGGGCGGTCGCCCTCGCCGCGGCCCGCGAGGGGGCACGGGTCGTCGTCAACGACTACGGCGTGTCCGTCGAGGGCGCGGAGCCCACGAGTTCGGTCGCGGGCACCGTCGTCAAGGAGATCGGGGCGGCGGGCGGCGAGGCGGTCGCGGTCGCCGACGACATCTCCACGATGGCGGGCGGACAGCGCGTCGTCGACACCGCGCTCACCGCGTACGGGCGGATCGACGGGGTGGTCTGCGTGGCCGGCATCCTGCGCGAACGGATGCTCTTCAACATGTCGGAACAGGAGTGGGACCCGGTCGTCGCCACCCATCTCAAGGGCACCTTCACCCTGTTCCGGGCCGCCTCGGCGGTGATGCGGAAACAGGGGTCGGGCACCCTCGTCGGCTTCACCAGCGGCAACCACCAGGGCTCGGTCGCACAGGCCAACTACAGCGCGGCCAAGGGCGGGATCATCTCGCTGGTGCGCAGCGCCGCCCTCGGCCTGCACAAGTACGGGGTCACCGCCAACGCGGTCGCGCCGGTGGCCCGTACGCGGATGTCGGCGAACGTACCCATGGAGCTGAAGGAGATCGGCGAACCGGAGGACGTGGCCGCGCTCGTCGTCTACCTGCTCTCCGACCGGGCCCGCGCGGAGCGCATCACCGGGCAGGTGTACACGATCGCCGGACCCAAGATCGCCGTCTGGGCGCAGCCGCGCGAACTGCGCGCCGGCTACGCCGAGGGCGCCTGGACCCCGGAGCGGATCGCCGACTTCCTGCCCGGCACCGTCGGCGTCGACCCGATGCCGCTGCTGGAGCGGGTGGAGGCGATGGCGCGCGCCGCGGCGGACGGGGCACGCCCCAACGCGTAGTCCGGCGGCGGGGGATGGGGCGCGCCCCAATGCGTAGTCCGGCCGCGGTCACGAGCCGCGGCCCGGTGGGAGGAGAGCGTGTGGATTTCGCATTCGGCCCCGAGGACGAGGAGTTCCGGCGCGAGGTGCGGGACTGGCTCGCGGGGCATCTGGCGGAGCGTCCGAAGGACGGCGTGACCGCGCGCCGCGACTGGGAGCGGGAACTCGGGCGGGCCGGCTGGATCGGGCTCGGCTGGCCGGAGGACGGCTACGGCAACCGGACCGCCGGCCTGACCCGGCAGGTGGTGTGGGCCGAGGAGTACGCCCGCTCGGCCGCGCCCCCGAGGTCCGGTCACATCGGCGAGAACCTGCTCGCCCCGACGCTGCTGGCGCACGGGACCCCGGAACAGAAGCAGCGGTTCCTGCCGCCGATCGCGCGGGGCCGGGAGCTGTGGTGCCAGGGGTACAGCGAGCCCGGCGCGGGCTCGGACCTGGCGGGGATCAGGACAAGTGCCGTACGGGGGGAGGGGGCTGGGGCGGATGCCGGCGCTCCGGCGGCCGTACGGGATGCGGGCGTGCCCTCGCCGGTGTACCGGGTCACCGGGCAGAAGATCTGGACCTCGCTCGCCCACGAGGCGGACTGGTGTTTCGTCCTCGCCCGGACCGAACCGGACTCCGCCCGCCACCACGGACTGTCCTTCCTCCTCCTGCCGATGGACCAGCCGGGCCGCGTCGAGGTCCGGCCGATCCGCCAGATGACCGGCACCAGCGAGTTCAACGAGGTTTTCTTCGACGGAGCGGTGGCCCGCGCCGAGCACGTGGTGGGCGGCCCCGGCAACGGCTGGCGGGTCGCGATGAGCCTCCTCGGCTTCGAACGCGGGGTCTCCACCCTCGCCCAGCAGATCGGCTTCGCCGAGGAGCTGGGAAACGTCCTGCGGACCGCCGTCGCGACCGGCGCTGCCACCGATCCGGTCGTCCGCGACCAACTCGTACGGCTGTGGGCGGAGTTGCGCACCATGCGCTGGAACGCCCTGCGCACGCTGGGCGGTTCGGGCGACCGGGCGGACGCGGCGGCCCCCAGCGCGGCGAAGCTGCTGTGGGCCGGCTGGCACCGGCGGCTCGGTGAACTGGCGGTACGGGTGCGGGGACCCGGCGCGGCGGTCGGCCCGGCGGACTGGACCCCGCGGCGGCCGTACGAACTGGACGCGGCCCAGCACCTGTTCCTGTTCAGCCGGGCCGACACGATCTACGGCGGCTCGGACGAGATCCAGCGCACGATCATCGCCGAACGGGCACTGGGGCTGCCGAAGGAGCCGATGGGGTAGCGGGCGCGCGCCCCGCACGATGAACGGGCCGGCGAGGTACGGCACATCCCGGTACGGCCCCGGCGGGTGAGCCCCATCCGGGTACGGCCCAGGCAGGTGTGACCCAGTCAGGTACGGCGCAGTCAGGTACGGCCCAGTCAGGTCCGGTCCAGCGAGGTACGGCACAGCCCCGGGGTGGCCCGGGAAGAGGGGAGCCGGTGCGATGCGAGGCGTGATCTTCGACGGGAAGCGGACCGAGGTCGTGGACGACCTGGAGGTGCGGGACCCCGGGCCGGGGGAGGTGCGGGTCGCGGTCGTGGCGGCGGGGCTGTGCCACAGCGACCTGTCGGTGGTGGACGGCACGATCCCCTTCCCGGTCCCCGTGGTCCTCGGCCACGAGGGCGCCGGGGTGGTGGAGGCGGTGGGCCCGGGCGTCACCCATGTCGGTCCCGGCGACCACGTGGCCCTGTCCACGCTGGCCAACTGCGGGACCTGCGCGGAGTGCGACCGGGGCAGGCCCACGATGTGCCGGAAGGCGATCGGCAGGCCGCGGCGGCCGTTCAGCCGGGCCGGGCGGCCGCTGTACCAGTTCGCCGCCAACTCCTCTTTCGCGGAGCGGACGGTGGTGAAGGCGGTCCAGGCGGTCCGTATCCCCGAGGACATCCCGCTGACCTCGGCGGCGCTCATCGGCTGCGGGGTCCTGACGGGGGTCGGCGCGGTCCTCAACCGGGCGCGGGTGGACCGGGGTGACACGGTCCTCGTCATCGGCACCGGCGGGATCGGCCTCAACGTCATCCAGGGGGCGCGGATCGCGGGCGCCCTGCGGATCGTCGCCGTCGACTCCAACCCGGCGAAGGAGACGGTGGCCCGCCGGTTCGGGGCGACGGACTTCCTGACGTCCACCGAGGGGGTGAAGGACATCCTGCCGACGGGGGTGCAGCACGCCTTCGAGTGCGTGGGCCGGGTGGAACTCATCCGGCAGGCGATCGACCTGCTGGACCGGCGCGGCCAGGCCGTCCTGCTGGGGGTGCCCCCGGCGACCGCCGAGGCGTCCTTCCTCGTCTCCGCGATGTACCTGGACAAGTCCATCCTGGGCTGCCGCTACGGCTCCTCCCGCCCCCAACGCGACATAGCCCTCTACGCCGACCTCTACCGCACGGGCCACCTCCTCCTCGACGAACTGGTCACCGCCACCTACCCGGTGGAGGACTTCGAACGAGCGGCGGAGGACGCACACGCGGGGAAGGTGGCGCGGGGGGTGTTGACGTTCTGAGAGCGCGGCAGCCCGGGAGGGGACACGCGGGCCGGCGGCAACGGGGTCCGGTTTGGGGGTGCCCGGCCCGTGGGCGTCCCGCACGTCACACCCGCGTCGTGGTGTCCGCCTCGGCGGTGTCGGGTGTCGTCCCCGGCGTGGTGTCGGTGCCGAGGTCCGGGCCCGTCGTTGATCTGAAGGTGCGGCGGTAGGCGGTCGGGGTGACGCCCAGGGTGGACTGGAGGTGTTGGCGCATGGACTGGGCCGTGCCGAAGCCGGCGTCGCGGGCCACCTGGTCGATGGACAGGGTGCTGGACTCCAGCAGGTGCCGGGCGTGTTCGACGCGCTGGCGGGTCAGCCACTGCCCGGGGCTGACCCCGACCTCCTCGCGGAAGCGCCGCGTGAACGTCCGTACCGACATGGACTCCTGCCCGGCCATGTCGCGGAGCTGGATCGGCTCGTGCAGCCGGCCCAGCGCCCAGGCGCGCGCGTTGGTCGTGCCGGCCGACCGGGCCTCCGGGACCGGGCGCTGGACGAACTGCGCCTGGCCGCCGTCCCGGTGCGGCGGTACGACCGTGCGGCGGGCCACGTCGTTGGCGACGGCGGCGCCGTGGTCGCGGCGCACGATGTGCAGGCACAGGTCGATCCCGGCGGCGACACCGGCCGAGGTCAGCACGTCGCCGTCGTCGATGAACAGCACGTCCGCGTCGACCCGTACCTCCGGGAAGAGCCGCTGGAAGTGCTCGGCGTGCATCCAGTGCGTGGTCGCCGGGCGGCCGTCGAGGACACCGGCCGCGCCCAGCACGTAACTGCCGGTGCAGATCGAGACCAGCCGGGTGCCGGGGCGGACGCGGGCGAGGGCGGCGGCCAGCTCCGGCGTCAGCACGCCCTCCCGCTGGACGGGACCCAGCTCGTGCGAGGCCGGGACGACCACCGTGTCGGCGCCGGCGAGCGCCTCGGGGCCGTGGGCGACCAGGACCTCGAAGTCGGCGTCCGTCGTGACCGGCCCCGGCGGCCTGACCGAGCAGGTGACCACCTCGTACAGCGGGCGGCCCGCGCCGTCGCGTGCCTTGCCGAAGATGCGCTGCGGGATGCCCAGCTCGAAGGGGAGCAGGCCGTCGAGCGCGAGGACGGCGACGCGGTGCGGGCGGGGCGTTCCCGGAGAGGTCATGGCCTGATCCTAACGAATACTGTCCTTCGGGCCAGTGGTCCGGCCCGTTCCGTTGCCCGAAGCTCGATGGCGTGACCCAGACAAACCAGGCCGCACCCGCCGCGAAGGACGCCCGGCCTCCCCGCCCCGCCGCCCCGCACCGCATCCACCGCGCGTGGTTCGTCGCCGCCGTCACCTTCGTGACGATCATCGGAGCGGCGGCCTTCCGGTCACTGCCGGGACTGCTGATCGACCCGCTCAACGCCGAGTTCGGCTGGTCGCGCGGCACGATCGGCGCCGCCGTCTCCATCAACCTCGTCCTCTACGGCCTCACCGCGCCCTTCGCCGCCGCCCTCATGGACCGCTTCGGCATCCGGCGCGTCGTCGCGATCGCCCTGACCGTGATCGCCGTCGGCTCCGGACTCACCGTGTGGATGACGGCGGCCTGGCAACTGCTGCTCTGCTGGGGCCTGTTGGTGGGGCTCGGCTCCGGTTCGATGGCCCTCGCCTTCGCCGCGACCGTCACCAACCGCTGGTTCACCGAACGCAAGGGCCTGGTCACCGGCATCCTCACCGCGGCCTCCGCCTCCGGCCAGCTCATCTTCCTGCCCCTGCTGTCCTGGATCGTCGACGAGCACGAGTGGCGTCCGGCAGCCGTCACCGTGGCCCTCGCCGCCCTCGCGGTCGTCCCCTTCGTCTGGCTGCTGCTGCGCGACCACCCGGCCGACGTCGGCCAGAAGCCGTACGGCGCGAAGGAGTTCGTACCGAAACCCGAACCGGTGCGGGGGGCCGCCCGGCGCACTCTGACCGTGCTGTTCTCCGCCGCCCGCACCGGCCCCTTCTGGCTGCTCGCCGGGACCTTCGCGATCTGCGGCGCCTCGACCAACGGCCTCGTCCAGACGCACTTCGTGCCCGCCGCCCACGACCACGGCATGCCCATCACGGCCGCCGCCTCGCTCCTCGCGGTCGTCGGCGTCTTCGACGTGGTCGGCACGATCGCCTCCGGCTGGTTCACCGACCGCTTCGAGCCGCGCCGCCTGCTGGCCGTGTACTACGCGCTGCGCGGCGTCTCGCTGCTCTTCCTGCCGATGCTGCTCGCCCCGGACGTACACCCGCCGATGATCTTCTTCATCGTCTTCTACGGCCTCGACTGGGTCGCCACCGTCCCGCCCACCCTCGCCCTGTGCCGTGAGCGGTACGGCGAGGACAGCGCCATCGTCTTCGGCTGGGTCCTCGCCTCGCACCAGGTCGGCGCCGCGCTCGTCGCCTTCCTCGGCGGCGTCGCCCGCGACCACTTCGGCTCCTACGACGTCGTCTGGTACGCCTCGGGCGCGCTGTGCGCGGTGGCGGCGCTGATGGCGCTGGTGATCCGGCGCAGGGGTCCGGCCGCCTCGGCCCCGACGGCTCCGACAGCTCCGACGGTTCCGGTGACGCCGGCGGCTCCGGCGAACGCCTGACCGGAGGGATGAGGGGAGAGACAGAGACGCGGCATGAGCTAGACGTGGAGCTAGACCTAGACCTAGACCTAGAAGTAGATCTAGACCTGGGCCTCTAGGTCAGGAACCGCCCCTTGTGGAACAGCAGGGGCGGTACGCCGTCGCCGTCCCCGCCCGTGCCGAGCGCGTCCACCCGGCCCACCACGATCAGATGGTCCCCGCCCGTGTGCACCGCGTGGACCGCGCAGTCGATCCACGCCGCCGCCCCCGCGAGCCGGGGGGAACCGGAGACCGGGGCGGCGTCGTACTCGACCCCGGCGAACTTGTCCGCGCCGCTCACCGCGAACCCCCGGCACAGGTCGCCCTGGTGCGCCCCGAGGACGTTCACACAGAACACGCCGGCGCGGGCGATACGGGGCCAGGTCGTCGACGTACGGGCGACCATGAAGCAGATCAGGGGCGGGTCGAGGGACAGGGACGCGAAGGACTGGCAGGCGAAACCCGCCGGTCCCGCCGGTCCCGCCGGGTCACCATCCCTGTCCCTGTCCCTGCCCCCGTTCCCGTCCCCGCCCTCGGCGGCCGGGGATGCCGCCGGTGTCGTCACGACGGTGACGCCCGTCGCGAAGTGTCCGAGGACCCGCCGGAACTCCGCCGGGTCGACCGGCGCGCGCTCGTCCTCGCCGACCGCCCGCAACTCCGGCCGCGGCAAGGCCTCGACGGCCCCCGCGACTGTGGGGGTCCCGACCGACCTGAGATAACGGACGGCCACGGCGGCCATCCCTGCGTGTCCCATCACACCGGCCATTGAAGCTGACGGGGTGTCAGATCGGAAGGGGTGCGGGTGCCCGGATGCCTGGGTGTCCGGGTGCCTCGCCGGCTGGGTTCGGGTGTCCGGCCCGGCCCGGTCCGGCGTGGGAGGCCCGCCCCTCACCCCCGTACCCCCCTCCCCGTATCTTTCGGCCCATGGGGTGGGCAGACTCTGGGAGGGCCGTGCGCTTCCGGGTGCGATGGGACGGCGTCGAGGTGAACCTCGCCGCGGCGGTCTGCGCGGTGCAGGCCGCGGCTGTCGCCGCCGTGTGGTGGGTCGGCACCTTCGACGACGACGATCACGGCGCCGGCTCCGGCGGTGGACTCGCCGCCGTCGGTTTCCTTTGCCTGCTGGTCTTCGGACCGGCGCTGCTCGCCGCCGTCGGTGCCCTGCACGCCGTGGCCGTCACGATGCCGGCGGCCTCCGCGGCCCGGTTCGCGGCCCGCCGCCTGCCCGGTCCCGAGGGCGTCTGGCACCCGGCGCTCGCCCTCGCGCTCGGCTCGCTCTGGGCCGTACTCGCCGTCACGCTCGGCGGCCTCTCCCCGACCGGCGTACCGGCCTGTCTGATCGCGTTCTCCGGTCTCCTGCCCGCCCTCGCCGTCGCCCGCGTGCGCCGGCGCGAGCGGCGCACCGGGCGTCCGCCGAGCGGCCTCCGCGTCTGGACGCGCGCCGCGCTCGCGGCCCTCGGCGCGTGTGCCCTGATCGCCGGGGCGGGCGGGGTGGGGCTGTCCACGGGACTCATCCACGAGTACGAGCCCCCGCACCTCGGCGCCGACCGGCTGACCGGCGTCTGGCGCGGCGACCACGGCGCCGTGCTGCGGCTAAGCCCCGGCGGCCGGGCCCGGCTCACGTCCGTACCGGCCCAGCCCGAGTTCGAGGACATCGCCACCCGGGAGTTCACGCGCTGCGGCGGCACCGGAACCTGGTTCCTCGACACCGGGGGCCGCTACGACCCGTACGCCGGCGGGGGCACCTCCGCGCAACGGGCCGGTGTCGTCGTCCGCGTCGCGAACTGCGGCCACGACACGTACTGGACCATCGGCGGCACCACCCAACACCCCGAACTCTTCGTCCTGTTCGGCGACCCGGACTCGGGGGACCTGCGCATCCTGCGGCAGGAGCGGGACGGACGGAGGTGAGCGGCGCCGGTCGGCGGCCTTGCGTCGGTCACCGGCCCGTGCGGGTCAGTGGCCCTGTGCGGGTCAGTGGCCCTGTGCCGGTCAGCGGCCCTCGTAACGCGGGGTCCGCCGTTCCACGAAGCTCGCGACGCCCTCGGTGGCGTCCGCCGTCGTCATGTTGATCTCCTGCGCCGCCGCCTCCGCGGCGAAGGCGGCGGCCCGGTCGGTGTCCAGGGACGCGTTCACGAGCTGCTTGGTCAGCGTCAGCGCGCGGGTCGGCCCGGCGGCCAGCCGCTCCGCCCACGCCCGCGCCGTCCCCTCCAACTCCTCGGCCGGCACGACCCTGTTGACCAGCCCCATCCGCTCCGCGTCCACCGCGCTCAACGCGTCGCCGAAGAACATCAGCTCCTTCGCCCGCTGCGGCCCGACCAGCCGGGGCAGCAAGTACGCCCCGCCGCCGTCCGGTACGAGACCGCGCCGTACGAACACCTCGATGAAACGGGCCTGTTCGGCCGCCAGGACGAGGTCGCACGCGAAGGCGAGGTGGGCGCCGATCCCGGCCGCCGTACCGTTCACCGCCGCGATCACCGGCTTCTCGCAGTCGAGGACGGCGGCGATCAGGCGCTGCGCGCCCAGCCGGATGGTGCGGGCCACGTCACCCGCGACCCGGGGCCCGGCCGGCGGCCCGCCCCGCAGGTCGGCGCCCGCGCAGAAACCGCGCCCGGTCGCCGTGATCACCACCGCCCGCACCCCGGGATCGGCGGACGCATCCGTGAGCAGCCCGATCACCCGCTCCCGCTGGTCCCAGGTGAGCGCGTTCATTGCCTCGGGCCGGTCGAGAGTGATCCACGAAACGGCGTTGTCAGTGGCGTGCCGTATCAATGAGGCGAGGGGCTTTTCGGCGGAACCAGCGGATTCTGTCGTATGTGTCATTTCTGTCGTTTCTGTTGTGCGGGGGAGTCGGTCATGGGGGCCTGGGGCGTACGGAGTTCGGGCGCAGGTGACTCGGATGCACGGGAGCCGGTCGCGAGGTTGCTCCGTTCCGTGTTCGTACGGGGGCGGGGGCGGGTGCGGGGGCGGGGAGGGGGCGGGCCGGTATGCACGCCGGGTGGGGCCGGGCCGCCGGGCCTGTCGGGGTGGGCAGCCCTCGGCCGTGCGGCGGCGGCCCGCTGCCACAGGTGGGCGAGCCGGTGCCGTACGGCGGCGGCTACCCGGTGCCACTCACCGGCGCCCGCGTCCCGCTCAGCCGCACACCACCAACGCGTCCAGAGCCACCGCCCCCTGCCCCCGGGGCAGCACCATCAGCGGGTTGATGTCCAGCTCGGAGACCTCGTCGCCGAGTTCGAGGGCCATGCGCTGTACCCGGACGACGACCTCGACCAGCGCGTCCACGTCCGCCGGCGGCGCCCCGCGCACCCCGTCGAGGAGGGCCCGGCCGCGCAGCTCCGCCAGCATGGCCCGCGCCTGGTCGTCGCCGAAGGGCGGCACACGGACGGCCGCGTCGCGCAGCACCTCGACGAGCACCCCGCCGAGCCCGACGGTCACGGTCGGCCCGAAGAGCCGGTCGTGCGTGACGCCGACGACCATCTCGACGCCCCGCTCGACCATCTGGCACACGAGGACACCGTCCAGCGAGACCCCCTCGTAGCGGGCGATGTCGGTCAGCTCGCGATAGGCGTCGCGGACCTGGCTGGCGGAGGTGAGCCCGATCTTCACGAGACCGAGTTCCGTCTTGTGGGCGAGGTGCGCGCCGGACGCCTTCATGACCACGGGGTAGCCGACCTGGCTCGCCGCGCGCACGGCCGCCGCCGCGCTGGTCACCAACTGCTCGCGCGGCACCCGGATCCCGTACGCGCGCAGCAGTTGCTTGGCCGCGTGTTCGCTGAGCCGGTGGCCCGGGCGCAGCAGGGCCTGCGCCTTGCGGAAGGACGGGGAAGGGGTGCGCGGGGCCTCGTCGAAGGGCGAGCGGTAGGCGGCGGTGAACCGCGCGTGCTCCAGGTGGGCGCGGACGGCGGTGATGCAGTTCGCGAAGGTGCGGAAGGTGGCGACCCGGGAGGAGCCGAGCAGCGTCGTGCGGTAGGCGTCCTCGGTGCCGACCGGCGAGCCCCACACCACGCACACCAGCTTGTCCGTCTGCTCCGCCGCGTCCACCAGATCCTGCGCCAGCCTGTCGCTCATCGGCGGGAAGGGCCCGGTGATGGGACAGATCAGCACGCCGACGGCCGGGTCGGCGAGGATCGCGTCGATGATCTTCCGGCCGCGCCAGTCGCCGACGGGGTGGCCGCCGTTGTCGACGGGGTTGGCGACGTTCAGGTACTCCGGTATCCACGTGTGGAGTTCGGCCTGCTTGGCGTCGGACAGGACGGGCAGGTCGAGGCCGGCCGCGCTGGCGAGGTCCGCGAAGTGCGCGCCGGTGCCGCCGGAGATCGAATAGACCACGACCCCGTCGGCCCGCGGCGGTTTGGCCCGCGCCAACAGGGCGGCGGTGTCCTGGAGTTCGTCGAGTCCGTCGACGCGGATGACCCCGTACTGCCGCATCGCCGCGTCCACCACCGCGTCGGCGCCGGTCAGTTTGCCGGTGTGGGAGGCGGCGGTGCGGGAGCCGGTCTCGGTGCGGCCGACCTTGACCGCGACGACGGGCACCCTGCGGCGGGCGGCGCGGTCGGCGGCGAGCAGGAAGGAGCGGCCGTCCTTGAGTCCCTCGACATAGCAGGCGATGGCTCCGACCTCGGGCCGCTCGGCGAAGTAGGAGATGAAGTCGGCGGTCTCCAGGTCGGCTTCGTTGCCGGTGGGCGCCCAGTGGGAGAGGCGCACGCCGAGCTGCTGCATCGCGAACACCGGGCGGCCCTGGTGGCCGGACTGGGTGATCAGCGCGACCGCGGGGCCCTCCAGGTCGTCGCGGAAGTGCTCGAAGGCGTTGAGGTTGGTGTTCGGCCCGAGCAGCCGCAGCCCGGAGCGCCGGACGGCGGCGGCGAGCCGGCTCTGCGCGGCGGCGCCCTCGTCGCCGGTCTCGGCGAACCCGGAGGCGAAGGCGACCGCGAACCGCACCTTGGCCTCGGCGAGTTCCTCGATCACCGGGAGGGGGTCGGCGACCAGCAGTACGGCGAGGTCGACCTGTTCGGGCAGGTCCGCGACGGAGGGGAGGCAGGGCAGGCCGAAGACCGACCGGCGCGTGGGGTGCACCGGGTGCAGCCGGGCGCCGACGCGCTCGGCCCAGCCGATGAGCTGCCGGGTGATCCCGGTGTTCGGCCGCCCCTCCGCGTCCGAGGCGCCGATCACCGCCACCGACTCGGGCCGGAAGAACCGGTCCAGGTCGGGTGCGTCGGCGTACAGCGGGCGTCCGCTGACGTCCAGGTCGTCGACCTCGGCCGGCCTGCCGTGCACGACCGGTGAGGGCTGCTCGCCGCAGGCGATGACCCGGGCCCGGCGGGAGTCGGTGGTGAGGGTGCCGTGGGTTGATCCAAGCATCGGTCCGCCCGCTCCTGTGTGCCGGCCGGCCACCAGGCCGACCGGCAAGCCAACAACTAACTGACGCACAGTCAGATTACGGAACTGACGTCGCGTCAGGAATAGTTGTGCAGGCAAAGGCTCGGAGTGTGTACGGGCTTGCGGGTTCTCAGCCCACGGCTACGTCGGGCCCCCGGCACCGCCGACGCCGTAGAAGAGAGTTGTTTCCCCGTATCTCGCAGTTCTCCTCGGGCCTCGAAGATCTCTTGTGGGTGTTGCCGGCACGACCTGCGGAGCGGTGACGGGGTTGACCGTGCGGCGCGTTTCGGAACGCTCTGACGTGTGCCCCCAGCGCGACGACGGCTCCGTCCTCCCAGCGCGACGACGGCTCCGCCCTCACGCTGGGAGGACGGAGCCGTTTCGACGCAGGCTCGACGTGCGGTCAGGCGTGGCGGCGGTTTCCGGTGATGACCCGGTACAGGGCGAGCAGGATGAGCGAGCCGACGATGGCCGCGATCCAGGTGGACAGGTCGAAGAAGCCGTCGATCGAGTCCACGTCGAAGAGGACCTTGCCGAGCCAGCCGCCGAGGAGGCCTCCCGCGATACCGATGAGCATCGTGATGATGATGCCGCCCGGGTCCTTGCCCGGCATGAGCGCCTTGGCGATGATGCCCGCGAGCAGACCGATGAGTATCCAGGCGATGATGCCCATGATGCGTGTCTCCAACCTGGTCGTATAAAGACTCTGTCAGGACAACCGGGTGTTCCGTGTCAGCGAGTTCAAACCCCTCGCATGCCTGGGAGGGCGCGGAGCCGACCGGGTCCAGGGGGCGTGCGCACACGGACCACGGCCCGGCGGGGCAGCCTCAGGGCGCTCGTGTCCCGTAGCCGGATCGGCGCCTTTCGACGCGCATGGGTCCTGCGGTCGCCGCGGCCTCGGCCGGCGCTACTTGGTCAGGGAGTGGACCGCAGCGGTGGTGCCTGCCACGTTATCGAGGGCGGCTGGAGCAGCGGCGAGGGCTCGGGGCCGGGGTCATCGGTGTCGAGGACTCCGGCGGCCGTGTGGTCGAAGCCGGCGGGCCAGCGGGTGTGTTCACTGGCCAGGGCACCGGCCAGGCGTGCTTCGACAAGATTGGCGGTGCGGAGGTCGGTGCCGCGCAGGTCGGCCATGCGGAGGTCGGCGCGGTGGAAGACCGCGCCCTGGGCGTCGGCCTTGCGCAGGTTGGCCTCGCGCAGGTCGGTCTCGGTGAAGTCGGTGTCACGTAGGTCGGTTTCAACGAGCTTTGCGGCCCGCAGGTCGGCCAGGACGCAGCGAGCGCGGCGGAGAATCGCGGTCGTGAGGTCGGCATGCCGGAGGTTGACCGAGACCAGAGACGCCTGAGTCAGATTGGTGTGGTACAGGCTCGCTGCCTCCATGCAGGCACGGTCGAAGTTGACCTCGGGGAACCACAGGCCGTCGCAGTCGGCGCGGCGCAAGTCGGTGCTGCTGAGATTGACCCAGGACTCCTCCCGTTGCCGGCACAGCACGCCGAGCGCGGTCAGCGCCACCTGGGCGTCGGCGGCACGAGTCTCCAGGGGCGCGATGTCGTTGATGGGCACGTCTGCCGCCGGTGATCCCGGCCCGTCGGGCGGCCAGGCCAGGTGTGTACGCAGGTACGCGGCCTGGATGGAGATGATGGCCTCCCGGTCGCGGGCCGACTGCTCCGCGATCCGCCACAGCGCGTGCAACCCGCCGATGCGTACATCCAGCTTGTCGCTCCCGAGCTGGTCGACGGCCCGGCTGAACCGGTCGGTGACGTAGCCCTCCTGGGTGGCGCGCAATCCGTCCTGACTCACCCGCAGTTGGCGCCAGGTGGCGTACGCGCCGAAGAGCACGACCAGGCCGCCGAGTACCTGGAGAAGCGTCGTACGGACGTCGTTCACCGCCGTCAGACGGTCCTGCGCGGCGACGCTCGCCCCGGCGAGATCGTGGTCGACCACTACCCCCGGCAGTACGACGAACACGGTGCCCAGAATGACCAGCCCCGCCCCGGCCAGGAGGCCTGAGGCCGCACGACGCCTGACCAGCCGGTCGCGCCATGGCCGCCGCCCGCGGTCCGGTTCCCCCATCTCCATGGGCCTGGAGCCTAGGGCATGTCGGTTGGATCATGTGGCGGGTCGCGCCCAACCGGCAAGGGGTCCGGGAGCCCGCGTTCGTCCTCCCCGAACGGCTACACTCCGCGAGCCCGTGGGCGGGCGTAGGCGGTCTTCCCCGAACGGCTACACTCCGCGAGCCCGTGGGCGGGCGTAGGCGGTCTTCACCTCCGTCCAGCGGGCGGCCTGCGCGGGGGTGAGGGTGCCGCGGAGTTCGGCGAGTTTGAGGAGGTTGGCCTCGGCTCCGGTGGTGAGGGTCTGGGCCTCGGCGGTGTAGTGGTCGTCGACGACGGCGGCCAGCTCCGCCTCGTTCATGACGGGCAGGACGCGCTGGGCGATCTTGTTCATGTTCCGGTAGGAGCCCTGGAGCTGGAACGGCGGCTCGGTGCGGGCGTCGTCGGACTGGGCGGCGGAGGCGATGTAGGCGGCGTTGACCGCGAGGACGGTCTCCCGGGCGGTCAGCAGATGGCGCAGGACGGCCAGGACGCGTTCCAGCTCGGCGGGCGCGTAGGGGTGGGCGAGTTGGTCGGGGCGGGCGGCCGGGTCGTGCCGGGCGAGCCGGATCAGCACGTCGAGGTCGGCCCGGTCCCGGCCGGCCAGGGGTGCCAGGACGGGGTTGGCGGTGAGGGCGTTCTCCACGAAGCTGAGGGCGAAGGCGTCCGCCTTGCCGGTCAGGACGTCGCCGAGATTCCACACGTCGGCGCGGTTGGCGAGCATGTCGGGCACCCGGAAGCGGGCGCCCGACTCGGTGTAGGGGTTGCCCGCCATACAGACCGCGAAGTGCTTGCCCCGCAGGTCGTAGGTGTACGGCTCGCCCTCGCGTACGCCTTCCATCCGCCGGGTGTCGTCGCACAGCGCGATGAACTTCTCCAGCAGCTCCGGAGAGGTGTGCTGGATGTCGTCCAGGTACAGCAGGGTGTTGGTGCCCGCCGCCAGCGCGAAGTTGATCTTCTCCACCTCCTTGCGGGCCGTGACGTTCGGAGCCTCCGCCGGGTCCAGCGAGGTGACCTTGTTGCCGAGGGCGGGCCCGCTGACCTTCACCAGGAGGAGACCGAGGCGGTCGGCGACGTACTCCATGAGCGTCGTCTTGCCGTACCCCGGGGGAGAGACGAGCAGCAGGAGGCCGCCCGTGCCGGTCCGCCTCGACTCGTCCGCCGTGCCGAGCTGCTTGGCGAGGTTGTCGCCGATGAGCGGCAGATAGACCTCGTCCACGAGGCGGCCACGGACGAACGACGCCATGGCGCGCGGCCGGTGGTCGTCCAGCCGCAGCCGGGCGCGCTCGGCGGTCACCAGGGCGGTCCGCCGCCGCTGGTAGGCGCGGAAGGCCGGGGTCTCCAGCTCGCGGAACCTGTCGGTGCGGGCGAGGAACTCGTCGACGCGCAGGGGCAGCCGGCGGCCGGTGACCCGGGGGTGCGTACCGAGCAGGTTCTCGGCCGCGGCGGACAGCGGGGCGTCCGAGGCGTAGCGGGGCAGGTCCGGGCACAGCTCGGCGGCGGCGGCCTCGGCGAGGTCGCCCGCCTCGCAGGGGGCGCCGGTCGCGGCGACGTACGAGGACAGCCACGCCTGGACCACCTGGCGGCGGGCGGCGAGTCCGGCCAGCTCGCGCAGATCCTCGTCGTAGCCCGCGCCGCCCACGGCGTCGCGGAAACCGCCGAGCAGGCTGCGCGCGACACCGCTGAGGGCGAAGCCCTCGGGGCCGAGGGTCAGTTCCTCGAAGAGGTACGCGGCGGCCGCGGGCGCGAGGGCCGGGTCCGGCGAGGGCCGGACCGTCACCCCGCCGGGCGGCGACCACAGTGCGGCCCCGCCGGGCGGCGACGACAGGGCGGCCCCGCCGGGCGGCGACGACAGGGCGGCCCCGTCCGGCGGCGACCACAGGGCGGCCCCGTCCGGCGGGGACGCCGAGGGGGTCCCGGCGCCCCAGGCCCCCGCCGCCGCCCCGTCCGGCGAGGACCCCGTCCTCGTCCCGCCGGGCGGCGAGAACCGTACCGTCGTCCCGTCCGACGCGAACCACGTCTCGATCGCCGTCGCCAGCTCGGCCCGCAGCTCCGCGATGGAGGGGACCGGGCCGAAGGTGGCGCGGGCGCGGGCGAGGGAGGCGGCGCGGCGGGCCCAGGCGGCGCGTGCCCCGGAGGTGGTGCCGTGGGCCCAGAAGAGCTGGGCGGCGGCGCGGGCGGCGGGCTCGTGACGCAGCGGGCCCGCCCCCTCGTACAGGGGGAGCAGCGCGGTGAGGATCACGGTGGCGTCGTGGTCGTGCACCCCGCGCTCGTAGCCCTCGTCGTACGCCTCCTCGGCGGCCTTGCGCACCAGGGCCGGCAGGTCCGCCTTCGCGAGGACCGTGGGGCCGTGTTCGCTGAGCAGCCGGGCGGCGAGGTGTTCGGCGCGGTAGACGTCGGGGGACTCGGACGGCAGGTGCCGGTTCCAGAAGGGGCGGGTGGCGGCGAAGGCGGGGTCGGTGACCGGTGAGCGGTAGTCGGTGCCCGCGAGCGCGAAGGCGAGACCGTCGGCGTCGGGCACCAGGGTGAGGTCGAGGGGCTGGGTGTTGACGGCGAAGCGGTGGCCGCCGAGGCGGATGGTGCGGCCGTCGTCGGCGTAGAGGTCGATACGGTCGCGCAGGGCGCGGGCGGCTTCCTGCCGGGCGGCCTTGAGCCGGCCGTCCAGCTCCTCGGCCCGTACGGTGTCGCCGAGGGCGCGCAGTTCGCCGGCGGTGCGGCGGACCTTGGCGGCCATGGGGTCGGAGGCGAAGAACGCCGAGACCTCGTCGGCGTCCTTCAGGGCGGCCGAGCGGCGGGCGATGGTCTCCAGCACGCGGGTGGCGGACGTGACGAGCTGGTCGGCCCGGCGGGCGCGGTCGTCCGCGTGGCCCTGCTTGCGGGCGGAGAACACCTCGTAGATCTCGGCGCGTTTGTCCGCCAGTTCGCCGAGGTGGCCGTCGAACTCGGCGAAACGGGTCTCCAGGTTCTCCAGCCGCACCAGCAGGCGGGCGAGCTGCTCGTCGCACGCCTCGGGGCTGTCGGCCATCGTGAGGGCGGCCGTGACCGCCTGGCCGAGCAGGGCGAACTCGGCGGCGAACTCGGCGCGCCCCTCCTGGTCGAGGAGGGCGCGGCGGCGGGCGTCGAGGGTGGCGCGCGCCCGGTTGAGGTCCCCGAGGACGCCGGCCACGCGCTCCAGCACGGAGGTGCGGACCGTGGCGTCGGACATGTCGATGCCGGCGACGACCTCGGTCACCGTCTGAAGGCCCTCGGTCAGTTCGTCCAGCCGGGCCGTGAGGGGCGCGGTCTCGGCGACCCGGCTGATCGACTCGGCCTCGGCGACGAGCTGTTCGACGCTCGCGTGGTGGGCGGCGAACGCGTCCTCGCGGGCCAGGGCGGTCACGGCGCGCTGCCCGAAGGCGGCAAGGTCCTCCGTCGCCTCGGCGGCGAGCCGGTCGATACGGCCGGCGTCGCTGTAGCGCAGGTCCTTGAGGGTGAGCAAGTGGCCCTGGGCCTGCCGGAGTTCGGTGAGTCCGTCGACCCAGGCGGTCGCCTCGCGCGGGGCCTCGCCGCGCAGCCGGCGCACGACGGCGGCGATACGCCCCTCCGCCGCCTCGAAGGCCTCCGCCGCCTGCCGGGTCAGCGTCAGGACGGTCTCGAACTCGGCCAGCACCTGCCCGGCCGTGTCCCGAACCGCCTCCAGCGGAGTGAGCAGATCGCCCAACTCCTCGTCCCCGAACCAGTGATGGGCGTCCGCCGCGCGGACGCAGGCGGCGGACAGCGCCTCGTACACCTCGGCCGTCGGGGTGGTCTCGGCGACCGCGCGGGTCACGGACAGGCAGTCGGCGACGCCGCGCACCAGGTCGGCGTTGCCGATCCGGGCCAGCGGACCCGAACCGGCCGGCGCGGAGGCGGCGTAGGTGTCGGACACGAACGGCGAACGCCACACCTGGAGGGGGTGGACGCGCGCGGGCTCCTCGCCGTCGGCGCGCAGCACCATGAGCGTGCCGTCCTCGAAGAACGCCGAGCCGTGGCAGGACAGCGGGCCGCCGACCTCCTTGCGGATCACGTTGTACGGCAGCAGCAGTGTGCGGCCCTCGGCGCGCGCGTGGAAGGCGTAGAGCACGTCCTCGCCGTTCGGGGCGCGCACCTCGCGCTCGAACTCCAGCTCCGCCACGTCCAGGTCGTACGTCTTGTACGCGCCGCCGGCCAGGCGGTAGCCGCCGGGGAACACGATGCCCGCGTCGTCGGGCAGCCGGCGGCAGGCCTGGCCGACGGCGTCGAGGCGGACCACGGAACCGGTGAGGGTGTCGAACACCAGGTAGCGGTGGGCGTCCTCCTTGTAGGGGCGGACTCGCAGCAGGATCAGGGCGCCGACGCGGGCGTGGGCGATGTCGGCGTCGGCGAGCGCCTGCAACGGCTCGGCGACCGGCTCCGCGTAAACGCCCTCCCCGGTCTCGGTGTCGTCCTCGGTCTTGACGGTGAGCGCGCCGCCGACGGACGAGACGAAGACCTCGCCGAGCACGGAGACGTGCGGATGGCGGCCGAGGACGTGGTCCTCGCGCGTCGCCGCCGTCCACACGACGTCGTGGGAGGGCGGGAAGGTGTGGTCACGGTCGCCCCGCGCGTCCAGGAAGGACACCCCGCCGTCCGCGCCCAGCGCCCAGCGCAGCACCCGGATGTCGCCGGCCTTCTCGCCCGTCTGGAACACCGCCAGCAGCCGGCCGTCCACACGGCGGAGCCGGAGCAGCCGGGCCTGCCGGTAGTAGCGGTACAGGGCGGCGAACTCCCGCCGGAACGCCGGATCGTCCAGCAGCCCCGGCACCGCGCCCTCCGGAAGCCGGTTCAACTCCCGGTCGTACAGGGCGAATACGTCCCCCACCGCCGTCTCCGCCGCGACGGCGGACCGCGGGACACCGCCGAACAGCAGGACGTCCGCCACCGCGACCACGTCACGCGGCACGCACGGGTGCTCGGTCCGCAGCCGCTCGGTGCCGGTGAGCCGCAGCCGCACCGAGCCGAACTCCTCGACGCGCCGGGAGTTGAGCGCCTCGGCGCGCCGGGCCAGCTCGGCGGCCTGCGCGGTGAGCCGGTCGCGCAGGACCTCGTACGCGCCGGTCTCGACGGAGTCCCGGGTCCCGTGCGCGCCGGTCTCGACGGAGTCCCGGGTGCCGTGTGTGCCGGTTCCGCCGGTGTCGCGGGTCCTGTGCGTGCCGGTTCCGGTGGTGGCGCGGGTGCCGTGTGTGCCGGTTCCGGCGGTGTCGTGCGGCTCGCGCGGGCCTGTCGCGGCGGTGTCGCGGGTGCCGGTCCGGAGCGTGCCGTTGTGAAGCGTCCCGGTGTGAAGCGTCCCGGTGTGGCGGCCGGTTGCCATGGTGCGTGCGTCCCTTCAGAAGATGCGGGGCCGGAGCTGCCGTCCCCTGTGCGGCAGCTCCGGCAGTCCGCGGCCGGTCAGACCCGTGCGCTGCCGTTGAGCGCGCTGAGCGGCGTGTCCGCGAGGCCGAGTTCGCCGGCCTGGTCGAGGAGCCGCTGCACGGGCCCGGCGAGGGCACCGTCCGACTTCATGAGCTTCAGCAGCAGCGCGGAGACGGTCAGGTTCTGCACGTCCGCCGTGGAGACCGAGCCGAGCACCCGGCTCAGGTCCTCGGTGAAGCTCGACGTGCCCTCCAGCCACGGCCCGGCCAGCGCCCGCGCCGTCTGCGAGTGGGCGACGAAGCCGTCCACCGACTTGCCGAGCGCGATGGAGGACATCAGCCGGTCGAAGAAGACGGACTCACCGCCCACGATGTCGATGTCGGCGTTCTCCAGACCGGTGGCGAGCACGGTCGCCTGGGCCTCGGCGACCTGGCGCTGCACGTCCAGCCCGGCGAGCCGGATCTCCTTCTCCGCCTCCAGCCGCAGCCGGTACTCCTCGTGACCGCGCGAGGCGTCGTCCAGGGCGGCCATCGCGGCGGCCTTCTCGGTCAGACCGGACGCCTCCGCCTTCAGCTTCTCGCCGACCGCCATCGCCTCCGCGAGCGCCTTGGCCTGCGCTCCCTCCGCCTCGGCGCGCAGCCGGGCCTCGGTGGCCACGGCCTCCGCGCGGCCCGCCTTCTCGATGACCTCGGCCTCCTTGTCGCGGACCTGGACCGCCGCCAGCCCCTCGGCCGCCGCCTCCGCCTGGACCCCCTCGGCCAGCCGCAGCTTCGCCTTGGCCTCCAGATCGGCGGACCTCAACTGGGCCTCCGCCAAGGTGATCTGCTCGGCGGCGCGGTGCGTCGCGGCCTGCTCTGCGGCCTCCGCGGCCTTGATGTCCTTGACCAGCCGCTCCTGCGCCTGCGCCTCGGCGGCGATGATCACCGTCTGGCGGTCCCGCTCCGCCTCCTCCACGGCCCGCAGCTTCTTGATGGACTCCTCCTGCTCGGCGACCGTGCGGTCCACCGCGACCCGCTCGCGGATGACCTCGGCGATGTCCCGCCGCTCCGCCTCGACCTCCTTCTCCGCGGCGATCCGGGTCAGCTCCGTCTCCCGCTCGCGGCCGATGACCTCCAGCAGCCGGTCCTTCTCGATGCGCTCGTTCTCGATGGCGATGACCCGCTCGCGGTTCTTCGCGGCGACCGCCACCTCACGGGCCTGGTTCTCCCGCTGGATGCCCAACTGCTCCTCGGTGCGCAGGAAGGCGCCCTGCGCGCGCAGCCGCTCCTCCTCCACCACCCGCGCCGTCTCCGCCTCCTCGCGGGCGCGTACGGTGTCGATCTCCCGGCGCTGCTTGATCTCGGCGTCCGCCTGCCGGCGCTCCAGTTCGAGGATCGCCTCCCGCGCGTCGACGTCCTGCCGGGTGATCTCCTTCTGCTCGTTGCGCTGGGCCTCGTTGGTGCGGACGTGCTCGACGGCCGTCAGTTCGGTGATCTTGCGGATGCCCTGGGCGTCGAGGACGTTCGCCGGGTCGAGCTGGGTGAGCGGCGTCTGCTCCAGGTAGTCGATCGCCGCGTCCTCCAGGTGGTAGCCGTTGAGGTCGACGCCGATCAACTCGATGATCTGGTAACGCAGTTCCTCGCGCTTGGTGTAGAGGTCGGTGAAGTCCATCTGCTTGCCGACGGTCTTCAGTGCCTCGGAGAACTTCGCGTGGAACAGCTCCTGGAGCGTGTCCCGGTCACTGGCCCGCGCGGTGCCGACGGCCTGGGCGACCTTGATGACGTCCTCGACCGTCTTGTTGACCCGCACGAAGAACGAGATCCGGATGTCCGCGCGGATGTTGTCCCGGCAGATGAGCCCCTCGCGCCCGGTGCGGGTGATCTCGATGGTCTTCACCGAGATGTCCATGACCTCGGCCTTGTGCAGGACCGGCAGCACGATCTGCCCGGTGAAGGTCACGTCGACCTTCCGGGTCCGGGACACGATCAGCGCCTTGCCCTGCTCCACCTTGCGGAACAGCCGGGAACACGCGAACAGGGCGATGACGACCACGAACAGCAGGGCCGCGGCGAGCACGCCGAGAGCAACCATGACGTAAGTCCTTCCGGGATGAAGGGAGTTGAAGCGTGAGATGGCGGTGTCGGAGGGCGACGCGTTCGGCGGAGGCCGGCACGCGAGGCGGACGGACGGTGGCCGGTGCGCGAGGGGTGCCGGGGCGAGCCGGTGCGCGACGCGTACCGACGGGAGGCCGGATCAGGTGGCGCGTTCCGGCGGGGGTCGGTTCAGGCGGCGCGGTCGGGCGCGGCGAACGGCTCACCGGCGCGTCGGTGGCCGACGCGTTCGGAGGGCTCGGTGCGCGCGGTGCGCTCGGCGGTCCCGGCGCGCTCGGTGCGCCTGACGGGCTCGACGGGCTCGGCCGGCTCGGCGGCCGAGGGTTCGTCAGGGAAGAGTCGGTGCAGCGGCCGGACGAACATGCAGGTCAGCCGCCAGGCCACGAGCAGCGAACCGGCCGCCGCCGCCAGGGGCGGCAGACCGGCGGGAAGATCCGCCGCGGCCACGGCGGTGAGCAGCAGGGTGAAGCCGAGGTCGAGGAGCCAGGCGAACACGGTCAGCAGCGACAGCGCGACCGTGACGGGCACCCCGCCCATGTTCCACGCGCCGAGGTCGACATCCGTGTCGAAGGCGTCGACGGCCACGAGTCCGAGGGCGGCCAGCAGCCAGAAGGAGAGGGCGACGACGAGGGCCGCGGTGAACAGGATGCCGGGCAGACCGGTGGCGGCTTCGACGAGCGTCCGCATCTTCCGGCCCCCTTCCCGCACGCCGCACCTCGACGGCGTGGTGCTGTCCCCCGGCTCCCGCGCCGGACACCATCTGCCGGTGTCCGGCACCAGAACCTTCCGTAGTGCTCCCCGCGTTCATGATGCACGGCGGCGACGGGAACGCGCATTGCCGGTTCCCGGCAGTGTTCACCACGGCCGGTATGCCGGGGACCCGCCAAGTGGGCGCCGGCCGTGGGTGTCGGCGGAGGCGGCTGGGGCGGCGCGTGGTCCGGTGTGGGCCGCGTGCCGGGCCGGCGCGGCGGGGAGCGATGCCGGCCCACGGCCCGCCGGTACGTCGCCAGGCCCCAACTCCCCTGACGGGGAGCCCTGTTCCGCCTCCTCGCCAGTCCGGCGGGTGGCCGGCGGACGGCGACCGAAGCGGGTTCGGTCACCTCGGCGAGTGCTCGCGAGCCGGCGGCCTACGGCCAGTACCGGGCGATCAAGTCCCTTACGGGACCCGCCGAATGGGCGGCCAGCATGTGGGGGCAGCGCGCGGCGCACGCCTGGAAATTCTGGTCCGTCTCCTCCGCCATGGCGGCGAAGAAGCGGCGCCCGTCGGCCGACTGCCGTGAGGTGGACCAGGTGTAGCCGGTACAGGGCGCCAACGCGGTGTGCACGGCCCGTCGTCCGACGCCCTGACCCTGCCAGGGGGCCGCGACCGCGATGCCCGCCACGTGTCCGCGCCGGCACGGATGGCAGACCTGGTAGTCCAGTTGCCCGACCGCCCTGCCCTCGTCGTCGCGTACGACGACGCTCTCCAGGCCCGCGGGCAGCGGCGCGGCGATACGTTCGAAACGCACGTCGGGAGGCCGCGCCGGCCCGGTCATCCGGATCCCAGGGCGCGCTCACGGCCCGGCGACGCCCCCGACGGGACCCACCCGGCCGACCCGCCCACCCCGGCCGGCCCGTCCACCCCGGCCGCCCCGCCCCATCGGCGGCCTCTCGGTCGCAGCATGTCCCGCACGCGTACCCCCTCATCGGAACCCGCCCGTGCCCCGGTCGCGCCGCGTGCCCCGCGCCCGGGTCCCGTACACGCCGGGGTGCCCTACAGGGCCGGGTCCGGGCCCGGGTCCCGTACGCGTCCGGGTGCCGTACATGGTGGCGGCCCGGGCGGCTGTACGCCACCCGGGCCGCGTCACCCGGCTCACCTCAGCCGGTGATCTCGATCTTGCCGTTCGCGTCGGCGGGCGCCGTGTCGGCGGCGGGCTGGTCGCCGCCCTCCGCGCGGCGGGTGACGCCCTTGAGGAGGGCGGCGAGGTCGACGCCCGTGGTGGAGTTGAGGAGTTCCACACCCTGGGCGACGTTGTCCGCGACCGTGCGGGACAACTGGGAGGCGCCGTCGGTCGAGATGACCGTCATCTTGTCGATGGCGCTCAGCGGCTCGGACGCCTTGGCGACGACCTGCGGCAACACCTCGACCAGCATCTGGAGCACCGCCGCGTCGCCGTACTGCGCGAAGGCGTCGGCCTTCTTCCGCATGGCGTCCGCCTCGGCCGCACCCTTGGCGCCGATCGCCGCGGCCTCCGCCTCACCCTCGATGCGGACCGCGTCCGCGAGCGCCGCGCGGTGCGCCTTCTCGCCCTCACCGGTCAGCCGGGACCGCTGCGCGTCCGCCTCGGCCTGCTTGACCAGCGCGATACGGCGGGCCTCGGCCTCCTGCTCGGCCTGGTAGCGGGCGGCGTCGGCGGGCTTGCGGACCTTGGTGTCGAGTTCGCGGTCGGTCAGCGCGGCCTGGCGCTCGGCGACCTTCTCCTGCTCGCTCAGCACCTCCTGGCGGCGCGCGGCCTCGGCCAGCGGGCCCGCGGCGGCGGCACGCGCGGAGGCCTCGTCGGTCTCCGCCTTGATCTCCGCCTGCTTGAGCGCGAACGTCCGCTGGGCGACCGCGATCTCCTCCTCGGCCTTCAGCCGCGCCTGCTCGGCGGCCCGGCGGGCCACCGCCTCGGCGATGTCGGCCTCCTGCTTGGCGCGCGCGGCCTCCGGGCGGCCGAGGTCCTCCAGGTAGGAGCCCTCGGTGGTGATGTCCTGGATCTGGAAGGCGTCCAGCACCAGGCCCTGCCCGGACAGACTGGCCTCGGCCTCCTCGGCGACCTGCCCGGCGAACGCGGCCCGGTCCCGGATGATGTCCTCGACCGACATCCGGCCGACGATCGCGCGCAGCGCACCCGACAGGACTTCCTGCGTGAAGCCGACGATGCCTTCCTGCTGCATCAGGAACCGCTGCGCGGCGGCGCGGATCGAGTCCTCGGTGCCGCCGACCTTGACGATCGCGACCCCTTCGAGGTGCGCCTTGACACCGCGCAGGGTGACCGCGCCGCGCACCGCGACGGGGATGTGCCGGGAGGACAGGTCGAGGGTGAACTTCTGCTGCACGAAGGGCACGACGAACACGCCGCCGCCCACCACGACCTTCTGGCCGCTGTTGTCGGTGAAGATCCGGCCGGTCTCCGGGTCGGTGGACTTCTTGCCGCGCCGCCCGGTGACGATGAACGCCTCGCTCGGACCCGCCACCTTGTAGCGGGTGACGACGACCAGCGCGAGGAGGACGAGGAGCACCACGGCTCCTACGACGGCGACTGCTACTGAACTCATGATGTTCCCCTCAGCCCCCTCCAGGAGACGGCAGATCGGTACAGAAACAGAACGTGCGAACCCGGTGCGCGGGCGGCGCCGGCCGCCACGGCTGTACGACCTGTGGTCGTACAGCCTGTGGCCGTACAGCCTGTTGTCGTACGACCTGTGGCCGTACGGCCACCAGTGGCCCGGTCTCCGGTCGTACGGGCCTCGGCCGGGCATCCTCCGGTCGTACGGTCTCCGGTCCTCCGGTCACCGGCGGTACGGTCTCCGGGGCCGGGTCGCTCAGCGTTCGACCAGGCGGACGGTGACCGCCGTCTGGGACAAGGTCCCCTCCACCCACACCTCGGCGCCGCGGGCGAGGGGCACGGGACTTCGGGCCGAGAGCTTCACCGGCTGGCCCGCCAGGCGCACCAGCACCTCGCCGTAGCCGTCGGCCGGGATGGCGGTCACGACGGAGCCGGACGCGCCGATCACGTCGTCCCCGCGCGGCGCCGCGCCCGACCCGTCGCTCATCAGCGCCCGGCTGAGGCGGTACACCGGCCAGCCGGTGGCGAGTCCGGCCGGGACACCGACCGCGACGGCGCCCACCGCCCCCCAGCCGGTGGTGCCGAGGGTGATGGCGCCCGCGAAACCGAACATCGAAACGAACCCGGCGATCACCGGAAGCGACAACAGCCCGTCGAGGAAACCGTCGACCAGGCCGACGCCGTCGAAGAAGCCTTCCAGGAGCCCGTCGAAGACCAGGGACAGGACGAGGAGGACGATCCCGGCGATACCGAATCCCAGGAACCAGGCCATGCGCCGTCACCACCCTCCGTTGCCGCCCCCGCGGCGATGGACGCATCGTCGCACGTCGGCGAAGCCCCGTCATTGCCTGGTTCCGGCAGTCCTTTACCTGGATTTGGTGCCGGTCCCGCACGGCCGCCGCCCGCATGCGCGGTCCGGCGGCGGGTACCCGCGACAACGCAAACGCTCCGGCCGGGGCGGACATTCCGTCCGGCGCCGGAGGGCAGGAGGCTCCGCCCGGAGCCCGGAATCCGTGAGGAGTCGTTTTGTCCGCCTCTCTGGTCGAAACCGTCGATGTCCAGGCCCCCGTCTCCGTCGCGTGGGCGCTGTGGAGCGATGTCACCCGGTGGCCGGCCTTTCTGAGCCATGTGCGCCGCGTCGACCGGCTCGACGGGCAGCGCTTCGCCTGGCAGCTCCAACTGCCGGGAGCCGAAAAGAACTTCGTCGCGGAACTCACCGAGGTGGTGCCCGAGGACCGGATCGCCTGGCACACCGTGGAGGGCGTCGAGCACGCCGGGGTGGTCACCTTCCACCGGCTGAGCGACACGACCAGCCGGGTCACCGTGCAGATCGAGTACGACCCCAAGGGCTTCGTCGAGCGCCTCGGCGCGCTCACCAACCTGGACTCCACGCTCGCCAACTACGACCTCGGCGAGTTCCAGAAGCTGGCGGAACTGACGGCGGCCAACCGGCCCGCACCGCCCGCGAGTCGGTGATCAGCCGGTCGACGGCGCCGCGTTCCGGGACTTCGACGCCTGCCGGTCCACCGCCTTGGCGATCTTCTCGGCGTCCAGGGCGAGTTCGCGGAACATGCCGCTGATCGGGTTGGTGAACCCGGTGAAGTACAGGCCGGGCGCGTTCTTCGGGGTGCGGGCGCCGTGCACGGCGGGACGCCCGCGCCCGTCGAGCACCCCGAGGTGTCCGACGAGGCCTTCGAGCGCGCGCTCGTACCCGGTCGCCGCGATCACGGCGTCCGGGGCGATCCGGTCGCCGTCCGCGAGGACCACCTTGCCGTCCTCGAAGCCCTCCACCGCGGCCACCACCTCGACCCGGCCCTTGCGGACCGCGTCGATGAGACCGACGTCCTGGACGGGGATGGCCCCCTCCTTGACGCGGGAGTAGAGGCCGGTGGCCGGCCGGGGAAGGCCCTGCGCGGCCAGGTCGGGCACGCTGAGCCTGGCCAGCGGCCCGGCGAGCGCGTCGACCAGCCGGACCGGGAGGCGGCGTACGGCGATGCCGGTGAACTGCGCGGCCCAGCCGGCCGTGGAACGCCGGACGATGTGCGGCGCGGTGCGCACCGAGAGCCGTACGCGCGAGGCCCCGCCCTCGACCAGGTCCACGGCGATCTCGGCGCCGGTGTTGCCGGCCCCGACGACCAGGACGTCACGGCCGGCGTAGGGCGCGGGGTTGCGGTAGGCGCCGGCGTGCAGCAGCTCGCCGGTGTACGTGTCGCGGCCGGGCCAGCCGGGGACGCGCGGGGTGTGGTTGTAGCCGGTCGCGACGACCACGGCGCTGCCGGTCAGCTCCCGGCCGCCGGTGGCGCGCAGCAGCCAGCCGTCGCCGCCGGGGGCGGGCTCGACGCGCGAGACCTCGACGCCCGTGACGATCTCCAGCTGGTGGTGCTCGGCGTACTTCTCCAGGTAGCGCACCACGTTGTCGCGCGACACCCAGCGCCCGAACCGGCGCGGCATCGGGAGCCCGGGCAGCGCGGAGAGCCGCCGGGTGGTGTGCAGGTGGAGCCGGTCGTAGTGGCGCCGCCAGGATGCGCCGACCTGGTCCGACTTCTCCAGTACGACGGCCCTGACTCCCCGGGCGCGCAGCGCGTGGGCCGCCGCGAGGCCGCCGGGACCGCCTCCGATCACGTACACGGGGCGGTCCTCGTGGGACGGCACCGGGCGGGATGTCGTGGAAGCAGTCGAGTCGGCCATGAGCGCGAGCGTAATCCCGACTTCGGTTGATAGGTCTCGGTCAAGACCGGAATCGGTTGCGAACTGATCACGAATGGTCCGGGCGTGGTCCACCTCGGTCCCGCCTCCGCCCGTCTCCCTCCGTCTCCGCCCATCTCCCTCCGCCTCCGTCCATCTCCGTCCGTCTCCGGCCCTTGCGCGGACGTACCGGCTCACCGAAACTGACGTACCGTCAGATGCGGGACGGGACGGAAGCTCGGCTCTCCACGGGAGGTTGGCCCATGGACACGATCTGGCTGAGCGGGGCGGAGTGGCTGGCCGTGCTGCGGATCGGCCTCGGGCTGTGGTGGCTGGAGAGCTGGCGGCACAAGGACAAGAAGGGCTGGTTCGAGCGGGGGACCGGCATCGCCTGGGCGGCGGAGGTCGCGCGCAAGCACCGCTGGGGAGCGGTGCGTTCGGGCTTCGACACCGTGGTGGCGCCGCGTCCGAAGGCGATGGCGTACGTCGTCGTGTACGCCGAACTGGCCCTGGGCCTCGGCCTGGTGACCGGCTTCCTGACCCCGGTGGCCCTGATCGGCGGACTGCTCCTCAACCTCCTCTACCTCGTGCTGATGATCCACGACTGGGCGGAACAGGGGCAGAACGCGATGATGGCGCTCATCTCGGTGGTCGCGCTGTTCGCGATGGCGTGGCAGAGGTGGTCGCTGGACGCGGTGCTGGGACTGTTCCGGTGACGGGGGCGGGGCCGGGGGCGGGGCCGGGGCCGGACAGGCCGTTCGACGTGCCGGAGGCGGACGCGTTCACCCGCCCGTACTGGGACGCGGCGGCGAAGGGGCGGCTGCTGATCCGGCACTGCGCGGCCTGCGACCGCGCCCACCACTACCCCCGGGAGTTCTGCCCGTACTGCTGGAGCGAGGACGTGAGCTGGCGGCCCGCGACCGGCCGCGCCACGCTCTACACCTGGTCCGTCGTCCACCGCAACGACCTGCCGCCGTTCGGCGACCGCCTGCCGTACGTGGCCGCCGTCGTCGACCTGGCGGAGGGGCCCCGGATGATGACCGAGGTGGTCGGCTGCGAGCACGCGGCACTCCGGATCGGGATGGCCCTGGAGGTGACCTTCCGGGCGGGCACGCCGGTGTTCGGGCCGCCTGGGGCGGCGGGGGCGGCCGGGGCGGCGGGGGCAGCCGGGGTGGCCGGTGTAACCGGGCTGACCGGGTCATGACCGCCCCGGAAGTGGCCGCCGCCCCGGAGGCGACCCCGGAGCGGACCGCCCCGGAGGTGACCTGGAGAGGACCGCCCCGGAGGTGACCCGGAGAGGACCGCCCCGGAGGTGACCCGGAGAGGACGGCCCCGGAGGTGACCGCGGCGGGCGGAGGGGTTTGAATGGCTGGATGTCCGAGGTCCACGCACAGTTCGCCGTCCACCCCTTCCCCGAGCTGACCGGGCTCGGCCTTCGGCTGCGCCCCTGGGACGCGGATTCCGACGCCGACGTCTCGGCGTATCTGCGCGGTCTGACCGATCCGGAGTTCCAGCGCTGGAACACCCCGCTGCGGTTCATCCGGGACATCGACGAGGCGCGGGAGTCGCTGCGGTCGAGGATCGCGGACGCGGCGAGCGGCGGCACCGTCTCGTTCTGCGTCACGGACGCGGAGGGCGGGGAGAAAGGCGGGGAGGTGCTGGGGCACATCGGCATCAACATGATCGACCACGTGATGAGCTGCGCCCGCGTCGGCTACTGGGTCCTCCCCGAGGCGCGGGGCCGCCGGGTCGCCACCCGCTCCCTGACCCTCGCCGCCCGCCACGGCTTCAAGGACCTCGCCCTGAACCGCCTCGACCTCGGCCACGCCCTGGGCCACGAGGCCTCCTGCCGCGTGGCCGAACGCTGCGGCTTCCGCGCCGAGGGCACCCTCCGCGGCGCCATGTTCGAAGCGGGCCGCCACGACACCTTCCGCGACGTCCACCTCCACGGCCGGCTGGCATCGGACCCGGAGCCTGCGGTCGGGGGGTGAGCGGGCGCGGGGGCCGTAGGGGCGTCCGCGTAAATCGGAGGCGGGACGGCGGGGACCACGGGATCATCCGGTATGGCTTTTCTTGGTGGTGGGTGGCGGGTCGTCCGGGATGTCGACGTGTTCCTCGGGCGGGCCGGGGAGTTCCTGCGGGGCAGCCCCGCGCTGCACACCGTGCCGTTGACCGTGACGGACGCGCTGCGCCGGCGGGGGATGGGCGCGTACGGCGAGGGGGCGCCGGTTTTCGGTGTGCTGGAGCGGGGCGGCGTCGTGTGCGGCACGTTCTTCCGCACACCGCCGTACCGCCTGAACCTCACGGCCGTGCCGGAGCGGGACGCGGACGCCCTCGCGGAACTGCTCGCGGACGTGGACGCCGCGCTGCCCGGGGCCGCGGCGGAGCCGGACACCGCGGGTGCCTTCGCCGAGGCATGGCGGCGGCGGACCGGGGTCACGGCCGTGCGGGTCGGCAGCGAGCGGCTGTACCGGCTCGACGCGCTGACGGCGCCCGCTCCCGCGCCGGCCGGACGGGCCAGAGTGGCGGGCGGGGCCGACCGGGAACTGCTCGTCCGCTGGTACCGGGAGTTCGTCGGAGCCATCGGCGGAAGCGGGCACCGTGACGGCGGGGCCTGGGCCGACGACCGGATCTCCTACGGCGGCATCACCCTCTGGGAGACCCCCGACGGGACCCCGGTCGCCATGGCGGGCGCGACACCCCCGGTCGCCGGCCAGGTGCGAGTCGGCCCCGTCTACACCCCGGCCGCCCTGCGCGGCCGGGGTTACGCCGGTGCCGTCGCCGCCGAGGTGAGCCGTGCCGCCCGGGCGGCCGGAGCCCAGGAGGTCGTGCTCTTCGCCGACCTCGCCAACCCGACGAGCAACGGCCTGTACCAGCGCGTCGGCTACCGCCCCGTCGCGGACTTCGCCACCTGGGGGTTCACCGCGCCGGCACCCCGCGAGCGCGAGGCGGACGGCTCGGCCGGCAGGCCGTGACCCGCCCTCACGGCCACAGCAGCTCCGTCCCCCACTCGCCCTCCGTCCCCCACTCGCCCTCCGGCCGCCGGTACCTCAGGCGGACGTGGCGGCGGCGGGAATCGCCCTGGAAGAACTCCGCCTCCGTGGGGTGGAGGCGGTAGAGGGTCCAGGTGGGGGCCGGGGCGGCCGGGGACCGTTCCGCCTGCCGCCAGGCCGCGTCGGACGCCTGGTCCAGGTCCGTCAGGGAGGGCAGGACGTCGCTCTGCCGGCCCACCAGGGCCGCCGCCAGCGCACCGGTGGAGCGGGCGTGCAGGTCGCTCTGGGCCTCCTCGGCCGGGGCGACGGTGACCGGGCCCCGCAGGCGGATCTGGCGCCCCCGCGCCGGCCAGTAGAAGCCGAGCGCCGCGTACGGGCGGGCGGCGAGCTGACGGCCCTTGCGGCTGGTCACATGGGTGGCGAACGCCCAGCCCCGCTCGTCCGCGCCGTGCAGCATCACCGTGCGGACGTCGGGCAGCCCCTCCTCGTCCGTCGTCGCCAGCGACATCGTGTGCGGCTCGGTCTGCCCCGCCGCCGCGGCCTCCGCGAGCCACCGCGTGAACAGCGTCAGCGGGTCCGCCGGCGCCTCCCCGGGCTCGAAGGCGGGCAGCTCCGTGTCCCACACCCGCAGCGACCTCAGCAGCTCATGAAGATCCGGTTCCATGCCGTCGAGTATCGCCCGGCCCCTAGCCGGACGCAGTCGCCTCACCCCGGGGCGCCCGCCCCGCTCCGGGCGCGCCCGCCTCACCCGGGGCGCCCGCCTCACCCGGGACGCCAGCCGCTCCCCGGGCGCGCCCGCCCACCCCGGGCGCGCCCGCGCACCCCCGGCGAGCACCGCCTCACTCCCTCCCCAGCACCACCGTCCCCGACGAGCAGAACCAGCCGCCCGTCCCCGACGCCACCGCCAGCCGCGGGAGGCCGCCGTCGGACCGGCGTACCTGGCGGGCCTGCGGCACCTCGCCGCGCAGTTGCCGTACCGCTTCCACCAGCAGGAACAGCCCCCGCATTCCCGGGTGCTGGGCCGACAGGCCGCCCCCGTCGGTGTTCACCGGCAGCTCTCCGCCGACCAGCAGCCGCCCCTTCGCCGCCTCCACGAAGGCGCCCCCCTCGCCCTTGGCGCAGAACCCGAGGTCCTCCAGCGTCACCAGCGTCATGTACGTGAAGGCGTCGTAGATCTCGGCGAGGTCGATCTCCGCGGGCCGCACCCCGGCGCGTTCGAAGGCGAGCCGGCCGCTCACCGCCGCCGGGGACACCGTGAAGTCCGGCCACTCCGACATGCTCGTGTGGGAGACGTACTCGCCGGTGCCGAGCACCCACACCGGGGCCGTACGGCAGTCCCGTACGTACTCCTCGGCCGCCAGCAGCACCGCCGCGCCCCCGTCCGAGCGCAGGCAGCAGTGCAGCTTGGTGAAGGGGTCCGCGATCATCGGCCCCGCCAGGACCTCGTCGACGGTGACCGGGGTGCGGAACATCGCCTCCGGGTTGTGCGCGGCGTTCGCGCGGGCCTGCACGGCGACCGAGGCGAGCTGTTCGAGCGTGGTGCCGTAGGTGTGCATGTGACGGCGGGCGGCCATCGCGTACTTGGCGATCAGTGTGTGCCCGTACGGCACCTCGAACTGGAGCGGCCCGCGCGCGCCGAACGACAGGTTCCCGGTGCGGCGGCCCGCCTTGATGTCGGCGCGCGCGGTGGAACCGTAGACGAGCAGGACGGCGTTGGCGTGACCCGCCGCGATGGCGTCGGCCGCGTGGGCGGCCAGCACCTCCCAGGTGGACCCGCCGACGGAGGTCGAGTCGACCCAGGTGGGGCGCAGCCCCAGATACTCCGCCACCTCGGCCGGCGCGAGGGTGCCGAGGCCCGCCGACGCGAGCCCGTCGATCACCGGGCGGTCCAGGCCCGAGTCGGCCAGCGCGCGGCGGGCCGCCTGGGCGTGCAGCGCGTACGGGGTCGCCTCGTCCACGCGACCGCAGTCCGAGAGGGATATGCCGACGACGGCGACCTTGCGGCCGGCGCGGCCCGGGGTGGCATGCGTCATGAATCTGACGGTACATCAGATTGGGTGGCTGTCGGCAGGTCGTCGCAAGTCCGTCGAGGGGGGGCGTCGGAAGTCCGTCGGGAGGCCGTCGGGAGGCCGTCGGGAGGTTGCCGAGAGGCGGTCGTCGCGTCGGCCGGGGTGGTCGCCGCTCTGTGCATCCGCCGTCCGCCAACCTAATATGACGGGCCGTCAGGTCAGCGTGGCGGGGAACGGCGGACCGATCCCCGCCGGCCGCCCGAGGGAGGAGCCCGCCCATGGACGCCCGTCTCACCGCGGAGCAGGAGGAGATCCGGCGCACCCTGCGGGAGGTGCTGGTCAAACGGTGCGGCCCGGACGACCTCCGGGCCGCCGCGCGCACCCCCGAAGGGCACGACCCGGCCCTCTGGAAGACCCTCTCCCAGCAGCTCGGGCTGCCCGGACTCGCCCTCCCCGAGGCGTACGGCGGTGTCGGCTGCTCGGCGACCGAACTCGCCCTCGCCTGCGAGGAGTCGGGCCGCTTCCTCGCCCCCTCGCCGCTGTTCGCCACCGCCGTCCTGGCCGCCCCGCTGATCCTCGCCCTCGGCGGCGAGGCCCAGCGCGCCGCCCTGCTGCCCCGGCTCGCCTCCGGCGAACTGACCGCCACCCTCGCCGTGCCCGGCACGGGTCTGGCCACCGCGCTCGCCCTGGCCGGGGACAACCACGGCGACTGGGCGGGCGGCGGCCGTGCCGGAGGCGTCCAGGCCCGCCGTAGGGACGGCGCCTGGCGGCTCTACGGGCAGGCGGAACAGGTGCTCGACGGGCACAGCGCGGGCCTGCTGGTCGTGGCCGCGCACACCGGCGGGTTCGCCCGGTCCCGGACCCTGCTCTTCCTGGTACGGGCCGACGCCGCGGGCCTGTCCCGCGTACGGCAGACCGCGCTCGACGTGACCCGCCCGCAGGGCCGCGTTCAACTGCGAGACGTGGAAGCCGAGTTGCTGGGCGACGAGCGCGCCGACGTGGCCGCCGCTCTCGCCGCCGCCGGCGACACCGCCGCCGCCGTCCTCGCGGTCGAGGCCGTGGGCGTGGCCGACCGCGCGCTGGAACGCACCGTCGAACACGTGCGGACCCGCGAGCAGTTCGGGCGGCCGATCGGCTCCTTCCAGGCGGTCAAGCACCGGCTGGCCGATGTGTTCGTGGGGGTACGGGCGGCACGCTCGGCGGCGTACTACGCGGCCTGGGCGGCCGGGGCCGGGGCAGGGGCCGGCGGTGAGCGGGCCGGGGGTGAGCGGGTCGGCGGGCTCGCGCTGGCCCAGGCGCTGGAGGCGCTGCGCACCGCCGCGGCCGAAGGCATCCAACTGCACGGCGGCATCGGCTTCACCTGGGAACACGACGCCCACCTCGCCTTCAAGCGGGCCGCCGGCGACGAACTCCTCTTCGGCCCCGTACACCGCCTCCGCGCCCACGCGGCCGACGCCGCACGCCTCTTCGACGGGGGAGAGGTGAGGGTCTGATGGCCGGGTTCGGGCGCACGCGGTCGGGAGGGGACGCGGGGAGTACGCCGGGGACCGGAACGGGGGCCGCCCCTGGCGTCAGAACAGGGTCCACCTCTCCTGTCGGCACCGGCGTCGCCCCTGGCACCGGAACAGGCGTCGCCCCCGCCGTCGGCACCGGCGCCCGGAAGATGCCCGGCGTTCGGCTGGTCCAGCGGGTCTCCTCGACCCGGGCCTTCGCCAAGGTGGCCCCGCATGTCGTGCCGTCCCTCGACCGGGCCGTCCACCGGCTCACCCGGGGCAAGGTGCTGCTCAGCGCCCGGATGCTGCCGGGCCTCGTCCTGACCGCGCGCGGCGCCCGGAGCGGCCTGGAGCGCCGGACCCCGCTGGCCTGCGTACCGGAACCCGCGGCGGCCCCGCCTCCGGCCGAGGCGGGCTCCGCGACGAACACGCAGGGCGCCTGGCAGACGCCGGGTGCCGAGGCGGGCCCGGACGCCAAGCCGGCCCCCGGAGCCAAGCCGCGCCCGGGAGGCCCGCCGGACCCCGGCGCCGGGCCAGTCCCCGGCACCGAGCCAGTCCCCGGCGCCGGGCCGGCCCCGGGAGGCCTGCCAGGCCCCGCCGGACAAGGAAAAGCGGGCGTCCGTGAGGGTGGCTGGATTCTCGTCGGGTCCAACTTCGGGCGGCCAGGTCACCCCGCCTGGACGGCCAACCTCCTCGCCCACCCCGACGCCGTCATCAACCGCGAGGGCGAGGACATCCCCGTCACCGCCCGCCTGCTCACCGGCGAGGAACGGGCCGCGGCATGGCGGACGGCGCTCGCCTTCTGGCCGCCGTACGCCGCCTATCAGGCCCGGGTAGACCGGGAAATCCGCCTCTTCCGCCTCGTCCGGCGAGCCGCACCCGAGGCACCCGACGCACCCGCACCCGAGGCGCCCGACGCGCCCGCATCCGAGGCAACCGAGACACCCGCACCCGAGGCACCCGCCCCCGGCGACGGCCCCGCCTAGTCCGGCCGTGAGCCCGAGCGCGTACACCCACCTGCGACCCCACCCAGACCCCCGCCCCCACCGCTGCCCTCCCGCACAGCGCAGCGGGCGGCGGTTCGCCGGAGAGGTCCGGGGTGAACTGCCGCCCGCATGACAGGAATTGGGGATGAAAAGGTCGGGTAAGTTACTTCGTCGGCTTCTTCCCGGTCACGCCCAGGTAGACCAACAGCGCGAGGTTCGGCTTGAGTTCGGCCTGCTTGACGCCCCACGTCTGGAAGCCCCGCTGGTGCGAGGCGACCGCGGCGAGCATGGCGACGAGGGAACCGGCCATGGCCGCCGGGTTCACGTCCTTGTCGACCTTGCCCTTCGCCTGGAGGTCGGCCACCGCGTCCGTGAGCGAGTTGTTCACGGAGTTCAGGATCTTCATGCGGATCTTGTAGAAGCGCTTGTCGCCCTCGGCCGCGCCGAGGTCGACCACGCGCAGGATCGCGTCGTTCTTCCGCCAGAACTCCAGGAATCCGTCCACGAGTTCCTGCGCGGTCTGCCAGCCGGCCTTGCCGACCCAGGACCGTCCTTCGAGCAGTTGGGTCAGGCCGGCGCCCTCGGCGGCCATGTGCTCGGCGATCTCCAGGACGGCGCCTTCGACGTCCGGGAAGTACTGGTAGAAGGTCGCCGGCGACGTGCCCGCCTTCCGGGCGACGTCGATGACTTTGACATCCCGGTAGGGCGACGAGCTGAGCATCTCGCTGAGGCAGTCGAGCAGCTTCTGCCGGGTCGCCTGCCCACGCCGTCCGGCCACGCGGCCGTCGACGGTACGCACTTGTCCTGTCATGCCGTCAGCTTACCGAGGGGTGATCGGAGCGCGATTCGGCCGACTGCAAATGGGGTGCGGCCGTCCTGCGCGGGGGTTCCGCGGGTTCCGGGAAGGCGGTTCGGGGGCGTCCGGGCAGCGCGGTGAACGGGTGTCACCGGTGCGGACGCGCCCGCTCTGCGGGATGCGCGCGGGGCCGTTAGCTTGGGCGCATGGCCGAAACTGCCGCTGCCGCCGCCTTCTCCGAGGGCGTGCCCTGCTGGGCCGACGCCCAGTTGCCCGACGTGGAGGCCGGGAAGCGCTTCTACGGCGAGCTGTTCGGCTGGACGTTCCCCAAGACGGCGGAGGCGGCCGGGGAGACCGCGGGCGCCGGCCCGGTCGCGCTGGCCGCGCTGGACGGTGCGCCGGTCGCCGGGCTCACGCCCAAGCGGGACGGCCGTATGCCCACCGTGTGGACGGTGTACTTCGCGACGCCGGACGCGCGGGCGCTGGCCCGGCGGATCACGGCGGCGGGCGGCGGGATCATCACCGCGCCCACCGAACTGCCCGGCCCCTCGGGCGACCTCGGCACCGCCGCGCTCGTCACCGACCCGGAGGGCGCCGTCTTCGGCCTGTGGCAGCCCGCCGCCCACCCGGGGTTCGGCCGGCGCCACGAACGCCGTACCTTCTGCTGGGCGGAGCTGTACGCGCGGGACACCGCGACCGTCGACCGTTTCTACGGCACCCTCTTCCACGACGCCCTCTTCGGACCCGACGCCACCCCCGACTTCGGCCGCGTGCCGGTCTCCGGCGTCTTCGCGGCCGAGATGCCGCCCCACTTCCTCGTGCACTTCGGCGTCGGCGACTGCGAGGAGACGCTCGGGACGGTCAGCCGGCTCGGCGGCCGGGTCCAGGTGCCGCCCTTCGAGACGTCGTACGGACGGGTGGCCGTGGTCACCGACAACCAGGGCGCGTCCTTCGCCGTCCTGGAGCGCTGACCCCGTACCTCCCGGGCCGTACATCCGGGGCCGCCGTCCTCCCGGGCGGTACATCCGGGGCCGCCGGGCGGGGTACATCCCGGACTAGGGGCGGCATTCGGCCGTGAACCGCCGCGCCGGACCGCCCGTACTCCTCCGAAGGCGGGTGTTTTGTCCTGAGACATCCCGATCCGGGCCCGGGTTCGCAACCTGTCGCCCGGCCAGGAAGAATCGGGGTGCGTGCCGCCACGGCGGTGCGGTGGTGAGACGCTGCACTGGGCCGCGTCCATACGTGGATGACGCGGCCCGTACGGGGAGGTGGCAGGCAAGTGGTGGATCAGCTGACGCAGCACGATCCGCGGCGGATCGGGCCGTTCGAGGTGCTGGGACGGCTGGGTGCCGGCGGCATGGGGCTGGTCTATCTGGCGCGCTCGGCCTCCGGGCGGCGCGTGGCGATCAAGACGGTCAGGACGGAACTCGCCGAGGACCAGCTCTTCCGGGTCCGCTTCTCGCGCGAGGTCGAGGCGGCCCGCGCCGTCTCCGGCTTCTACACGGCGGCCGTGGTCGACGCCGACGCGCGCGCCGCGGTCCCCTGGCTCGCCACCGCCTACGTCCCCGCCCCCTCGCTCGAGGAAATAGTGAACGAGTGCGGGCCGCTCCCGGCCCAGGCGGTGCGCTGGCTCGCGGCGGGCGTCGCGGAGGCGCTCCAGTCGATCCACGGCGCGGGGCTCGTCCACCGCGACCTGAAGCCGTCGAACGTCCTGGTCGTCGAGGACGGCCCGCGCGTCATCGACTTCGGCATCGCGTCCGGAGTATCGAACACCCGTCTGACGATGACGAACGTCGCGGTCGGCACCCCCGCCTACATGTCGCCCGAGCAGGCCAAGGACTCGCGCAGCGTCACCGGCGCGAGCGACGTCTTCTCGCTCGGCTCCATGCTCGTCTTCGCGGCCACCGGACACGCGCCCTTCCACGGCGCCAACCCCGTCGAGACGGTGTTCATGCTGCTCCGCGAGGGACCGGACCTCGAAGGCCTGCCCGACGAACTGCGTCCGCTCATCGAGTCCTGTATGCAGATGGACGCCACGGCCCGCCCGAACCCGGCCGACCTCCAGGCCCAGCTCGCCCCCCACCTCTTCGGCTCCGGCTCCGACGACAGCGGTACGGCGTCGGCGTGGCTGCCCGAGCGGGCGGTCGGCCTCATCGAGACGCGCCGCGGCGGCCGGCCGCCGGTGAAGCCCGCGTCCGGCGGCGGGCGCAGCGCCGGCGGACGCCCCGCCGTCCCGCCGCCCCCCTCGCACGCCCCGGTCGCCGTCGGCGCCCCCGGCGCGCGGCCGGGACCAGGAGGCGGCGAGACCGGCCTCCGGCGGGGGCGCCTTCACGGCGGCGGCGCGGGCGTCGGCGACGCGCGGCCCGGGTCCGATGGGCACCTTGCCGCCGGCCAGGCGCACCGGGCCCGTGTCGGGGGCGCCGACGGCGACCGGGGCGTGCGAGGGTCCGAGGTTTACCCACGTAACCACTCTGACCTGCGCGAACGCCTCTCGGGAGGG
>NZ_JBEYFY010000041.1:0-53738 GCF_040703595.1 Streptomyces sp. NPDC007084
GTCGCCGCCGCCTGCGCCGCGACGGCGGACGCCCTGCGCGGCACCCGCGCCGCGCCCGCGCCGGAGACGCTGGAGGAGGAGGTCGCCGACTTCGTCACCGTACGCGGGCGCCGCCTCGGAGACGGCCGGGAACCGTCCCCGCACCTGCTGCGGCACACCTCGGACGTACTGGCCGTCGCCGCGTCCGCCCTGACCGTCCAGAGCGCGGTCGCCATCGCGGTCGCCGGCCGCCGCGACTCCCCCGGCCTCCCGCACGAACAGTTCTGGTACGCCGAACCGTCCACGGCCCGGCTCCTCGCCGTGCGGCTGACCGGCAACCTCACCCTGCGCTCGGTGCTGTTCCAGAACGCCGTCCGTACGGCCCTGGGGCTCGGGGCGGCCCGCCTGGTGGCCGGCACGCTGGACCTGTCGCACGGCTTCTGGGTCCTGCTCGCCGTCCTCACCCTGGGCCGGACGACCGCCGGGGCGACCTGGTCCACCGTCCGCTCGGCGGCGGTCGGCACCCTGCTGGGCGCGCTGGCGGCCGGTGCCCTGCTGTTCGGGGCGGGGGACGCGACGCTCGTGTACGCCGTCGTGCTGGTACCGGCGATGTTCGTGGCCTTCGCCGTCGGGCCGATCGCCGGGCCCGCGTGGGCGCAGGGCCTGTTCACCCTGGTCGTGTCCGCCGCCTTCGGCCAGCTCACACCGGCCACCTGGCGGCTCGCCGAGGTACGGCTCCTCGACGTTCTGACGGGCTGCACGATCGGGCTTCTCTGCGGGGTGCTCGCCTGGCCCGCCGGAGCCCGCGCGGAGGTCCGGCGTGGCGTCGCCGAGCTGTTGCGCGCGGTGGCGCGGCTGGTGACGCTCACGACGGCCAACCTGGTCGACACGCCGGCCGAGGCGCGCTCGCGCGACGCGGCCACCGAGGAGGCGCTACGGCTGGCACGCCACCGTCTCCGCATCGCCGAGGGCGCCTACGCGCAGTACCGGACGGAGGGCGGCACCCCCGGCGACGGTGGCCCCGACTGGCTCGCGGCGCTCAACTGCGGCTCGCACGCGATGGTCGGGGCGCACTGGCTGCCCCGTCAGGACCACGGCCCCGCCCCGTCGGACGCCGCCCGCTGGGCTCACGAGGCGGCCGGGCGACTGGCGGCGGCGATGGACCGGGCCACCGCCTTCCCGCCCGGCGGCGTACGCGTTCGCCCCGCACCCCTGCCCGCCGAGGTGATCTCGGCGGCCCCGCCGTCCGTCCGGCCCGCGCTGGTCGACATCGACGGCTGGCTGCGGACCCTCGCGGCGGAACTGTCGGCCATCGGCAGGCACGACCGGGGCGGGACTTCGCACGTAAGCGATGAGGAGCGGGACTTGGGCGCCCGTACGCCGACCGGCAGGACCCCTTCAGGAGACTGAGGGGGCCGTCCCCCGCAGGCCTCCATCGGAGCCGTCGCGCCACCCGCCCCGCCCCGCCGCCGAGCCCGCGCGCCAAGCGCCGCCCTGCCCCGACTCGGCGACCAGCGTCCGCGCCGCGTCCTCGCGAGTGGTTCCGCCGTCACGCTCTCCCAGGACGCGCGCCGCGTCCCGCGCGCCCTTGCGGGTCAGCCACTCCCGGTAGGCCGGCGCCTGGTGGGCCGCCTCCCAGTACGCCTCCTCCAACTCCTGGTAGCCGTTGTCGAGTTCGGCCTCGGTGCGCGCGGCCAGCAGCAGCCGTACGCCGATCGGGTCGCCCTGGAGGGGACGGATCACGACGTCGGAGCGCGGGCGGGCGGTGGGCTGGCTGACCGTGACGACCTCGCCGGTGGCGGCCAGGGAGTACGCGGTGAGGTAGTCGCCGTGCAGCATGTCGGGGTCGAGTCCCGCCCCGCGCAGCACCCGGCAGACGCCGTCCCACTCGCCGTCGACGGTGGAGTCCACCATCCACTGTTCGTCGGCCAGTTCGGCGAGGGCCACCTCGCGTCCACGGGCCGCCGGATGGTCGGGCGCGAGGGTGACGAACTGCGGTTCGCGTTCGACGAGGACGCGCAGCCGGAGTTCCGGCGGGACACAGAGCGGGCTGCCCTCGACCTCGTGGACGAAGGCGAGTTCGAGCCAGCCTCCGGCGACCATGCGCAGCAGCGAGTTCGCCGACACGTCCATGCGGAGGGTGGGTTCGGTGCGGGGGACGCGGGCGCGCAGTCTCCGGAGCCAGCCTGGCAGGGCGCGGCTGGCCGTCGCTCCGATGCGCAGCCGGCGTTCGTCGGCTGCGCGGGCCACCGCCGCGCGCGTCTCCGTGACCATCGCCGTGAACTCGGCGACCAGCGGCCGTGCCCGGCTCAGTACGGCGTGGCCGAGCGGCGTGGGGCGGCAGCCCGTGCCCGCGCGGACGAAGAGCTGCCCGCCGAGGGTCTGCTCGATGCGGCGCAACTGGGTGCTCAACGAAGGCTGCGCCACGCCGAGTTCACGGGCCGCCTTGTGCAGGCTTCCCGCGTCGGCGATGGCGCAGAGGGCACGCAGGTGCCGCACCTCCAGATCCATGTCCGGAAGGGTAGGGGCGGCACCGGGCACGGCACCAGATGTTCAAATCGCTACGAACGCTTACGAGTTGGCCCCGATAGCCCGGTGCTATCCCCTGTTGCCATCATCCGCCGGGCCCTTCGCCTGCCCGACACTCCTGCTGAACGCGTCGTTCACACCCCCACACGAACGAGTAGGAGCACCCCACATGCCTTCCTCGCGCACGAACTCGACGTCGTCCCGCAGACTCCTGGCCCTCGCGCTCGGCGCCGGTCTGGTCTCCGCCGCGCTCGGCACCGCCGTTCCGGCGAGCGCCCAGCCGGCGACCGCCCCGGCCGGTTCCGCGCCCGCCGCGCACGCCCGGTACGTCGGCGGAGCCGAGGGTGCCGCCGGTGACAAGGCGTTCTTCGACGCCGTGCTGAAGTCGGTCGCCAAGAGGCAGGCGGCGAACCCGACACTGGCGTCGGTGACGGTGTACTACAACGCCTCCCAGGCGCCGAGCTTCCGCTCGCAGATATCGAGCGCCGCCTCGATCTGGAACAGCTCCGTGTCGAACGTCAAGCTCCAGTCGACCACCGGGGGCGCGGACTTCACGTACTACGAGGGCAACGACTCGCGCGGGTCGTACGCGTCCACGAACGGCCACGGCAGCGGCTACATCTTCCTGGACTACGCGCAGAACCGGCAGTACGACTCGATCCGGGTCACCGCCCATGAGACCGGGCACGTCCTGGGCCTGCCGGACCACTACAGCGGCCCGTGCAGCGAACTGATGTCGGGCGGTGGACCCGGCCCGTCCTGCACCAACCGCTATCCGAACGCGACCGAGCGGTCCCGCGTCAACCAACTGTGGGCCAACGGTCTGGCGAAGGCCCTCGCCAAGGTGAACAAGGCCGCCTGAACCCCCCACCGGCCGAGCAACTTGGCGTAGGCACCGTACGGGCCGTGGCGGCACGCCACGGCCCGTACGCCAACGTGCCCGCGCATACGGCGTCTTGGGCTCCGTCCGGGTTTCGCCGCGGTGTCCCCGCCGGGCCGCTCGGTGTGTTCGTCCGGTGCGTCAGGGTGTGCGCCCGATGAAGGCGAGCAGGCGCGTCTGGGCGCCGGCGCTGCCGGGAACCTCGACCCGAGGACCGTACTGTCCGCTCTCGCGGAGCACCTGGTCGAGCGGGAGCATCCCGTCGAGCAGCCGGGCACATCCGCCGGGGTCGAGGGCCTCGTCCTGGCCACTGGCCCGTGCCAGGTCCCAGGCGTGCACGAAGACGGCCGTCTCCAGGCTGACCTCGACGCGCAGGGTGAGCCGGCGCGGGCCGAGCCACTGGACGACGAGGTCGGGCTCGGTGTGGGCGCGGAACACCCGCTCCGGCGGGGCGTCGAACTCGCGGGTGATGACGATGTCGCGCCGGGTCGGGTCGGCCAGCGCGGAGAACACCCGGGACAGCCGGTCGTCGGCCACTCCCCACCTCCCGTATTCAACTTCCCGGTTGAATGACCGTGTGACCGGTTCCTCCCGCCGTCAACGCGTCGCCGCACCGAAGCCGAAGGGGCACAAGCCGGACATCGCGCTGACACGGCGGCGCCCGGCGTGACAGGGTCTGCGGTGATCGACGCAGCAGCGAGGAGCAGGGGGCCTTTGTGGACAGCCGGACGTGGGACACGCTGGTCGGCTCGGTGAAGGGCGCCTACGCCACCGGAGTGGCCGAGGGCGCGGTGCCCAGGCCGGTCATCATGCCGCTGGTGCGCGGCGAGCTGGTCGGGCTGATCTGGCTCCGGCCGGTCGAGCCCGGCGCGGACGCGCTCACCGGGATCGCCGCGCTGTCGAACATCGCGGCGGCGGCCGGGGCGGACGAGGTGGTCCTCGCCTGGGAGTCGCTGGACGTCGCCGGCCTCTGCGGACTGCCCGCCGAGGGCCCGGCACCCTGCCTGAACATGGTCCACGCCACCCCCGAGGGGCACGTGCTGCACCAGTTCCCCTATGCCGAGGTGCCCTGCGCTCCAGGGCCCGACGGCGAGGCGGCGGCCCCGGGGACCGACACGGGGATCGAGTGGAAGGCGGCTCCGCCGCCACGGGAGGGCGGCGAGCTGGTGGCGCCGGTCCGGGCCGCCGTGGAGTACGCGTTCACTCCGATGGATTTGGACCACCCCAACCCCTTCGGGGTCACGGTCGTGCTGATGGAGGAGGACGGCTACCGCGTCCGCCTGACCGAGTCGCTCGACCGCTGACCGGCCGGGAGGGGCGCCCGCGTGTCGGTCGCGTTGCGAAGAGTTCTCGCGACGCGACGGCAGCGCCCGGGGCCCCTAGGCTGGAAGGGCGCGGCCGGTCCGCGTGCCCCCAGCGGCGTTCGTGATCGCAGCACAGGAGGAACCGTGTCCGGTCAGTTCGAGGCGACAACCGAGATCAACCGTCCCATCGAGGAGGTGTTCGCCTTCCTCGCCGCCGGCACGAACGACCCCAAGTTCAGTCCGAGGGTGCAGGAGATCACCAAGACACCCGAGGGTCCGACGGCGGTGGGCACCGTCTTCACCAGCACGGTGAAGGACGCGGGCATGAAGTCGGCCCGCAGATTCCGGATCACCGAGTTCGAACCGCCCCACCTGATCCGCTGGACGGAGATCTCGAAGAACTCCATCACGGCGGACGAGGGCGGCTACGACCTCGAATCCACCGGCGAGGGCACGACCCGGGTCCGGATCTTCAACGTCCTGAACGGCCATGGCGTCGGCAAGCTCCTGGTCGGCCTCGCCCTCAGCGCCTCCCGCAAGGACGCACCGGCGTTCGGCCGGCGGATCAAGGCCGCGGTGGAGGCCTCCTGAATCACGCCCTCGGCCGGTCCGCCCGCCTCTCCTCGGCGGCGACGAGCGCGCTCGCGGTGAGCGGCGGGCCGTCGTGGCCGGAGGCGGCGGCCATCAGCCGGGCGGCGGTCTCCGGATCGGTCTCGGGCGGGATGACCAGGAGGTCCCAGCGCCCGGTGCCGTAGGAGAGCAGCAACAGCTTGTGCGCGTCGGTCTCGGTGAACCAACCGACCTTGACGACATGGCCGTTCACCGGGACCGCGCGCGGAATGACCGGCCAGTGCCGCGGGTTGACGGCGATCCGGGTGATCCGGCCCCACCGGCGGTCGAGTACGTCGGTCAGCTCGGGCAGTTCGGCCGGCAGGTCCCGGGAGCGGGGCCACCAGGCACCGTCCAGGAGACCCCGGGTGCCGCCCTCGGTCTTGAGAGCGAGCCGGGCGGCCGGGACGACGCCGGGCCTCTCGGACTCCGCGGGCCTCTCGGTCACGAGAGGCGCCACGGGCTGGGCGGACGGCAGGGCGGGTGAGGTCAGCGACATGACGCGGGCCTGTCTCCGGGCGCCTTACGGCGGTCCGGTTCTCGTGGCTCGCCGAGAACGACCCGGCATGGAAGCCGGTGCACGAAGTGCCCTCGGTAGCCCTCACCCTACTCCGCGCCGCGTCTCGCCTGCCGATCACCCAACAGGATCAGCCCCGTTCAGGAGCGGGCCGGAGTACGGTGGGGAAGCGAGGACTCTTCATTTGTCGCTGTCCCGACCGTCCAGTTCTCACGAATCCCGTCACAGGGGCAGCCCCTGACCCCGGCCGCGCCACCCGCACCGAGGCCGAGGAGTTCTCCCATGGCAGTCATCTCCACCCCCACCCCGACGGGGGTCCCGTCACGCGACGCCCCGCCGCTCCAGGACTACGACGGAACGTCCCCCTTCCCGGTCACCGGCACGAGCCCGCCGCGCGACGGCGGCGAGCGGATCTACGTGACGGTCACCGCGGTGATCGTGATCCTGCCGTTCGTCGCCCTGGGCCTGGCCGGCTGGCTGCTCTGGGGGCGCCTGATCCACCCCACCGACGTCATCCTCGCCGCCGTCCTCTACGCGGTCACCGGCCTCGGCGTCACGGTCGGCTTCCACCGCGGCCTCACCCATGGCGGATACCGGGCCGTCCGCCCGGTGCGTGTCGCGCTCGCCGTCGCCGGATCGATGAGCTTCCAGGGCGACGTCATCGGCTGGGTCGCCACCCACCGCCGCCATCACGCGTTCACCGACCGCCCCGGCGACCCGCACTCCCCGTACCGCTACGGCACCCATCTGCGCGGCCAGTTGCGCGGGCTCTTCCACGCGCACGTCGGCTGGCTCTTCCGCAACGAACGGACACCGGCCGAGCGTTACGCCCCCGACCTCCTCGCCGACCGTGACATCCGAGCCGTCTCCCGCGCCTTCCCGGCGCTGTGCCTCCTCACTCTGGCCCTGCCGTTCGGGCTGGGCTGGGCGATCGGCGGGAGCTGGGTGTACGGCGTGACCGCCCTGCTGTGGGCGGGACTTGTGCGCATCGCGCTGCTGCACCACGTCACCTGGAGCGTCAACTCGCTGTGCCACCTCATCGGCGAGCGCCCCTTCCGGACCCGGCGTCACGACCGGGCCACCAACCTGTGGCCGCTGGCCCTGCTGTCGTTCGGCGAGAGCTGGCACAACATGCACCACGCCGATCCGACGAGCGCCCGCCACGGCGTGGACCGCGGCCAGATCGATCCGTCGGCCGGTTTCATCCGTCTTCTCGAACGGTTCGGCTGGGTGTCCGAGGTGCGCTGGCCGAGCGCGGAGCGGGTCACCGCCCGCCGCCTGTGATCCCAACTGCCCTTTCGTACACGGTTCGTCGGCTGGAGCCAGAATGACCACCGCAGCGGAGCCCCCGCTTCCCGTCCGACCTCTCCTGCGGCTGCGCCTGGCGCCGCACGGCGACCTGCCCCGGGCCATCGACGGAGCCTGGTGGCCCCGCTCGTACGAGCTGCTCACCGAACTCCCCGATCTGCTCGCCGGGTTGCCGAATGCGTGGGGCCACGTCAGCAGCGTCACCGTCAACGGCACCGCGTGGTCCGCGCTGCCCGGCCGCATCCTCGTCGCCAACCAGGTCGTCCGCCTGCACACGGCCGCGGCGGGGTCCGGGCCCCAGACCATCGTCCTCGTCGCGCCCGGCGAGGGGCGCTGGGATCTGCTCGTCGTACCGCCGGACACGACCGAGGCCGAGGCCGAGCCCCTGATGTCGGCGGCGGCGGGCACACTCGACTGAGCGACCGCCGACAGCCGACCGCCGCTAACCGACGGCCGACCGCCGACAGCGGGCAGCGGGCAGCAGGCAGCAGGACCGTTGGGGCGGGGGCGCACGACCGTCGGCGACTCCTCGGCCGACCCGTTCGGACGGCAGGGAACGGCCGAACTCCCGTCACGATCAAGCCCGTTCCGCCGCGCTCGCCTCCCCGCTCGCCTCCCCGCGCGCCTCCCCGCCCGGCGCCTGTCGGCGGCCCCGCGCCCGGGGCTTCCGCCGCACCGGGCCCACCATGCCGGCCCCGCGTCGCCCCACCCGTCACTCCCCCATCAGCGGCGGCGATTCGGACATCTGACGCGCGCGGACCGGCCCCGGCGTTCCGGCCCGCCCCGGCCCCCTCCCTCGCCCCCCGCGGATTCCGATGCGGCCGAAATACGTGTGTTCGATATCCCGGCGCGGTCGTTGAACCTCTGAAAGCCCGCCCCCCGAACACCTGACCGCTCCCCTGCCCCGCCGCCGAAAGGGAACCCGCATGACCGCTGTGGACGGCGCCCTGCCCCCGCTCTCCCCGTCCCCCGCCGAACTTCCCGGCACCTCCGCCCTCCTCGTGGACGACTCCGGGCGTTATCTGCTGCATCTGCGGGACGCCAACAAGCCCATCTGGCGGCCCGGGCAGTGGGGGCTGCCGGGCGGGGGCGCGGAGCCCGGTGAGACGCCCGCCGAGGCGATCGCCCGCGAACTGCTCGAAGAGACCGGCCTCACCGTCCCGGACCTCACTCCCTTCCTCCTCGTCGACACCGTGGACGCCGGCGGCGCTCTCACGGACCGTTGCCTCGTCCACGTGGGCACCCTGAACACGCCCGCCCACGAGATCCCGCTGTACGAGGGCATCCAACTGCGCTGGACCAGCTTCGCCGAGACGGCGTACATGACCCTCGACCCCGGCACGGCGGCCGTCCTCCGCGAGCACCAGCGGCAGCCGCGCCCCCACCTCGGCCCGGCCGGAGTGCCCCGGACGGTGCGCGTCCACGAGAGCCGGAAGGTCCGGGCGCAGAGCATCGTCGGCGCCCACCTCGTCCTCGTACGAGACGGGGCCGTGCTGCTCGGAAAGAGGCATCCGGACAGCGACTACGCGCCCTCGGTATGGCATGTGCCGGCCGGCCACCGCGAGGCCGGGGAGTCCGCGTTGGCCTGCGTGGTGCGGGAGACGGCGGAGGAGACCGGCCTCGTCGTCACGGCGGACGACCTCGCCCTCGTCCACACCGTGGACATGTGCCACCCCGGAAGCCCGTTCCCGCGTGTGCAGCTGTTCTTCGCCGCCGGCCGCTGGCACGGCGAACCCCGGGTCCCGGAGCCCGACCGGTGCACGGAGTGGCGGTGGTGGCCCCTGGACGCCCTGCCGGAGCCGCTGGTCGGGTACACCCGAGCGGCGCTCACCGCGATCGCCGCCGGAGAGAGCTACACGTCCCTCGGCTGGCCGGAATGAGGGCGTCCGGGCGTCCCGGAAGCCCGTCGCCCGTAGGCGCGGGTGTCAGGGGGGCGCGGGCGGGGCGTCCGGGGAGCGGCCCGTCGGTTCGGGAGCGGGTCCGGGAGGCGCGCGCAGTGCGCCGGTCACGGACCACGCGACCGACACCATCGGGACGGCCACCACGGCACCGATCACACCGGCGAGGATGCTTCCGGCGATCACCGACACGGCGACGACCACGGGATGCAGCCGGACCGCCCAGCTCAGGACGAGCGGATGCAGGACGTGCCCCTCCAACTGGCCGATGACGACGATCAGCGAGAGCACCACCAGGGCGACCACCGGGCCCCGGGTGGCCAGGGCGACGACGGTGGCGACGGCGAGCGCGACGGGCGATCCGGCCAGCGGGATGAACGCGGCGAAGAACTCCAGCAGGGTGAGCGGCAGCGCGAGGGGGACGCCCAGGGCGTAGAGGGCGATGCCGACGAGGACGGCGTTGGTCGCGGCCACGATGATGATGCCGCGCGTGTATCCGGCGAAGGTGCGCTAGGCGGCGCGGCCGGCCCGGTCCCACGGGTCGCGCGCGGCCTCCGGGAGCAGGTCCTTGGACCACCGCCAGAATTTGTCTCCGGAGCGGACGAAGAACAGCGAGCAGAACAGGGCGAGCACCAGCCCGGTGACGACCTCCACCGCGCGTCCGACTCCGCTCAGGGCACTGCTGATCAGCACCGAGCGGTTCTCCGAGACGAGGTGGGCGACCTTGTCCTGAAGGTTCGACAGCACCGCGTGGCTCACATGGAAGGGGGAGCCCTCCAGCCACCGTTCGATACGCCCCAGTCCCCCGGCGAACTCGTGTCCCAGCCGCCCCGACTCGCCCGCGACGAGCCCGCCGACCAGTGCCATCAGGCCGAGGACGAGCAGCACGCTGCCGCCCATGCTCAGCACCACGGCCGGGGTGCGGGGCATGTGACGGGCCAGCAGGTCGGCGAACGGGCGCAGTACGGCCGTGATGACCAGCGCGAGGAAGAGCGCCACGGCGACCAGTTGCAGCCGGCCCAGGAGGGCGAAGAGGGTGTAGCCGACGAAGCCGACGACGATCAGCCGCCAGGCGTACGCGGCGGCCACCCGCAGTCCGTGTCCCACCGGCGCCTGGTCGCGGCCGACGTCACGGAAATCCTGGACCGTCCCGGCCGTCCCGGCCGTGCGGGCCCGTGCCACCGAACGGGCTCCACGGGCGGACCGGTTCCCGAGGACGGGGTGGCGCGTACGGCGTCCGCCGCGACCCGGGCGTGGCGGGTCCGGCTGCCGGTGCGGACGCCGCGGTCCGGCGTTCACCTGTGTGCCACCACCCTCGCCTCGTCGGGACCGACGCCCCGTGCTCCCGTACCGCGTGTGCTCGTGCGGCCGTGCGTGTGCTCGTGCGGCCGTGCGTGTTGTCGCGTTCCCGTGCCGGGACCGCCGCCCGGTCTCGGGGGGGGGGCGGCGGCGGGCCCGGATCGTGGATCACGTGGCGTCCAGGTCAGCGTGGGTTGGCGTACGGGGACCCGCAACCCGGGTCGCGGCGGGAGCGCCGGGCCCGCGCCCGGCGAGGAGCGAAACGGCCGGGGACGCGGGGCCTCGCGTCGCGCGCTTGCCGGTCCCGGCCGCCCGTGCCCACGTCGGCCGAACGGACCAGACGGGCAGGTGATCGCGGGCATTTCATCCTATATTGGGTGGGTGATCAGGCGGCTGGACGTACTCGACTCCGCTGACGACGACATCACGGAAAGCGAGATCTTCCGGCTCGCGCTCCAGCACTCCATGGCCGAGCTGGGCTGTGTCGGCGGGGCCGTCTATCTGCGGGGGCCCATGTCGGCCCTGCGTCTCGTCTCCTCCGCCGGGCTGCCGCTGTCCCTGACCCGGGCCTGGGAGATCATCGACCAGAACGGGCCTACCGCCACCGCGTCCGCCGTACGGTCAGGGGAGCCCGTGTGGCGGTCCGCGCTCCCCGCCGACCTGGTCGAGCCCTCGGCGCCGCTGCTGTCGCGGTCCGGCTGGTTCTCGGTGCCGCTGATCGACGGACAGCGGGCGATCGGCGCGATCACCTGCCTCAGCGGAGACGACCGGGAGCCGACGCCCGAGCAGTGGGCGTTCCTCAGCGCGGTGGCGGACTGGACCATGAGCCGGCTGCGGGGGATGCCGGCCCCGGCCCGGATGGGGACGGACCTCGACTTCACCCCCGTCGGGTCGTGGGAGTGGGACGTGCAGACGGGCGAGCTGCTCTGGGACGCGGCGGCCATGAGCGTCTACCAGACCGATCCGGCGGACTTCATACCGCACGTCGAGAGCTGGATGAAGGTCGTGCACCCCGACGACCTCCCGCGCACCCTCGCGGCGGCCGACCGCACGCTCCGGACACACACGCCGTTCGAGGCCGAGTACCGGGTCCGGCGCGCCGACGGAAGCTATCTGTGGACGCGGGCCTCCGCACACGTCGTGCTGGACGACGAGGGGCAGGTCGTTCGCATCGTCGGCAAGGGGTGGGTGAGCGACGCGTCACGGTCCACCCGTGACACGCTGAGCCGCGCCCTGCAGTACATGAGCGACGCGTTCCTGTCCGTGGACGACCGATGGCGCGTCACCTTCGCCAACCTGGAGGCGGAGCGCCTTCTCGGCGTCACCGACGAGCAGCTCTTCGGGCGCGACCTGTGGGGGCTGCCCTCGCTGCGCCGGATGCCGGACCTGGCGGAGCGGTGCAAGCGCGGGGCCGCGCAGTCCGTCGCCCTCGGCTTCGACGTGACGATGGCGGACAGCGGGCTCTGCTACCACCTGCGGCTGGTCCCCGTCCCCGGTGGCGTCACCCTGTACTTCACCGATGTCACCGAGTCGCGGCGCCACGAGGCCGAGGAGGTGGCGGCGATCCGGACCGCGGCCGAGCGGGCGAGCCGGACGGCGGAGCTGACCGGTCAGCTCGCCGCGGCCACCACCTCGCAGGACGTGGTGCGGGCGATCGCGCAGCGGGTGCTGCCCCCGTTCGACGCGCACGGACTGCTGGTGCTGGTCCGCGAAGGCGACAGCCTGGCGCACATCGGGTCGGTCGGCTACCCGGACGCCTTCCTGCGGCAGATGCACGGCACGCACGGCATGCCGCTCTCCGACGCCGATCCGGTCGGTCAGGCCGTCCTGACCGGGGAGCCCGCCTTCTACTCCTCCCGCAAGGAGTGGGAGTCCGCGTTCCCGGCGGGCGGCAGCCGCCCGCCGACCACCAAGGAGGCGTGGGCCTTCCTCCCGTTGACTGCGTCCGGCCACACCTTCGGCGTCTGTGTGATCGCCTTCGAGACTCCTCGGCATCTCAGCTCGGAGGAGCGCACGCTGCTGATCACCATCAGCGCCCTCGTCGCGCACGCCCTGGAGCGGGCGCGACTGTTCGACGCCGAACTCACCCGGTCGCGGGAACTCCAACGGGCCCTGCTGCCCACGGCGTTGCCCGTGCTGCCGGAGGTGACGGCGGCGGCCCGCTATCTGCCGGCCGGGCACACCGCCGACGTGGGCGGCGACTGGTACGACCTGATCCCGCTGTCGGCGGGCCAAGTGGCCCTGGTCATCGGCGATGTGATGGGGCACGGTCTGCCCGAGGCGGCGACGATGGGGCGGGTGCGGACCGCGTTGCACACCCTGGCCGCGCTGGAGCTGCCCCCCGACGAGATCATGGGCCACCTCAACGACATCGTGGGCGGGCTCGGCGAACACTCCTACGCCACCTGCCTGTACGCGCTCTACGACGCCACGGACGGCTCGTGCACCGTGGTGCGGGCGGGGCATCCACCACCGCTCGTGGTCCTGCCCGACGGCAGCGCCCACTTCCCGGACGTGGCCGCCAACCCGCCGTTGGGCGCCGCGTTCCCGCCGTTCGAGACGACGAAGCTGAAGCTCGCGGCGGACAGTCTGCTGGTCCTCTACACCGACGGGCTGGTGGAGTCCCGGCACCGGGAGATCGACCAAGGCATGGCCCGGCTGGCCGAGTTGGTGCCCCGGGCCGCCCGCCAGAACGGGCTGGAGGACCTGTGCGACGCGGTGACGGCGGGTCTGCTGCCGGGCGGGCAGCCCACCGCGGACGACGCCGCGCTGATCATCGCCCGGCTGCACGGGGTCGAGGAGCGCCAGATGGCCTGCTGGTCCCTGCCGGAGGGACCGGAGGCGGCGGGGGTGGCCCGCCGCCATGTGCGCGAGCAGCTCGCCCGCTGGCATCTGGACGATCTGGTCATGACCACCGAACTGCTCGCCAGCGAACTCGTCGGCAACGTCGTCCGGCACGCCAGGGGCCCCATCGGACTCCGGCTGCTGTGCAGCGGCAGCCTGGTCTGCGAGGTGTCCGACGCGAGCCTGACCATGCCCCGTATCCGCCGCGCCTCCGACACCGACGAGGGCGGCCGGGGCCTGCAACTCGTCAACGCCCTGTGCGAGCGCTGGGGCAGCCGCTACACCCCCGAGGGCAAGGCCATCTGGACGGAACAGCCCCTGCCGGAGGGTGGGGGCGAGGGCGTCGGGGCGGTCGGGGGGTGACGCAGGGAGAGGGGGCGAACCCGGGCCCTGACCGGACAACGCCGGTTCACGGTTCGATGACCAGCTCCTCGATGAGGTCGTCCCGGAGGGTGAAGCGGAAGCGCAGGTCCACCTGGCCACCGGGGAAGTCGCCTTCGAGGTGGTGGGTGGCGATGTAGTGGGACGGATCGATCCGTTGGGCGGCGGTCAGTTCGGTCGTGTACGTGTACTCGCTCGCGGCCCTGCCGAGCCAGTCCGCGATCGCGGGAACTCCCTCGTAGGTCTTGCCGTCGTCGGTGACGGTGGCGTCCTCGGTCAGCGTGGTGAGGGCCGTGGCGGTGTCCCGGGCGCGGTGGGCGGCGAGGTATCGGGTGATGACCGGGGGAAGTCCGGCCGGGTCGATGGTCTGGTGCTGGTCATCGGGCATGGCGGGGTCCAGGTGGGAGTGGGCGGGTCCGGCGGTCGGGGTGGTGCCGCCGTCGTTCGTCGTGAGGGTTCGTTCTCGGGGCGTGGGCGCGCGCCCACGCGGGTACGCGGAGTACACCGGCCCCTGTTACTGCTAAACTAGAAGCTAGTAACTTTCACTTTAGCAGTAACTCTGGGGAGCAGCCATGCCGGGCCGGATCAGACTGGAGGACAGGGAGTGCCCGCTGTCCACGACGGTGCAGCACGTCGGCGAGTGGTGGACGCTGCTGATCCTCCATGACGCCTTCGACGGCTACACCCGCTTCGACCAGTTCCAGGAGAGCCTCGGGATCTCGTCCAGCATGCTCACAGCCCGGCTGAAGACCCTCGTCGCCGACGGCCTGCTGGAACGCCGGCCCTACCAGACGCAGCCCGTGCGCCACGAGTACGTGCTGACGGACCTCGGGCGCTCGCTGCGCCCGGTCGTCGTCGCGCTGGCGGCCTGGGGGAACTCCCGCCTCGCACCGGAGCGGCGCAGCATGATCCTTGTCGACGCCGCCACCGGCGAGGAGGTGGAGCCGGTGGTGGTCGACGCCAGGTCGGGGCGCAGGCTCGACGACAGCGAGGCGTACGTCTTCACGGCGGGGCCCGCGGCGAGTGACGCCATGCGGGCCCGGTACGCCGACACCGTGCCCGCGGCGGCGACGTCCGCTTCAGGGGAGCCGTCCGCCGGCTGAGGTCCACGCGCGAGGACATCCCCCAGCCGGGACATTATTGAGCCGGGGAGTCCGTGAGTCGGGGACGTCCGTGAGCGGCCCGCGCTGTCCGGCGCGGGCCGCTCTTCAGGGTCCGGCGGGGTCAGCCGCGGGCGAATTCGAGGAGGTCCTTGTTGAAGATCTCGGCGAACTTGGGGACCAGCGCGAGGCCGTGCGGGGCGCCCGGATAGACCTTGTAGACCACGTCCTTGACGAGCTTGGACGACTTGTCGCCCGAGGCCGCGATGGGCACGATCTGGTCGTCGTCGCCGTGCACGATCAGCGTGGGCACGTCGACCTTCTTGAGGTCCTCGGTGGTGTCCGTCTCGGAGAACGCCTTGACGCAGTCATAGGCTCCCTTGAGGCCGACGGTCATGCCCCAGAGCCAGAACTCGTCACGGGTTCCCTGGGTGACCGTCGAGTCGTCGCGGTTGGCTCCGAAGAACGGGGCGCTGAGGTCCTGGTAGAACTGCGAGCGGTCCGTCTCCACACCCTTGCGGATGTCGTCGAAGACCTGCATCGGCAGGCCTTCGGGGTTCGCGTCCGTCTTGAGCATCAGCGGCGGGATGGCCCCGACCAGCACCAGCTTGGCGACCCGGTCGTTGCCGTGCCGGCCGATGTAGCGGGTGACCTCGCCGCCCCCGGTGGAGTGGCCGACCAGGATGACGTCGTGAAGGTCCTCGGCCTCGATGACCGCGGCCAGGTCGTCGGCGTACGTGCTGAGGTCGTTGCCCGTCCAGGGCTGGCCGGAGCGCCCGCCGCCGCGCCGGTCGTGGGCGATGACGCGGAACCCGTTGTCCGCCATCACCTTCATCTGGGGGTCCCACGAGTCCGCGGTGAGCGGCCAGCCGTGGGAGAAGACAACGGGCTGGCCCGAACCCCAGTCCTTGTAGAAGATCTGCGTGCCGTCCTTGGCGGTGGCGAAGGGCATGTGAGTTGTTCCTCTCGGAAGTGGTACGGAACTCCACGCGTCACGCGGGTTCAGTGCCCGGGACCGGCGGTTCGGCAACGCCACGAAAACCGCTTCGGACGTAGGGGAATTCGACGGAGAGGTCAGCAGCGAAGGGCGACCGGAATGAGCACGTCGTCGCCCTCACTCTAACGGAGGGGCCGCCTGTCAGCGCGTCGGACGAATTCCGCCGGGAACAGCGGCGATCGAAGGAACGCGAGCGCCGCCCGTTCTCCCATTCCGTGTTCCGTGCTCCGTGCTCCGCCGGGCCTCACCGGTCTTACCGGTCGCACCAGTTCCAGCGGCCGCAACGGTCTCACCGGTCGCAGCGGTCTCGCCGGTCGCGCGGGCCGGCGGAACCCGGGCTGTCACGGCAGGAGGCGTTGTTCCTTCGCGACCGACACCGCGCCCGCCCGGGTGTCGACGCCGAGCTTGTCGTAGATGCGGCCGAGGTGGGTCTTGACGGTCGCCTCGCTGATGAACAGGGCCTTGGCGATCTCGCGGTTGCCGAGCCCCTGGGCGAGCTGGGCGAGGATGTCGCGCTCGCGGTCGGTGAGGGTGGGCCGGGGGCTGCGCAGGTTGGCCATGACGCGGCCGGCGACCGGGGCGGAGAGCGCCGTGCGTCCCTGGGCGGCTGCCTGGATGGCGGAGAAGAGTTCCTCCGGGCGCTCGGCCTTCAGCAGGTAGCCGGTCGCCCCGGCCTCGATGGCGCGGGTGATGTCGGCGTCGGTGTCGTACGTCGTCAGCACCAGGACGTGCGGGCCGCCGCCGGGGGCGGTGGTGAGCCGGCGGGTGGTCTCCACGCCGTCGATGCCGTCGCCGAGCTGGAGGTCCATGAGGACGACGTCGGGGGCGAGTTTGGCGCTGAGGGCAAGCGCCTCCTCGCCCGTACCGGCCTCCGCGACGACCTCGATGTCCGGTGCGCTGTCGAGCAGGGCGAGCAGTCCGGCCCGTACGACGGCGTGGTCGTCGCACACCAGGATGCGGACCGGGTCGCGGGAGGCGTCGGGCGCGTCGGGCACGGCTGTCATCGGGAGGACTCCAGGGGGATCGCTGCGGACAGGACCGTACCTTCTCCGGGCGCGGACTCGATGGTGAGGGTGCCGCCGAGCTGACGCGCCCGGGCGCGCATCGCGGGGACGCCGTGGCCCCGCACTCCGGACGCCGGACCCGGCTCCCCGGGGTCGAAGCCGTGGCCGTCGTCGGTGACGTCGAGGACGACCTGATCGTCCAGCAGGGTGAGCGTGAGCGTGGCCGTCCGCGCCCCGGAGTGCTCCCGTACGTTGGCCAGGGCGCCCTGCGCGATCCGCAGCAGGGCGGAACGGACCCGCTCAGGCAGGTGCGGGACGCGCCCGGCGTCGTCCACCTGGACGCGGACCGTCAGGCGCTCGCCGGACTCCCGCTCGGCGAGCGCGCGCAGCGCCCGGTCGAGTCCGGCGCCGCGGGCCAGGTCGGCGGGGCCGAGGTCGTGCACGAAGCGGCGGGCCTCGTCGAGGTTGTGCTCGGTGACGGCTTCGGCGGTACGCACGTGGGCGCGGGCCTTGCCGGGGTCGGATTCCCAGACGCGGTCGGCGGCCTGGAGCAGCATCTGCTGGCTCGACAGCCCCTGGGCGAGCGTGTCGTGGATCTCCATGGACAGCCGCTGGCGCTCCGCGAGGGTGCCCTCGCGGCGCTCGGAGGCCGCCAGGTCGCGACGGGTGCGGACCAGGTCGTCGATCAGGGCGCGCTGGCGTGCGGTCTGCCGTTCCATCTGGAGGAAGACGGCGGTGGCGACGGCGGCGACGGCGGGCGGGGCGAGCAGCAGGTTCGGGTCGAATCCGCCGGCGAGGCGGAACTGGGCGGCGACGACGAACGCCGTCAGCACGACGACCAGGACCAGCGCCGCCCGCGTCGGCAGCATGCGCAGGCCCGTGTAGAAGAGCGGCACCGCGCACCAGGCGAAGCTGGGGGCGAGCAGGACGAGGACCACCCACACGACGAGGACGGCCGCCGCCTGGCCGAGTTCCGGGGCGGGGACGACGTGGCCGGGGCCCGGGGCGGGCGCGGTCTGACCGAGTGCGGGGATCGGCACCGTCTGGCCGGGTCCCGGGGCGGGGGCGGCGTGGCCGAGTTCTGGGGCGGGGGCAGCGTGGCCGAATGCGAGGGCGGGGGCAGGGGCGGGCGGTGGGAGACCGGCGGCGCGGTCCTTCCCGGCCCCCTTCCGCGCACGTGCCGTGTGGCGGCGGACGGCTCCCATGGAGGGGACGGCGTAGAGGACGGCCAGGACGACGGAGAGCGCGATGATCCACGGGGTGCGGGCCTCGCCGGGGTGACGCAGCAGGAAGCGCGCGAGGGCGCCGCCCAGCAGGAGGAAGAACGCCACGTGCATCACGATGCCGAGCAGGCGGGCGTCGGCGGCGTACCGGGGGTCCGTACGCTCGTCGGCTCCGGCGTACGGGGGTGTCCGCGCGCCGTCGCCCGGGGCCGCGCTCGTGTCCACGCCGGCCGGTGTACGTGCCGTGCCCGAGCCGTCGCTCGGAGCCGCGCCCGTGTCCACGCCGGCCGGTGTACGTGCCGTGCCCGAGCCGTCGTTCCCGGCGAGGTGCGTGCCGGCGTCGTCACCCCGCCGCGTGCCCGGCCCCGCGCCCGCCCCTGCGTCGCCCGCCGCACGATCACCGCCCGTCCCGCCCGTCCGGTCCTCGCCGGGCCCCTGGTCGTGGGGACGGTCCGTTCCCGTGTCCATGCCGTCCACCGCCGTCCACCTCCCTCGCCACTCCCTGCGTGCCCCGGCCTGCCCGAACCTTTCCATGGTGACCCGTCCGGGCGGGCCCGGGGTCATCCGATCGGCTGACCCCGGTGTGGGCCGGTCGGCCGCGCGCGGCGAGCCGGAACGCCGACGGAGACGGGCCTCTCACGGCACCAGGCTGGAGAGCGAAGAAGCGAACCGCCCTCCCAGACAGACCTGGAGTCGACCTCATGAAGAAGCTCTCCCGCCGTGCCCGTATCGCCACCGGCGGTGCCGTGCTCGCCGCCGTCGCCGCCGGCACCCTCGGCACGGTCTCCGCGAACGCCTCGGCGCCCGCCGCCCCCGGGGCCGCCCCCGTGGCGAGCGTGAAGGGCGGCGGCACCGTCACCTCCACCCACCTGTCGGTCGACGCCGCCGCCAAGGCCGCGCAGGCCGCGCTGGACGCCGCCGAGAAGGAGAACCAGAAGGTCAGCGTCGCCGTGGTCGACCGCAACGGCAACACGCTCGTCACCCTGCGGGGCGACGGCGCGGGCCCGCAGTCGTACGAGTCCGCCGAGCGCAAGGCGTTCACGGCCGTCTCCTGGAACGCCCCGACCTCGGAGCTGGCCAAGCGGCTGGCGCAGACCCCGAACCTGAAGGACATCCCCGGCACACTGTTCCTCGCCGGCGGCGCGCCCGTGGACGTCAAGGGCGCCCCGGTCGCGGCGGTCGGGGTCGCCGGGGCTCCCTCCGGTGACCTGGACGAGAAGTTCGCCGCGGCGGGTGTGGCGGCGCTGGGCCACTGAGCCGGGGCGCCCCGCGTCAGGTCCGGGATGGTCCCGCCTCAGGCCGCGGACGGTCCCGAGGCAGATCCCGGACGGTCCCGAGGCAGATCGCGGAGGTCCCACGTCAGGTGGCGGGCCGGCCGTCCGCTCGACCCTCCACCCGGCGGCCCAGCCGGTCGTCCACCCTGCCCTCCACCCGGTCGTCGGCGCGGCCGAAGAGGTCGCCCGCCACCACCCCGCGGGTGGAGAACGTGACGGGCTCGCCCGCCGGGAAGTCGCCCGGCGGGATGCCCGGATGGTGCCCCTCCCCCGGTGACGCGTGCCCGGAGCGAGGGCCGAGCGCCAGACGGGAGACGATGCGGTAGCGGTCGCCCCGGTAGATCGAGTGGACGTACTCCACGGGCCGGCCCCCGGCGTCCGAGGTGAGGCGCTCGAAGAGGAGGGCCGGGGAGAGTTCCGGCACGTCGAGCAGGCCGGCCTCGGCGCGGCTCACCACGGTCGGCTCGATCGACTGGACCGCCTCGCTGACCTGTATGCCGTGCCGTTCGCCGAGATGCTCGTACAGGTCGCCGTTCTCCAGTTCGTCACTGGTCAGGTCGGGCACCAGGTCGGCCGGGACGTGCAGGTACTCGATGGCCATCGGCGAGCCGTCGACCAGCCGGAGCCGCGCGACATAGCGGATGGTGGCCGCGGGCGAGATGCGCAGCCGGCGGCCGACCCGGGCTCCCGCGGACAGCGTGGTGAACTCCAGGAGCCTGCTGGTCCAGGTGCCCGCGGCCTGCGGCAGGCTGAAGGTCCGCCGGTCCGGCACCAGTTCCTGGGTGATCTTCTCGGCCGCCACGAACATGCCCCGGCCGTGTTCCCGCACCAGCAGCCCCGCGATCACGAGTTGATCGACGGCGGCCCGCAACGTGGGCCGGGAGACGCCGAGTTCGGCACACAGGACGCGCTCGGAGGGGATGGCGTCGCCGGGGCGGCGCTCCTCGATGAGTTCGAGGATCGTGTCGCGGACTTTCTCGCGTTTGAGCACCGCGCGGGAGGCGGCGGGGTCGATCTCCATACGGGGCCCTCGTTCGTCGTGGGTTCCGGCCAACTGGTATGGCCCCCGACCATAACTGGTCTACTGGTCAAGGGTGCCACCCAAGATCCCGGCACGGGAACCTCTCGCTCCGTTCGACCGCCATCATCCCCGTGCACACCAAGTCCCCCTTGATTCCGGGGGGTTGACGACCGCAATGGTCTATGCCACCTTCAGGCAACGTCAACTGGTAAGCCCCGATGGGTCAACTGGTCAAGCGAGTCACGCAGTTCTCCGCGCCGCGTTCCTGTGCACCCCCACTCTCCCGCGCCGAACGGGAGCCCCCGAAAGGAACCCCCATGAGAAACCGTCCGCCGACCGGCCGTCGCCGTCTGGCACTCGCGCTGTCCGCCCTTCTCGGCGGCAGTGCCCTCGTCGCCCTCCCGATGACCGCGAGCGCCGCCGGCGGCGGTGTGGCCGTCCAGTACCGCACCAGCGCGAGCGGCGCCACCGCCGATCAGAGCGAGCCGTGGTTCAAGGTACGCAACACCGGCTCGGCGTCCGTGCAGTTGAGCCAGGTGAAGATCCGCTACTACTTCAAGGCCGACTCGGCGAGCGCCGCGTACCGGTTCGCGTGTTCATGGGCGGTCAAGGGCTGCGCGAACATCACGGGCACGTTCGGCACCCTGGCCCACCCGACCGCGACCGCCGACCGCTATCTGGAGATCGGCTTCACCTCGACGGCCGGCACGCTGGCGCCCGGGACCGACACCGGCGACATGCAGCTGCGGTTCTACCAGGCCAACTGGCAGACGCTGAACCAGGCGGACGACTACTCCTTCAGCGGTGCGCAGACCTCCTACGCGGACTGGACCAAGGTCACCGCGCAGCTCGCCGGTGCCACCGTCTGGGGAACCGCTCCGGCCGGCAACGACCCCACGGACCCGACCGACCCCACCGATCCGACGGACCCGACCGACCCGCCCGGCGGCGGCCAGACCCTCTTCGACGACTTCAGCTACGCGTCGTACACCGACCCGGCGATCTCCGCGCACGGCTGGAACGTCCGCTCCAACTCCGGTGGTCCCGGTGTCCCCGGCGCGAACTGGGACCCCTCGAAGGTCACCTTCCCGACCGTGTCCGGCAACAAGGTGATGAACCTGGAGACGTCGACGGCGGGGACCGCCGAGTCGACCAAGCAGACCGAAGTCGTCTCCAAGAGCACCAAGTTCAAGAACGGCACCTACGCGGCACGCGTGAAGTTCGCCGACGCCCCCAAGTCGGGCCCCGACGGGGACCACCTGGTGCAGACGTTCTTCACCATCAACGACCTCAAGGCCCCGATGGCCGACGACTACTCCGAGTACGACTTCGAGTACCTGCCCAACGGCGGCTGGGGCGAGTCGGGCAACATCCTCTACACGACGTCCTGGGAGACGTACAACCCCGACCCCTGGCAGGCGGTCAACCAGCACACCGAGGCGCGCCAGAGCTACGCGGGCTGGCACGACCTGGTGCTCACGATCGACAACAGCAGCATCAAGTACTACATCGACGGTCAGCTCTTCGGCACCCACGACGCCCAGTACCTGCCCGAGCGGCCCATGTCGATCAACTTCAACCAGTGGCTGATCGACCTCGCCGGACAGACGTCGACGACCGCGCGCGCCTACGACGAGCAGGTCGACTACGTGCTGCACGTCAAGGACCAGGTCCTGACGCCGGCCCAGGTGTCCGCGAAGGTGGCCGCGTACCGCACCGCCGGAACCGCGTTCGTGGACGAGGTCCCGGCCACCTGACCCGTCCGCCGCAGACGCCCCATGAAGGCCAACCGCCGCATTCCGTGCGGCGGTTGGCCTTTTCCTTGCGCGCGCCCGCGTCCCGCGTGACGGGAAGGCGGTTACGGCTTGGCGGGCGCGGCCTGCTGGACGACCTCGAAGGACCACAGGGTGGAGCCGCTCGCGGCGGGCCGGGGGCGCTCGCCACCGGGGGCTGCCCCGCCCTGGTGGGCGGCCTTCATCGGGCCTTCCATCCAGGCCTGGAAGGACTCCTCGTCACGCCAGCGGGTGTAGACGAGATAGCTGTCGGTGCCTTCGAGGGGCCGCAGCAGTTCGAACCACTCGAACCCGTCGGAGCCCTCGACCGCGTGGGCCCGCGAGGCGAAGCGCTTCTCCAGCGTCTCCCGCTGCTCGGCGGGGACGGTCAGTACGTTGATCTTGACTACGCTCATGCCCCCATCCTGCCGCACGGCCTCCGGGCCGCCACGGAAGGGCCCGCGCGCTCATCGCGGGCGCGTGAGGGGACCTCCCGAAGCGCCGCGCCGGGCGGCCAGGTTGAGGTTGTTGTAGACGCGCCTGAGGTGCTTGGCGACGGCGCACGGCGCCTGGTCCGCGGCGCACTGACGGCAGGCGGCGAGGTGTCCCTCGTACGACATGCGCGCCTGTTCGAGGGAGTCGTTGGGGGTCTGCATCCGAAGCTCCTGAGGCGGGGGCATGCGCCGGTCTCGGCCGGCGCACGGAGGGGGGAGGAAGAAGGGCGTCCCGGAAGACGGACAGCCCGTTTGGTTGCCCTGGGCGCCCACCCCGCATTTTGATCTTGTTACTTCAGGTAGGGCAAGCCACGGACGGCCACAGGTCCGGACCTTTACAGCACAGCTCCGTCCGTTGCGCACCTTCGCCCACCGATGGCCCGGTTTACGCCGGTCGTGTGACGATAGCGACAAGGGCGTGGTCGTTGCCTCGGCCGGAGGCCGCACCGCGCTCGGGGCCGGACGTGAGGGTCCGGCATCCCGAGAGCCCGCTGTGGACGAGGAATCCTCAGGAGGTGGGTCGCCGTGGACGAGAGGGACCACAGGGACGGCGTCCGGCTGTCTCCGCTCGAACGCGCCGCCCTCGCGGAGATCGAGGAAGGCCTGCGCCACGACCACGTCGATCCGGAGCCGCCGCCCGCCCCCGCCCGGCGGCCGTGGCTGGCGGTCTCGGTCGTGCTGATGGTGCTCTGCTCGGTGTTTCTCGCCGTCGTCGGCTTCCGCACCTCCGAACCCGCGATCCTCTGGTGCTTCGCCGTGCTGTGGCCGCTCACCGTCATCCAGTCCGTCCGGCTCGTACGCCGCTGGATGCGCCACTGGCTGAGGCCTGGCGGCCGTATCACCTCGTGGTTCTGAGGAACCGGTGCGACGCTGGACGGGAGAGGTGTCCGTGGGGCGACCCAGGGAGGGCCGATGGGACGTGATGTTCCGGCACAGGTCTTCACCCGCGAGGACCGCCGCCGGTACCGGATCAAGATGCAGGAGTGCCTCGACGCCTTCGCGCAGATGCTCCGCGACGCGCGGTTCGACGCCGAGCGGCCCCAGGTGGGTCTGGAGATGGAGCTGAACCTGACCGACGGCGCGGCCGATCCGGCCATGCGGAACGCCGACGTGCTCGACGCCATCGCCGATCCCGCCTGGGACACCGAGCTGGGCCGGTTCAACCTGGAGATCAACATCCCGCCGCGCCGGCTGACCGCGGGCGGTCCCGACGCCTGGGAGGAGGAGATCCGCGCCGCGCTCAACCACGCGGAGCAGCGCGCGCGGAGCGTCGGCGTCCACCTGATCATGATCGGGATCCTGCCCACCCTGCGCGAGTCGGACGTCGGCCCCGGCGCCCTGTCGGAGAACGCCCGCTACCACCTGATCAACGAGCAGGTCTTCGCGGCACGCGGCGAGGACCTGCTCATCGAGGTGGACGGCGTCGAGCGGCTGCGCACCTACGCGGACACCATCACGCCGGAGGCCGCCTGCACCAGCACGCAGTTCCATCTCCAGGTGTCGCCCGAGGAGTTCGCCGGCTACTGGAACGCGGCGCAGGCGATCGCCGGGGTGCAGGTCGCCCTCGCGGCCAACTCGCCGTTCCTGTTCGGCAGGGAGCTGGCGCACGAGACGCGTATCCCGCTCTTCGAGCAGGCGACGGACACCCGCCCGCAGGAGATCAAGGCGCAGGGCGTACGGCCCCGGGTGTGGTTCGGGGAGCGGTGGATCACCAGCGTCTTCGACCTGTTCGAGGAGAACCTGCGCTACTTCCCGGCCCTGCTCCCCCTGTGCGAGGACCAGGACCCCGCCCGCACCCTCGCCAGCGGCGGCATACCGGAACTGGCCGAACTCACCCTGCACAACGGCACGATCTACCGGTGGAACCGTCCGGTCTACGCCGTCGCCGGCGGCCGGCCGCACCTGCGGGTGGAGAACCGCGTGCTGCCGGCGGGTCCGACCGTCGCCGACACCCTCGCCAACGGCGCCTTCTACTACGGGCTCACCCGGGCCCTCGTGGACGAGGACCGCCCGGTATGGTCGCGGATGTCCTTCTCCGCAGCCGAGGACAATCTGCGCGCCGCCGCCCGGCACGGCATCGACGCCCGCCTGTACTGGCCGGGCACGGGCGAGGTGCCGGTGCCCGAACTCGTGCTGCGCAGACTGCTGCCGCTGGCCCACCAGGGCCTGGAGCGGTCGGGCATGGACGCGGCCTGGCGGGAGCCGCTGCTCGGCGTCATCGAGCAGCGGTGCGTCACCGCGCGCAACGGGGCGGTCTGGCAGAAGGAGACGCTGCACCGCCTCGAGGCCTCCGGCCGGTACGACCGGCACGAGGCTCTGCGGCTCATGACGCGGCAGTACATCGACTACATGCATCTCAACGCGCCGGTGCACACCTGGCCGGTGGACTGACGAGGGCCCCCGTCCACCCGGAGGTGGAGGGGGGCCCGGTGAGGCGGCTCGCGGCGCCGCGCCTCCCCGCGCGCTCAGCCCGCGGCGAGAAGCTGGAGTGTGTCGATCACCCGGTTGGAGAAGCCCCACTCGTTGTCGTACCAGGCGACCACCTTGATGTGCCGGCCGTCGACGCGGGTGAGCGCCGAGTCGAAGATCGAGGAGGCCGGGTTGCCGGTGATGTCGGAGGAGACGAGGGCGTCCTGCGAGTACTCCAGGACACCGGCGAGCGGGCCCTCGGCCGCCGCGCGGTAGGCCGCCAGGACGTCGTCGCGGGTCACGTCACGGGCCACGGTCGTGTTCAGCTCGACGATCGAGCCGACCGGGACCGGCACGCGGATCGAGTCGCCGGACAGCTTGCCCTCCAGGTTGGGCAGCACCAGGCCGATCGCCTTGGCGGCGCCGGTCGTCGTCGGCACGATGTTGACGCCGGCGGCACGGGCGCGGCGGGCGTCGCGGTGCGGGCCGTCCTGGAGGTTCTGCTCCTGGGTATAGGCGTGCACCGTGGTCATGAAGCCGTGCTCGATACCGGCGAGGTCGTCCAGGACGGCGGCCAGCGGCGCGAGCGCGTTGGTGGTGCACGACGCGTTCGAGACGATCGTGTGCGCGGCCGGGTCGTAGGCGTCGTTGTTCACGCCGAACGCGAGCGTGACGTCGGCGCCGTCGGAGGGCGCGCTGACGAGCACCTTGCGGGCGCCCGCGTCGAGGTGGGCGCGGGCCGCCGTGGCCGAGGTGAAGCGGCCGGTCGCCTCCAGGACGACGTCGACGCCGAGTTCGGCCCAGGGAAGCCGGGCGGGCTCGCGCTCGGCGAGCACCTTGATACGCCGGCCGTCGACCACGAGGGTGTCGCCATCGACGGTCACCGGACGGCCGAGCCGGCCGGACGTCGAGTCGAAGGCGAGGAGGCGGGCGAGCGCGGCGGGCTCGGTGAGGTCGTTGACGGCGACGACCTCCAGCTTGGTGTCGCGTTCGAGCAGCGCGCGCAGCACGTTGCGTCCGATGCGGCCGAATCCGTTGATGGCGATGCGAGTCATGGGTGGTGTCCCTCCGGTCCCTGCGGGTTCCCTCCCAGGTTCGCTCGCGCGCCGCGGCCCGGACAGCGGCGGGAACGCCATGGTCCGCAAGGATCGCGCCAGCGCCGCGCCGGGCTCGCGCCGCGGGTGAACGGGCGGGGCGCGTTCTATTCACCCTGGGTGAAGGTGCGGCGATATTCGCTCGGGCTGGTGCCGAGGATGTGCTGGAAGTGCAGCCGCAGATTGGCGCCCGTGCCGAGTCCGACGCCCGCGGCGATCTGCTCGACGCTCCACTGCGAGCGCTCCAGCAGTTCGCGGGCCATGTCGATACGGGCCCGCATGACCCACTGCATGGGGGTGTAGCCGGTGTCCTCGGCGAAGCGGCGCGAGAAGGTGCGCGGGGAGACGGCCGCGTGTTCGGCGAGCATGTCGAGGGAGAGCGGTTCGCCGAGCCGGTGCAGCGCCCACTCGCGGGTGGCGGCGAACCGTTCGCCCAGCGGTTCGGGCACGCTGCGCGGCACGTACTGGGCCTGGCCGCCGCTGCGGTAGGGGGCGGCGACCAGGCGCCGGGCGGCGTGGTTCGAGGCGGCCACCCCGAGGTCGCCGCGCAGGATGTGCAGGCAGAGGTCGATGCCGGAGGCGGCGCCCGCCGACGTCAGCACGCTGCCCTCGTCGATGAACAGGACGTTCTCGTCCACGTGGACGAGCGGGTGTTTCGCCGCGAGGGCCCGGGTGTAGTGCCAGTGGGTGGTGGCGCGCTTGCCGTCGAGGAGTCCCGTCGCGGCGAGCGCGAAGGCACCGGTCGAGATGGCGGCCAGCCGGGCGCCGCGTTCGTGGGCGGCGATCAGCTCGCCGACGACGGCCGGCGGCGGGTCCTCGCGGTCGGGGGACCGGTAGCCGGGGACGAAGACGATGTCGGCCCAGGTGAGCGCGTCCAGACCGTGGGCGACGTGGTAGGAGAGACCGTCGCCGCCGGTCACGAGTCCGGGTTCGGCGCCGCACACCCGTACCTCGTAGGGCATGCTCGCACGGGTGGTGAACACCTGGGCGGCGATTCCGACATCGAGCGGTTTCGCCCCTTCGAGGACGAGGACGGCGACGCGGTGCAGACGGCTTGCGGACACGTCGCGAAGCGTACGTGGCGCGCGCTCGCCGGCCGGCCGGCCGGGCCGGGGACGGGTCCGGCCCGTACCCGCGCGGCCGTCGCCGCCGGGGCTCGGGGACCCAACGGCGTCGGGAGGGCCGCCTATTACAGCTCCATCACGTCGGCAACCCCCTTCACGGGAGCCACACACGCCGTGCGAGGATGCGGCCTCCGGTATCGAATACCGGCGTAGAGGGGAACACCATTGAAATCAAGGAAACTGAGCCGTAAGCGGCGACGCGCCACCATAGTCACGGCGGCGGCCGCATCGGTCGTCGCCGGCGCCGCGCTGCTGCCCAACTGGTCCGCGGGAGCGGCGGATGTGGCCGCCGACCCCAAGGTGGACGCCGCCACGAAGGCCACCTTCCAGCGGCTGGCGGACGCGGTCTTCACCGACCGCACCGACGCCCTGGTGGACAACGGGAAGAGCAAGCGGCACACCTCGCGCTTCTCCGGCGGTGTGCGGCTGTCCTCCACCCAGTCCCGCACCGAGAAGTCCGCGCTGTCGCAGCTCCAGGGCCGCAAGGACCGTCTGGCGAAGCTGGGCGAGAAGTACCGCGCGGGTGACACGAGCGTCTCGCTGGACAGCACGAAGGTGAAGGGCCGTCACGCCACCGTCACCGTCACCGAGACGACGACGCTCACCTACGACAAGACGCGGGGCACCGAGCCGAAGACGACGGGCTTCCAGGCGCACCACGAGCTGACCTTCAAGGCGGACCGCAAGGGCGACTGGCAGTTGACCGGTGTCCGGGACACCGACGACGGTGTCGCGGTCAACCAGGTCGCCACCACCCCGCTCGTGGCCGCTCCGAAGACCGCCGACGACGGTCCGCCGAGCGCCGCCCGTTCGGCGATCACGCCGAACCCGGCCGCGAAGCCGAAGAACCTCAAGGCCTCGGGTTACGACTACAAGGCCATGGTCGCGTACGCGGCCAAGTACTGGAAGAGCTACAACCCGGCGTACCCGGACTTCAACGGGGAGGGCGCGGGCGGAGACTGCACCAACTTCGTCAGCCAGTCCCTGAAGGCCGGCGGCTGGAAGCACGTTCCCGGCTACACGAACGACTTCCACAACTGGTTCGGTACCGCGGACATCCAGTCGGACTCGTTCATCGGTGTCAACGAGTTCTCGTGGTTCGCGCTGTCCTCGAAGCGTGTCACCAGCCTCGCCAACGTCTACCAGCTGGACATCGGCGACGTGCTCCAGATGGACTTCAACAAGGACGGGTCCAAGGACCACAGCATGATCGTCACGTACCGCAGCCCGCAGGGTGTGCCGTACCTGTCGTACCACTCCACCAACACCTACAACAGGTCGGTGGCGAGCATCATCGCGTCGTACCCGAACGCCGCGTACTACGCCTACCGCACCTGACGGTCGGCGGATCGGGGCGGGAGACGGCCATGTGCCGGGCTCCCGCCCCTTTCGCGTACCCGGGGCAGGAGCCGGGCGCGTCCGAGCCCAAAGCGAGGGGGGCTCCGTAGGATGCGCCTCATGGCCGATGTCGCTTCCCGCCCCGAGCCGTTCACCTTGCGGACGGCACCCGCCGCACTCGACGACCTTCGCGCGCGGCTGCGCGGAACCCGGTGGCCGGACGCGCCCGAGGACGCCGGGTGGGCCTACGGGACGGACCTCGGCTACCTCCGCGAGCTGGTCGCCTACTGGGCGGACGGCTTCGACTGGCCGGCCCAGGAGGCGGCCCTCGCCAGGCTCCCCCACTTCCGGGCCCCGGTCGGCGGCCTCGGAATCCACTTCGTGCACGCGCGGGCCGTCGCACCGGCCGGTCCGGTGCTGCCGCTGGTCCTCACCCATGGCTGGCCGGACTCGTTCTGGCGGTACACGAAGGTGATTCCGCTCCTGACCGATCCCGGCGCCCACGGAGCCGATCCGGCCGACGCGTTCGACGTGGTCGTGCCGGACATCCCGGGCTTCGGTTACTCCGACCGTCCCGCCGGCGCCCCGCTCGACTCCATCGCCGTCGCCGGTCTGTGGGCCGAGTTGATGTCCGTCCTCGGCTACGGGCGTTTCGGCGCGGCCGGTGGTGACCTCGGCAGCCATGTGAGCCGCTATCTCGCGCTCGACCACCCCGACCGGGTGGTGGCCGTCCACCGCATGGACGGGGGCCTGCCGGTGTTCGGCGGCGACCCCGCCGACCTGACGCCCGAGGAACGCGCCTGGATGGAGGAGGCGGCGGCCTGGGGCCGGTCCGAGGGCGCGTACGCGGCCATCCAGCGCACCAAGCCGCAGACCGCGGCCGTCGGGCTCAACGACTCGCCGGCCGGGCTCGCCGCCTGGATCGTGGAGAAGCTCCGGGCGTGGAGCGACTGCGGCGGTGACGTCGAGCGGTGCTTCACGAAGGACGAGATCCTGACGAACGTCACGCTGTACTGGCTGACGGAGACGATCGGTTCGTCGACGCGCATGTACCGCGCGAACGCCGCAATCCCACCCGCCCAGCTCGCCCGCCGCGTCGAGGTGCCGTCCGGCTTCTCGGTCTTCGCAGGCGACATGGTCCGCCCGCCGCGCGCCTGGCTCGAACGCACCACCCACCTCACCCGCGCCACGGAACCGCCCCGCGGCGGCCACTTCGCCCCCTTCGAGCAGCCGGAGCTGTACGCGCGGGAACTCCGGGAGTTCTTCCGCCCCTACCGGGACGCGGTCGCCTGACGAGAGCCCGGCCCGCGGACCCGGCGGCGAACGGCCGGGCCCGCGGGCGCGCTTCGGTCAGCCTCCGACGTATGCCGCGAGGTGCTCGCCGGTGAGAGTTGAGCGGGCGGCGACGAGGTCGGCCGGGGTGCCCTCGAAGACGAGCCGGCCGCCGTCGTGGCCGGCTCCCGGACCGAGGTCGATGATCCAGTCGGCGTGCGCCATCACGGCCTGGTGGTGCTCGACCACGATGACCGACTTGCCGGAGTCCACGAGCCGGTCGAGCAGCGCGAGCAACTGCTCGACGTCCGCGAGGTGCAGTCCCGTGGTCGGCTCGTCCAGGACGTAGACGCCGCCTTTGTCGGCCATGTGCGTGGCCAGCTTGAGGCGCTGCCGCTCGCCGCCCGAGAGGGTGGTGAGCGGCTGGCCGAGGGTGAGGTAGCCGAGCCCGACGTCGGAGAGCCGGGAGAGGACGCGCCGCGCGGCGGGGGTGGCCGCCTCCCCCGCGGCGAAGAACTCCTCGGCCTCGTCCACGGACATGGCGAGCACCTCGCTGATGTCCCGCCCGCCGAGGCGGTATTCGAGCACCGAGGCCTGGTACCGCTTGCCCTCGCAGTCCTCGCAGGGGCTGGCGACACCGGCCATCATCGCCAGGTCGGTGTAGATGACGCCGGCGCCGTTGCAAGTGGGGCAGGCGCCCTCGGAGTTGGCGCTGAACAGGGCCGGCTTCACACCGTTGACCTTGGCGAACGCCTTGCGGATCGGATCGAGCAGGCCGGTGTACGTCGCCGGATTGCTGCGCCGTGAGCCGCGGATCGGGCTCTGGTCGACGGAGACGACGTCCTCGCCGGCCGGGATCGATCCGTGCACGAGCGAACTCTTGCCGGAGCCTGCCACGCCCGTGACGACGACGAGCATCCCGAGCGGGATGTCCACGTCGACGTCGCGCAGGTTGTTCGCCGTCGCGCCGCGGATCTCCAGGGTGCCGGTGGGCTTCCGCGGGGTCTTTTTGAGCGAGGCCCGGTCGTCGAAGTGGCGGCCGGTGACGGTGTCGGCGGTGCGCAGTCCGGCGACGGTGCCCTCGAAGCAGACGGAGCCGCCGGCCGTACCGGCGCCGGGGCCGAGGTCCACCACGTGGTCGGCGATCGCGATGGTCTCGGGCTTGTGCTCCACGACGAGGACCGTGTTGCCCTTGTCCCGCAGGCGCAGCAGCAGTTCGTTCATGCGCTGGATGTCGTGCGGGTGCAGGCCGGCGGTGGGCTCGTCGAAGACGTAGGTGACGTCGGTGAGGGAGGAGCCGAGGTGGCGGATCATCTTGACGCGCTGTGCCTCACCGCCGGAGAGCGTGCCGGCCGGCCGGTCGAGGGCGAGATAGCCGAGGCCGATCTCGACGAACGAGTCGAGGGTCTGCTGGAGCGCGGTGAGCAGCGGCGCCACCGACGGTTCGCCGAGACCCCGGACCCAGTCGGCGAGGTCGCTGATCTGCATGGCGCAGGCGTCGGCGATGCTGATCCGCTTGATCTTCGAGGCCCGGGCGCCCTCACTGAGCCGGGTGCCGTCGCACTCGGGGCAGGTGGTGAAGGCGACCGCGCGGTCCACGAAGGCCCGGATGTGCGGCTGCATCGCCTCCTTGTCCTTGGAGAGCATCGACTTCTGTACCCGGGGGACGAGCCCTTCGTACGTCATGTTGATGCCGGCGATCTTCATCCGGACCGGCTCGTGGTGCAGGAAGTCGTGCAGTTCCCTCTTGGTGTACTCGCGGATCGGCTTGCCGGGGTCGACGAAGCCGGACTCCTTGTAGAGGCGCATGTTCCAGCCGTCCGACCCGTAGCCGGGGATGGTGATCGCGCCCTCGTCGAGGGACTTGGTGTCGTCGTAGAGCTGGGCGAGGTCGATGTCGGAGACGGTGCCGCGGCCCTCGCAGCGCGGGCACATGCCGCCGGTGCGGTTGAAGGTGGCCTTGACCGCCTTCTTGTTGCCGCGTTCGACGGTGATGGCGCCGCTCGCGCGGACCGAGGGGACGTTGAAGGCGTACGCGCTCGGCGGTCCGATGTGCGGTTTGCCGAGCCGGCTGAAGAGGATGCGCAGCATCGCGTTGGCGTCGGTGGCGGTGCCGACCGTGGAGCGCGGGTCGGAGCCCATCCGCTGCTGGTCCACGATGATCGCGGTGGTGAGCCCTTCGAGGACGTCGACCTCGGGCCGGGCGAGCGTCGGCATGAAGCCCTGGACGAAGGCGCTGTAGGTCTCGTTGATGAGGCGTTGCGACTCGGCGGCGATGGTGTTGAACACCAACGAGCTCTTGCCCGAGCCGGAGACTCCGGTGAAGACCGTCAGCCGGCGCTTCGGGATCTCGATGCTGACGTCCTTGAGGTTGTTCTCCCGCGCGCCCAGCACGCGGATCAGATCGTGGCTGTCGGCACCGTGCGGCGCAGACGGCTGCGCGTCCGTCCTCGTGGCCTTGCTCATCATCTCTCCATCTCTCGGGCGGGGCCGCCTGTGCGGTCCCGTCCACGTCGCCGGGCTCGATCCAACCAGCTTCGCCCGGAAAGCCGGGCCGTGTTTCCGTCGGCCGCCGCCGACGGGTCGCGGCCGGCGTCCTCGGTCCGTCACCCTGACGGAGCGGACACGGCGGATGTGACGGCGTCCGGGGACGTCCTCTCCGGGTGGCGGCGTGTGGACCGGTGGGTCCGGGGCGAGAATCGGTGGGTGACCATGCCATCCGAGTCGTCGTCCCTGTCGGGCCAGAGTCTGTGCGGCACCGAGCCCCGCAGTCCGCTGCACGCCTTTTTGCGGACGGAGACCGGCAGCGCCGCCGTACTGCTCGCCGCCACGCTGGCCGCGCTGGCGTGGGCCAACATCGGCCCCGGCTCGTACGAGTCCTTCTGGGGCACCGAACTGTCCGTACGGATCGGGTCGGGCGGAGTCTCGCTGGGCCTGCGGGAGTGGGTCAACAGCGGTCTGATGACGCTGTTCTTCTTCGTCGTCGGGCTGGAGGCGCGCCGCGAGTTCGATCTCGGTGAGCTGCGGGAGCGGCGCCGGGTGGCGCTGCCGGTGCTGGCGGGCGTGAGCGGGATGATCGTGCCGGTGGCGATCTATCTCGCCGTCACCGCGGGCCACGGTTCGGACGCGCACGGCTGGGGTGCGGCCATGTCCACGGACACCGCCTTCGCCCTGGGCATGCTCGCCGTCTTCGGGTCGCGGCTGCCCGGCAATCTGCGGGTCTTCATGCTCAACATCGCCGTGGTGGACGACTTCGTGGCGCTCGCCGTCATCGTCGTCGCCTACAGCGAGTCCATCGCGCTGCCCGCCCTGCTGACGGCCGTCGGCCTCTTCGCGGTCGTCCTGCTGCTGCGCCGCACCATCGGCCGGCGCGTCCCGGCCCTGTACGGGGTGCTGGGCGCGGCGATCTGGGTGGCGCTGCTGAAGTCGGGCGTCGACCCGGTGGTGACGGGCCTCGCGATGGGTCTGCTGACGTACGCGTACACGGCGGACCGGGGCGATCTGGAGCACGCCAGCCGTCTCTTCCGGCGCTTCCGGGAGCAGCCCACCCCGGAGCTGGAACGCACCGTGCGCCGCGGGCTCGCCTCGACGCTGTCCCCGAACGAGCGGCTCCAGCAGATGTTCCACCCCTGGACGAGCTATGTCATCGTGCCGCTCTTCGCGCTCGCCAACGCCGGCATCGCCCTCGGCGGCGGACAGCTCGCCGACGCCTTCACCTCCCCCGTCACCCTCGGCATCCTCTTCGGCTACGTGATCGGCAAGCCGGCCGGCATCATCGGCGCGACCTGGCTCACCACGCGGGCGAGCCGGGGCCGTCTGCGACCGCCCGTGGGCTGGGGCGCCATCACGGCGGGCGGCACGCTGGCCGGTGTCGGCTTCACCGTGGCCCTGCTGATCGCGTCGCTGGCCTTCGACGGCGACCGGCTGGAGCAGGCGAAGATCGGCATCCTGGCCGCCGTGGTGTGTTCGTTCCTGGTCACCTGGCTCGTCACCCTGCTGATCGGCGCCCTGAACGCGCGTTCGCGTGCCCGCGCCCTGCTCGGCACGGGTGAGGCCATCGTCGACCTCAGCGAGCCCGTCGACGTGGCACGCGACCATGTGCGCGGCCGGCTGGACGCCCCGGTGACGCTGGTCGAGTACGGCGACTTCGAGTGCCCGTACTGCGGGCTCGCCGAGCCCGTGGTGCGCGAGCTGCTCGCCGACTTCGGTGACGTCCGCTATGTGTGGCGGCACCTTCCGCTCACCGACGTGCACCCGGGCGCCCAGCTCGCCGCGGAGGCCTCCGAGGCGGCGGACCATCAGGGCCGCTACTGGGAGATGCACGACCTCCTCATGGCCCACCAGGGCGCCCTGAGCCCCAAGGACCTGCTCCGCTACGCCGACGAGATCGGCCTCGACGGCGACCGGTTCCGCGCCGACCTGCGCGCCCGCGCGGGCGCGCCCCGGGTCGCCAGGGACGTCGAGTCCGCCGACCTGAGCGGCGTCTCCGGCACCCCGACGTTCTTCGTCAACGGCCGCCGCCACTACGGCGCCTACGACATCGCCTCGCTGACGGCGGCGGTACGGGCGGCACGACAGCGGGCGTCGCTGTCGGGGGCGGGCCGGGACACCTGAGGCCGGCTCACCCGTGCCCGTACGGTGTCGGACTCGGTCGTAGGCGTCCGTACGGCGTCGGTGTCTCAGCCGGTGCGGGCCCGCAGGCGGCGGAGCATGCGGGCGTCCTCGAAGCCGACCGCGCGGGCGGCGGCGTCGACGGTGAGGCCGTGGCCGATGAGGTGCTCGGCGCGCTCCAGACGCAGTGCCTGCTGGTAGCGCAGCGGGGTGAGGCCGCCGGTGGCGCGGGTGAAGAGGCGGGTGAGGGTGCGCTCGCTCACGCCGACGGCGGCGGCCAGGTCCGGCAGCGGGAGCGTCTGGTCGAAGCGGGCGTCGACCAGGTCCTGGGCGCGGTGCACGGTGTCGTCGAGGTGGGAGCGGTAGCGGAGCATGGCGCTGGCCTGCGGTTCGTGTCCGTTGCGCCGTGAGTAGACCACCATGTCCCGGGCCACCTGGGCGGCGACGGCGGGGCCGTGCCGGGTGGCGACGAGGTGCAGCGCGAGGTCGATGCCGCTGGCGATGCCGGCCGAGGTGACCACCCGGTCGTCGGCGGTGTAGAGCACGTCGCGGACGACCACCGCCCGAGGGTAGCGGCGGGCGAATGCCTCCTGGACGTCGTGGTGGGTGGTGCAGCGGCGGCCGTCGAGGAGCCCGGCGCGGCCGAGCGCGTCGGCTCCGGCGCAGACGCTCGCGACGGTGCCGCCGCCGGCGTGGTGCTCGCGCAGGACGCGCAGGGTCGTCTCGCCGATGGCGGGACCGTCGGCGAGGTCGACCGCCCGCCAGCCGGGGACCACGATCAGGTCTTCGGGGCCAAGCTCGGGCCAGTCGAGCCGGGCCACCAGGGGCAGCCCCTGGGCGGTCGGCACCTGCGGCTGCTCGGCGACGTAGTGGAGGGTGTACGGGTGCCCGAAGTCGGCGGCCGTGGAGAAGGCCTGCGCGGGTCCCGCGAGGTCCAGGAGATGGACTCCGGGCACCAGGAAGAAGACGATGCGGCTCACGATCCGGTCATCATGCCCGAGAAGTGGCCGCGGCTTCCAGCTCGTCGACGGTGGCGATGGTCGCGAAGCGGCCGGCGAGCGTGTACTCGGTGCGCCGGATGACTTCGTCGGCGCTCAGGGTGCGCGGGTCGGCCAGCAGGTCGGCCACGGACTGGTCGGCGGGTGCGTCGCGGTGCGCGATGGGGTTCGTGGCCGTGGCGTCGGTGACGAAGGTGACGTCGTAGCCGAGGTCGCCGGCGACGCGGGTGGTGGTCTCGACGCACTGCTCGGTGCGGATGCCGCAGACGAGGAGTTCGCGGATGCCGCGCTCGGTGAGCAGTTGCTGGAGATTGGTGGTGGTGAAGGCGTTGTGCGAGGTCTTCTGGATCAGCGGCTCGCCCTCCTCCCGGTGGAGTTCCTCCAGGAGCCGGACGTGGCCGAGGGCGGGGTCGAACACGCCGCCGCTGCCGGGCTCGGAGTGCAGCACCCACACGACGGTGTCGCCGGCCCGCCGGGCGAGCCGGACGAGTCGGTCCACCTGGTGGGCGATCTTCGGGTTGGAGATGGTCTCCCACAGCGGGCGGGCGCGGAAGGATTCCTGGACGTCGATGACGACGAGTGCTCGGGTCATGTCCCCACTCTGGCCGCCGAGGGCGGGGCGGGGACAGGCCGCATCGGGTCCGGGTGCGGACCGATCCGGTCAGGGACGGCGTCCTGGCCGCCGGAGGTCGAGGCGCCGAGCGTACGTCCGCCCGCCCTCGCCGCGTATGTCCTGCCCGCCCTCGCCGCGTAGGCCCCGCCCGCCCCCGGCACATGCGGCTCACCGCCCCCGCCGCGTACGTCCCGCCCGGCTCCGGCACATGCGCGGTTCACCGACCCCACCGAGTGCGGCCCGGCCCGCCACGTACGGCCCAACCCCGCCGCATACGGCCGACTCCGACACGTATGACCCGGCTCCACCCCCTCCTCCAGCCCGCCACACCTTCCAACTACCGCAAGTTAATTGATTGTTGAGCTACAGAGGCTATGCAAGGAGGATCAAGGTGCCGATCATCTTGTCATGAACCTGCCGCCCGACCGGGCGGCAGCCTCATGGAGGTGTGGGATGCACCGTAGACTCGCCACCGGACTTGCCGCCTCGGTCATGGCCGTGGTCACCATCACCGCGACCGCCGGCACGGCCACCGCCGCTCCTGCCGACAAGCCCCAGATCCTGTCCAGTTGGACCCAGACCAGCGCGTCGAGCTACAACCTCTGGGTCGCCGCGCGCTCCAACCAGGCCGCCTGGTCGGCGTATTCGTTCGACTGGTCCACCGACTACTGCTCCTCCTCGCCGGACAACCCCTTCGGTTTCCCCTTCGCCACCTCCTGCGCCCGCCATGACTTCGGCTACCGCAACTACAAGGCGGCCGGCACCTTCACCGCCAACAAGCCCCGCCTCGACAGCGCCCTCTACGAGGACCTCAAGCGGGTGTGCGAGGCCTACAGCGGCGCCACGAAGACCACCTGCACCAGCACGGCCTGGACCTATTACCAGGCGGTCAAGGCCCTCGGCTAAGCGCGGGACGTCACACTCCGCGCCCGGTGAGGCGTCACACCGCGTTCGCCGCTCCCCCGGCTCGGCGCGTCAGATCCCTTCGAGCAGCAGCGCGCCGAGTTCGCCGGGATCGGTGATCATGCAGTCGTGTCCGCTCTTCAGCTCATGGACCCGGGAGGGCTGCCCGTTGGGCTGAAGTTCCGGGACGGGCCGTCGGGTCACTCCCTCGGGTTCCCTGCCGACACAGCGGATGTGGACCCGGGGGATGAGGGCCTGCGCGGGGTTGTCCATCTCGACCCGCTGCCGGAAGCAGAGCACGGACTCGTCGGTGAGGGTGGCCCTGAGCCAGGCGATGTCGTCGGGGTCGGTGACGCCGAACAGGCCCTGGGGCGCGGGGAATTCGGGCAACGGCGGAATACGCCAGGGCTGGTCCGTGGCGGCGGCAGCGTCGATCATGGCCTGTGTGATCGGCATGACGTCGATGGCGTTCTCCCCGTGCGTCGGCACCATCGCGTCCAAGTACACCAGGCGCCGGACGCGCTCCGGGATCCGGTTCGCCACCCCGGAGACGACCATCCCCGCGTAGCTGTGGCCGACGAGGACGACGTCGGTCAGGTCCTCGCCGAGGACGAGGCCGACGACGTCCTCGATGTGGGTGGTCAGCCCGACCTCGGGGCCGAGCAGGTGGGCCTTGTCGCCGTGGCCGGTGAGCGAGGGGGTGAGGACGCGGTGGCCCTCGGCGGTGAGCAGTGCGGCGACGCGCTCCCAGCAGCGTCCGTCGTGCCAGGCGCCGTGGACGAGGACGTACGTGTTCCGGGTGGTCATGGCTGGTTCCTCGGGGTCGGTGTACCGGCAGGTGGGGCCCTGCGTGTCTCCGACGGTAGGCAGCCGACAGGAACCAAAAGGTACCCTTCGGCTCATGAGCCTCCGCCCCGGCACCGTCTTCCTCGCGGACTGTCCCGCCCGGCTGGCCATCGAGGTCATCTCCAGCAAATGGGCCGTGGTCACGCTCTTCGCGCTGAGCAAGGGCCCGTTGCGCCACGGCGAGCTGGCCGAACTGATCGGCGGGGTCTCCCGCAAGGTACTGACGCAGACCTTGCGGCGGCTCCAGAAGAGCGGGCTGGTCGAACGGCGGGTGTACGCGGAGGCGCCACCCCGGGTCGAGTACAGCCTGACCGAACTCGGGAACACCCTGAGGGAGCCGATCGGCGTCCTGAGCGAATGGGCGAGGGCGAACGGCGAGTCGATCGTCGCCTTCCACGAGGCGACCGAGGCCGAGGACGTCTGAAGCGCCTCCGGCGGATCTCGCGACCGTCCCATGACCGGTTCCTTGTGCCGGTCGCGCCGTGGGCACCGGACGACCTGCGTGATTGCGACCTGCGTGATTACGACCTGGGTGATCTCGTGACGGACGGCGCGATCGGCGCCGGCCCGCCGCTCGGCGAGCGCGACTGCCGCGGTGTGCCGCGGGTGCCTACGTGCCCGGCCCGGAGGCGGCGGGCGACTCCGTGGACCCCGGTTCCGGAGTCCCCAACCCCGGCCTGCCCGGTTCCGGCGTGCCCGGTTCCGAAGTCCGCAGCCACAGGCGGGTGTTCGCGGCGTCCGCGGCCGGTGGGCGGCCGTAGACGTGCCGGTAGTCGCGCGAGAAGTGCGAGGCGCTGCGGTAGCCGACGGCGGAGGCGGCCTGCGCCGCGGCCTCGCCGAGGACGACCATCCGGTGCCGCGCCTCGCCGAGCCGCAGCCGCTTGAGGTACTGCATGGGCGTCATCGTCGTCGCGTCCTTGAACCGCCGGAAGAGCGTGGGCTCACTGCACCGGACCGCCGCCGCCAGCGCCTTGACCGTCCACGGCTCGGCCATACGGCCGGTCATCAGGCTCACCGCGCGCGGCACTACGGCGTCGCTGTCCGCGACCATGGCGAGGACGCGCGGCGCCTGGTCGGTCTGGAGCAGCCGGACCACGACCTCCCGGCAGGCCAGCGGGCCGAGCACGGCGATCTGCTCGGGCTCGTCGAGCAGCGCGACCAGCCGCGCGAACGCGTCGGCGAGCGGGACCGTCCAGCCGCCGAGCCGCTTCCCGGGCGCGGCCCGCCGTCCCCCGCCGCCCGGCACCGTCATCGCGGCGGCGACCTCCGCGATGACGATCGGTGAGAGTTCCCAGCGCGCGGACAGGAAGCCGCGCGGCTCCTCGGCCTCGACCACGGCCGTCACGACCGGCAGATCGACGGGCGTGATCAGGAAGCCGTCCCGCCCCCACACCCTGTCGTCGTCGCCGACGATGGAACGCTTGCGGCCGGCCGCCACGACCGACAGCGACGGGGTGTACCGCTGGTACGCCAGGCCGGTCGGCGCGGTGACCCGGCTGAGGCGGAGCCCGAGGCGCGCGGCGAGCGCCCGGTCGCCCGCCCGGCGCAGGATCACGTCGGCCACCCGGTCGAGCCGGTCGGCGATCACCGCGTTGGTCACGTCGTCGGTCACGTCGTCCACACGTCACATCCAACCCGATGCCGGGGTCCGGGCCGCACGGCGGGAGCGGAGGCGGGGAGCCTGTGTCGGGCGCCCGGGGCCGAGTGCCGTCCCGCGAACCGGTTTCGTACGGTCCGGACCCGTTGCGCCGGAGCGCGAGCCGCAAGCGGACCCGCATCCGAATCCGATCCGATCCGATCCGCATCCGAATCCGACCCGACCCGCGTCCGATCCGTATCCGACCCGCGTCCGCTTCCGCATCCGCATCCGCATCCGCCTCCGCCTCCGCCTCCGCACGCGTACCGTCCCGGCGGCGAGTCGTCATCAGGCAAGACACTGATCGTTCCAGGCAATACGCCCGCGCCTGCGCCGGGCCACGATCGACGTATGCGAACGAACGAAGAGATCCTGTCCAGCCTTACCGCCGACGGCGCCCTCGGGGGCCGCACCGCACTGGTCACCGGCTCGTCCGGCGGCATCGGCGAGGCCGTCGTGCGCGTGCTGGCGGCGTCCGGCGCCGAGACGGTGGTCAGCGGCCGGGACCGGGACCGTACGCGGGCCGTCGCCGACGCGATCCTGGCGGCGGGCGGGCGCGCCCACGCCCTCACCGCGGACCTGGGCGCCGCGCCGGCCGCCGTACGCGCCTTCGCGGAGCAGGCCGAGGAGGCGCTCGGCGGAAGGGTCGACATCCTCGTCAACAACGCGGGCGTCTATCCGGGCGGCGCCACCGCCACCGTCACCGACGACGAGATGCAGGCCCTGTGGGCCACCAACATCCGCGCCCCGCACGTCCTGGTCGCCGCCCTCGCCCCGCGCATGGCCGCCCGCGGCAGCGGCGCCGTGATCAACATCGGCTCCTGGATGGCGCGGGTCGGCGTCCCGTACAAGGCCCTGTACCCGGCGACCAAGGCCGCCGTCGAACAGCTCACACGCGCCTGGGCCGCCGAGTACGGTCCGCACGGCGTCCGCGTCAACACCGTGGCCCCAGGCGCCACGGCCACCCTCGGCACCGCCAGGAGCGCGGGCGTGCTCGCGGAGATGACCAAGGCCACCCCCGCCGGCGCACCCGTACGTCCCGTCGACATCGCCTACGCCGTCCGCTACCTCGTCTCCGACGAGGCCGCCTTCGTCCACGGCGCGACCCTCGACGTCGACGGCGGCCTGTCCGCGGCGCGGCTGCGCTGACCGCCTTTTCGGCAAGACCGGATCTTGTTCCCGGCGTCGCGGCCTCCCGGCCCTCCCGTGGGCGAGCCGGGTGGCTCCGGGGCCCCAATACGGGGGCTCCGGGGCCCGCGGGGGGCGGCGCCAGCTCTGGCGGCGCCCTGGGGACCGCCCGGGACTATCGACCCGCCAGCCCGCCAGCCCGCCAGCCCGCCGGCCCGCCGAGTCGGCCGAGTAGGCGGGCCGGCCGAACAGGACCGCCACGGGTACCCGTGCGACAAAATGAACGTGTGCCAGTCGCGGGAGTGGCCAGCACCCTCATCCTGATCGGCGGCCTGTCGGTCGCGCCCGTGCTCCATCCGCGTTCCCGCGCGCGGCTCCGGCGTCTGGAGCAGGAGCGGCTGGCCGCGAGCTGGGAATCCCTCCGGAGCTGACCCGCACGGGTCACCGCGCCGGCCCGCCAGTCCCCTCCTGCCGGCTCACCCGCCTCTCCGCTCCGTACATGCCAAGAAGGGCCTCTGGAGTGGGCAGGGACGGGGTCAGGGCGCAGCATGGAAGGGCCGGGGTTCGTGCCGACGTGTGCGACAGCGGCGACGGAGCCGGCATGCCGCGCCGGCCGGCGGAGGAGGGCCAGGGATGACAGCCGATTCCTTGCAGTCCGAGAGCGGGGGCCACGGCCCCGACGCGAACCGGCCGACCGGACTGCTGGACGTCCTCAGCGTCGCCGCGATGGTCCTCGACGCCGAGGGCCGGATCGTGTTCTGGACTCCGCAGGCCGAGGACCTGATCGGCTACTCGGCGGAGGAGGTCCTCGGCAAGTACGCGGCCCGCATGATCATCCACCCCGAGCACCTGCACTCCGTCTCGAAGCTGTTCGCCGAGGTGCTGGCGACCGGCCGGAGCTGGGCGGGGGCCTTTCCCATCCGGCACAAGGACGGCAGCACCCGCCTGATGGAGTTCCGCAACATGCGGCTCCTGGACGACCTCGGTGATGTGTACGCCCTCGGTATCGCGGCCGATCACACCCTGCTGCAACGGGTGGAGACCGACCTCGCGCTGTGCGAGCAGCTCATCAACCAGTCCCCCATCGGGCTGGCCCTGATGGACCCCGAGTTGCGCTATCTCATGGTCAACCCGGCGCTGGAGCGGATCGACGGCATCCCCGCGGAGGACCACATCGGCCGGCGTCTGCGGGAGACACTGCCGTTCCCCGACGTCGACACCGTGGAGTCCGCGCTGCGTCAGGTGCTCACCACGGGCACCCCGCTGCTCGACCAGTACCACGTGGGCCGGCCGCCGGTGGACCCCGAGCACGAGCACGCCTGGTCCCTGTCGTTCTACCGGCTGGAGGACCCGGGCGGCCGGGTGCTGGGCGCGGCGGCCTCGGTGGTCGACGTCACCGAGCGTCACCGGGCCGCCGCCGAGGCCGACCGGGCGCGCCGGCGTCTGGCGCTCATCGCCGACGCCTCGACCCGGGTCGGCACCACCCTCGAGGTGGACCAGACGGCCCGCGAACTGGCGGACATCGCGGTCCCGGAGCTGGCCGACGTGGTCGCCGTGGACGTCCTCGACTCGGCGCTGGCCTGCCGTCGTATGCGCCGCCCCGACAACGGCCCGGAGTTCTTCCGCGCGCTGGCCCTCAAGGCGTCCCACCCCACGGTGGCCCTGCGCGCCGCCGACCCGCCCGGCGACCTGGCCGCCTACGAGGGCGACCGGATGGTGACCCTGTGCGTGCACACGGGCCGGCCGGTCCTCATACGGCATGTCGGCGACCAGGATCTTCCGCGCATCGCCCGTGACGCGCAGGCCAGCTCGCTGCTGGCCCGGGCCGGCGTCCACTCGTATCTCGCCGTGCCGCTGATCGCCCACGGTGAGGTGCTCGGCGCGCTGGACCTCAAGCGCACCCGCAACCCGGTCCCCTTCGACGACGACGATGTGGTGCTGGCGACGGAGCTGGCGAGCCGTGCCGCGGTGGCCATCGACAACGCCCGCTGGTTCCAGAGCGTGCGCAACACCGCGGTGACCCTCCAGCGGAGCCTGCTGCCGGAGCACCCGCCGAACCTCAACGGCCTGGAGGTCGCGTCCCGCTATCAGCCGGCCCAGGCCACCAGCGAGGTCGGCGGCGACTGGTACGACGTCATCCCGCTGTCGGACGACCGGACCGCCCTGGTCGTCGGCGACGTCATGGGCAACGGGATCGACGCGGCGGCCACCATGGGCCGGCTGCGCACCGCCACCTGCGCCTATGCCGACCTCGACCTCGATCCGGGCGATGTGCTCCAGCACCTCGACAAGATCACCTGCGATCTGGAGCACTACATCGTCACGTGTCTGTACGCCGTGTACGACCCGCACACCGGCCAGTGCCGGGTGGCGAACGCCGGACACATGCCGCCCGCGCTGGCCCGCCCCGGCGCCGCGCCGGTCCTGCTCGACCTGCCGCCGGGCGCCCCGCTCGGCGTCGGCGGCGTCCCCTTCGAGACCACCACGGTCGACCTGGCCACCGACGACGTCCTCGTCCTGTACACGGACGGCCTGGTGGAGACGCGCCTGCACCCCATCGACGACCGGCTGAACGTCCTGCTGAGTTTCCTCGACGAGCCCGGCCGGCCGCTGGAGGAGCTGTGCGACCTCCTGCTGTACGGGCTGCGCAACTCCGACGACCACGACGACGTGGCCCTCCTCGTCGCCCGCGCCACCTAGGGTGCGCCGTCCTTGGCGTTCTTCGCGCGGCGGTGGGAGACCTGGGCCCGGGTCGAGCGCCACCGCGAACGGGTCTGTTCCACCACGCTGTCCCACTGGCGGCGGACCTCGTCGTCGGAGGGCCGGTCGCCCGCCCGGATCCTGACGAGTTCCTCGCGCATCTCCCGCCCGAACGCGGCGGAGGCGACCAGCACGAACATCGCGGCGAACAGCGCCGAGATCATCGCGAAGACGGCGCCGACGGCTCCGTAGCGCGCGGTGTAGGAGTTGAACAGGCGCGGCAGGTAGATCGAGGCGCCCACGGAGTAGAGGGCGGTGAGGGCGGCGGCCGTGAGGCCGAAGGGCACGAGGTCGCGCCAGGCGATGCGCTTGGCCGACAGGACGGTGCCGCTCCAGACCAGGAAGGCGATGCTGACGGGGATCTCGACCACCGAGGCCGCGACGCCCAGGGGCTTGCCGCCCAGTGTCGCGTGCAGCCAGCCGGTGACGGCGGTGTAGCCGGCGAGTGCCAGGATCCACCACAGGCCGTTCCTGGTGTTGCGGACGCTGAGCGGGGGCAGTTGCCAGGTCTGTTCGAACAGGCGCTGGGTGGCGCGGGCGAAGCTCAGCACCGAGATGATCAGGAACAGGCTGCCGAAGACGCCGACGCTCGCGCTGGTGCCGTCGGCGGGGGCGAGGAGCGACCTGACCGCCTCGGCGCCCTGTCCGGTGAGGCCGTAGCGGCTGATGATCCGCTCGGCGGCGTCGTACTCCGAGAAACTGCTGAGGACGGCGCCGCAGAGGATCATGAGCGGGATCATGGCGGTCAGCGCGCTGGAGGCCAGGGCCATCGACCGGTCGAAGCCGACGATCTTCTGGAACCGGTTGAGGACGCGCAACGCGAACGCGGGACGCAGCCAGAACGTCAGCGTCCTGACGAGGCGTTCACGGTTGATCCCCGCCGTGCTGTCCTCCGTGGTCTCGGGCCCGGTGCGGCGCTGCGAGCGTAACGGACCGGTATCCGGGCGGCAGGGGACGACACGGCCTCTTCTGTGCTCCGGTTCATGAGCGGATGGCTGAGTGACAGCCAGGTACAGGTCGAACAGGCCGCCGAATACCGGGCGCTCGCCGAGCGTGGTGAGCTGCTGGAGCTGTCCCGTGCTGTGATGCGGGCCGCGAGCGCGCCGTCGGCGACCTGGCGACGGGCCGCGCCGGCGCTGGTCGAGGAGGCCGGCCCGGAGGCGGTACGGGCGGCGCTGCCGGTCTGGTCCGAGCCGGCCGCGCTCGACCGCACGGTCCCGCTGGTCGGCCACCGGAATCTGCCGTTCGACGTGAACACCCGCTTCGGCGCCTGCAACTCCCACGCGCTGCGCGGGCTCGGCTGGACGCTCGGTCTGCTGCCCGTCACGCGGGAGACGATCGGCGCCGTCGCCGCACTCGTGGAGATCTCCTTGGACCAGCGGTCCGGTGACCCGCCCCGGGCCCTTCATATGGCGGAGGCGGGCATCGTCGCACTGGCCCTGACCGGGGACCGCGCGGCGCGCGAGGAGCTGGAGACCCCGCGCGGGTGGGTCGGCCACCAGGGCACCCTGCCGCGCATCGACAAGGTCCTCGCGAAGGCCACGCTCGCGCACCGCTGACGTACGGCGCCCGCCCTCGGCGGCGCGGCCGGCGAGGGACGCGGCGGGGAGTCACCGCCGCCGACCGCGCGGTGACTCCCCGATGTGCCGCCCCTGGAGCGGGAGTTGTGCTCCGGAACGTTAGAACGGCGTGAGCGTCAGGCGGATCGCGGTGGGGGCGGTGTCCTGGATGTAGGAGGCGAAGTCGGCCACGTCGTCGAAGGCGAAGCCGTAGGCCTTGCCGTCCTCGGTGGCGGCGTGGACGGCCTTGGCGTAGTGGTTGGTGAGGTCGGTCCGGTAGAAGTCGTCGGCGGAGGTGGTCGGTTGGGCCGGGTTGCTGAGCAGGGTGGAGCGGTTGAAGCCCGCGCCGAGCACCGCGGCCACCGGGCCGGTCGTCCCGTCGTTGGGAGCGGCGAGGTTGCCGTCGCAGAACAGGACGTCACGGGTGGAGGGCTTGTCGAAGGAGACGGCGGCGGGTCCGTCGAAGGTGAACTTGTCGGCCCGCACCCGCCCGGTGAACGTCCCGGCGTTGGTGGTGACGGTCAGATCCTTGCCGGTGTACGTGCTCCACACCTCGTCGATGTACGGGGCGAAGTAGTCCTTCGCGAACAGGCCGGCGTCGAGACCGTGACCCGGCGCGATGATGCGGACGTCGTCCACCACCAGGGGCGCGAACGCCTCGACGCCCTTCACCGCCGCGAAGGCCGCCGCACGCCCGCCCTCGCGGACGGTGCCGGTGGTCTGCTCCTTGTCGCCGTTGAGCCGGATGCTGAGCGGGACGCTGAACATGTCGACCATGGTCGTGTTGCAGAACATGCCCGAGGAGTTGTACGTGAACTCGGCGCAGTCGTGCAGCACCGGGTAGTTGGGGTCGGAGGTGACCCAGCCGGCGGGGAACTGGAGCGCCGCGTTGCCGTCGCCGTCCGCGACGGCCTTGAACTTGAGCTTCTCGCCGAGCGACACGTAGATGCGTCCGGACATGTACGGGAGGCTGAGCTGAGTCTCGCCGCTGCCGGAGAGGGTGAGCGCGTAGTCGGTGAACCCGTCCGCGCCGTTGTCGGCGAGGGATATGGGCGCGAGGGTGCCGTCCTGGGTGACGCGGACCTGCCGGCCGTCCTGGTTGCCGACGATGTAGACGTGCACCGACGCGTTGTCGAAGGAGCCGCTGTTGTTGACGATCGTCAGTGGGAGCGAGCCCTCGGCCGCCTTGGTGGAGGCGTCCGTCGGGCCGGCCAGGGCGTACGGCGCGACGGCGGCGACCGCGGGGACGGCCACGGCGGCACCGCCGAGGGCGAAGAGCATCTTGCGGCGGGAGAGGTCACGGTGGTGACGAGGCGTCATGGGTGCGGTGCTCCTTGGTACTTGTGCCTGCGGCCAGGCTGTGGGGGGTGTTGTGCGGAGGGCGGGCGCCGTAACGCGCCCTGCCCAGGGGACTGTTCGGTTGTGCTGCGCACGGCCGGCGCGGGCACCGCGAATGATCGGAGAAGGCTCCTGAGAGCGCTCTCACAACGGCACCGGACGCCACCGATGGGCCCCGATGCTACGCACGACGGCCGAAGAGGCCAACCGGCCCGGCGGATCACCAAATCCCTTTGAACTGGGGTTACTTGAAGTTCGACACACCGCCCGCGAACCCTTAAGGCGCGTTTAAGGCACAGTTAAGAAGGAGCACTCCGCTTACGGACCGCGATCCGGCCGGTCCGCAGGCGGAGGGAGTGGCGGGCGCGGAGGCGCCTCAGCGCGGCTCAGGCATGCGATCGCCGGGGAACGACGGGCAGTTGGACGTATCCGAGGTGCGTCGGACCGGTGTACAGGGTGTTGGCCGCCCCGGTGTGATAGCTCGGGTCGTAGGCGTGGTGCGTGCCGTGGCCCAGGCCGTCGTAGGGCTGGATGTCGACGCGGATGCGGTGGCCCGCGCGGACCAGGGCCGTGTGCGGGATCAGTTCGATCTCCACCGGGACGACCTCGCCGTCGGCCAACGGCGCGTGATCGCCCTTGAGATGGGTGTGCTTCGGGGCGTACTCGGTGCTGCGCGCGGCGTCGAGCGTGCGGTGCGAGACCTTCAGCCAGCCCTTGGCCACCGGGTAGTGGCCGGTCTTGAGGCCCATGGTGGTGGGGCCGGAGTAGTCGACCTCCCGGTTGCGCTCGTCGACGACGCGGAGCGACACGTAGAGGTCCATGTCGTGGCTGTCGGCGGAGACCCACAGGGCGACCTTGCCGTACCCCGCGAGGACGAGATCCTCGGTGACCGGCTCGCTGATGAAGGACACTCCCGTGGTGCGCGGGTCGGTCGCGGTCGAGGCCGCGTCGCCGCGCAGGCTCTCGGGGCCGAGCGTCGCGTCGGGGAGCCGCACCTCGGCGGAGTAGCTCACACGGGCCTCGGCGTCCGGCGGCGTCGGCGCGATGCGCAGGAAGTCGTCCCGGGTGCCGTCACCGCTCCACGCGGCCGGTGCGGCGTCGAAGTACCACTTGGTGTACGCGGTCCGCGCGATCGGCCATTCGTCCTCCTCCTGGAGGTAGGAGGCGCCGTTGCCGGTGCGGATCTCCAGCCGCACCGGGGGCCGGTCCATGACGCCGTTGTCGACTCCCTTGAGCCAGTGGTCGAAGAACGCCATGTGGTCGGCCACGGACTCGGCCGCGTAGGACTTCACGAGCCAGTCCTCCCAGAAGTCGAGCTTCTTGTGCGGCGTCGGGGTGTGCAGATAGGTCTCGCTGCTGCCGAGCTGGTGGAGATGGCTCACATGGGTGGTCGCCGCGACGGCCCAGAGCGGCACGGTCACGTCGCTCATGTCCGGGCTCATGAAGACCTCGGCGCGCGGCCCGAAGACGGCCTTGGGGTCGGAGTCCTTGAACGGGCTGTCCCGCATGGCCTTCAGGAAGTCCACGGCGTCGAGTTCGCCGCAGACGGCCGGGACGAGGCCGTTGCGGTACCAGTGCGGGAAGAACTCCTCGTTGAGGATGCCCCCGTTGTAGGCGACCTGTTCGTACAGGTCGATGTCGGTGCCGATGGCGATCATCGCCTTGAGGTGGGCGGGGCGCAGGGAGGCCACGGCGTGCTGGGTGACGGCGAGGTAGGACATGCCCCACAGCCCCACGTTGCCGTTGGACCAGGGCTGTTCGCCCGCCCACTCGATGGCCTCCTTGTAGGCCTCGGCGGTGGAGATGCCCCAAGGGGCCAGCGTGCCGGGGCTCTTGCCGGTGCCGGGCCCGTCGACGCGGACGACGATGTAGCCGTTCGGCACCCAGGCGGCGGTGTTGACGGTCTCGTGGTTCTCCCAGGGAATCCCGTCGGCGTTCCCGTGGAAGTACTCGTCCTCCATCCGCTCGTGCTCTTCCAGGTCCTCGTCGCCGCAGATGGAGTGGTGGTTGAACGCCTTGCCGTACACACCGCAGCTCATGATCACCGGGTATGCGCCGTCCTCGGCGGGGCGGAACACGTCGGCGTAGAGGTGGGAGCCGTTGGCGAGGGGGATCTTGACGTCGCGGTGGCGGCGGATGCCCATCGCGTTGCGGCGCAGCTCGTTGCGGGCGGCGGCCGGGGTGCACAGCCGGCGCGGTGTGCGGTCGTCGAAGACGCCGGCGCTGTTGAGGTCGGCGAGCAGCGAGACGACGACGGGGTCCTCGGTGAACGCCCGGATCTCGTCGTCCTCGCGGCCGGCGAAGGCGATGTCACGGCGGAAGTCCAGCGGGCGGTCGCCGACGATGCCATGGATCTCGGGGGCTATCCGGGTGCCGTGGTCGGGCACTGCGTCGCGGCCGAGGGTGAAGAGCAGTCGGGCGATGTTGGTGAGGCCGGGGTCCTTGAGCTTGTGCGGGCTCCCGTCGACGCGGGCGACCATCTGCGCCAGGTGCACACGCGGGGCGCCTTTGAGGGTGCCGAGCGCGGTCTCCCCGAGGAGAAAGGCGACCCGCTCCCCGTCCCGGTAGCGGAACTCCCCTCTCTCGTTCGTCAGTCCGGAACAGGTCGGCGTCTCGTACGCGAGCCCGCTGACGGGACCGGCGAGAACTCCGGTTCGAAGCATGGTGAACCTCCTGGGGATGGGGTCGGAGGCGGGGGGCCGTCTCCTGCGTCCTGTGCTCAGGCCCGGAACCGATCCCGTAGGACCGGAGGCCACTGGGATTCAGCGTGTGACGAGTTCGGGATGTGAGACGTCGGTCGTCCCGGAGGTGGCGGCGCCATGGGAGTCCGGGGTCGCGCGCCGGCCCCGCCGGTCGGCGAGGAGGACGAAGGCGACCCCGACGGCGGCCCAGGCCGCGAGGACGAGCGCGGGGGTGGCGGCACCGGTTCCGTCGAAGAAGGCGTTCGTACGCAGCAGGCTGCCGGACGCGCCCGGCGGGAGCAGCCGGCCGACGGTGGCCCAGCCGTCGGGCAGCCAGTGCGGGCCGGTGGCAAGGCCCGAGAGCGGGTTGCCGAGCAGCATCATGAGCGCGCCGCCGAGGGCGAACCCGCCCATGCCGAGCAGGGCTTGGAGGCCGAGCAGGGTGGTGGACATGGCGGCCATGCCGAGGATGACGCCCAGCGCGGTGATCCCGTAGTCGCCGTCGATGGAGTGGGTGCCGAACTGGAGGACGGCGGCGACGGCGGCGCCCGCCACGACGGAGAACAGCAGGGCGCCGGTGAGACGGGTCCGCAGCCCGCGGTGGCCGGGGAAGACACTGCCGAGGATCAGGGCGGGGAAGATCCCGCCGAAGATCATGGGCATCAGCGCCGCGGTCAGTCCCGCGCCCCGGGGGTCGTCGTCGGTGAACGGCACCAGGTCGTGGACGGTGGCCCGCGTCTTGTTCTGCTGGGCGACCCCGTCACCGAGGGCCGTGAGGGCGCTGGTGGCCGAGGGGCCGCCGGCGGTGGCGGTGTAGACGTCGACGCCGTGGCCGGTGACCGCGAGGCCGCCCGCGACGTCCTTGTGCAGCACGGCCTTCTCGACGGCTTCGGGGGTCGGGTAGAGGCGGATGTCCCACGCCGGCCCGTCGACGTTCTCCCGGATCGCCTCGGCCGCCTGCCGGGGTCCGGTGACACCGATGGGTACGTGGTGCGGGCCGCTGTGCAGCGAGGGCAGCGCGAAGGCGCACAGCATCGCGGCGATCAGGGCGGCCAGTCCGAGGACGACCAGAGTCAGTTTGCGTCCCGTACCGGGCGGGGTGACGTGGTGCGACATGGTGGAGGTCTTTCGTTGCTGGGCACCGGCCGCCGGAAGGACGGGGTCGGTTGCCGGCTGGAACGGTGGGGTGGTTCGGCGGGGCGCAGGACTCAGGACTATGTGCGCTGGGCGATGGGCGCGGGACGCTGAGCGGTGGGCACCGCCGGCCCTCGTACGCCGGAGGCGCGGGCGGCGGGAGCGCCGGGGTGGGTCGTCCTGGCACGCCGGGGCCGGGGCCGCGCCGGAGGACTCAGCCGGGGCGGGCGCTCCCGCCTCCCGCCGCTCAGACCTGGGCAGCCGCCGCGGCGACGATCCAGTTCCTGAACTCGACGGCGTAGTGCCGCAGATGATGGTCGAGGACGTCCTGCGGACAGGACGCCGGGAAGTAGACCGTCAGGTTCGCCGTGAACCCGTCGGCGGTGTCGCCGAACTGGATCAGCGCCCGTCCGACGACGGTGCCGTCCTCCAGGAAGAGGTTCGAGGACATCTTGCGCGGATACTCCGCCTCAGGCAGGAGTTCGTCCGCGTCCTCGGCCCAGGCCATCGCCGCCGTGCCCCAGCCGCCCATGTAGAACGAGCAGACGTGCGGGCCGATGTTCTCCACCACGCGCGCGCCGATGGCGTCGGTGCCCATCGCGTAGTGCTCGGGGTGCGCGGCGAGGAGCGGGCGTTCGTCGTCGCCCGCGAAGGCCGCGTCCATCCAGGCCAGGAACTCCCCCGAGGTCAGACCGCGGGCCGCGAGCACGGTCGTCCCCGCGTTGAACCGGCCCTCTGAGGTACGGGCGCACTCCCGCAGGAAGGCGTTGCCCTCCTCGATGTCCGCGGCCAGCAGGTCGAGCAGACCCTCGCGGCCCAGTCGCGTCCTGAGGCGGTCCAGGGCGCGGCGCGCGTAGAACAGTTCGAAGTCGTCGATGGTCCCGGAACCGATGGGCCCCGATTCCAGCGTCACGGTCACCGCCGGGGACGCCTGCTCGTCCGTTCCGGACGTCCGCGTCCGCTCGTCCGTCATGGACGTCTGCTTGTCGGTCATGGTCCACACCTCCCATATGATGTGAATGTAAATTCACATTCACGTTATGAGGGTACGCAGAGAGGTGCACCACTTGTCAAAAGTTCCTGCTGGAGCCGCCGCCGATACGATGCGAGGCATGACCGACGAGCACGACCGCCCGGCGCCGTACCGGGAGCCGAGGCAGGCGCGCAGCGCGGCGACACTCGCCCGGGTGCTCCAGGCCGCCGAGGACCTCGCCTCGTCGGTGGGCATCGAGGACATGACGATCACCGGCGTCGCGGAGCGCGCCGGCGTCTCGGTCGGCACGATCTACCGGCGCTTCGAGGACAAGGAACAGCTCGTCAACGCGCTGACGGAGCGCATGCTGGACCGGCGCGAGGAGTACGTGGCCGAGCGGCTGTCCTCGGCCGAGCCGTCACTGTCCGGCGTCATGGACGCCTACGCGCACGCCCTGCTGGAGTCGTTCGAGGACGGCGGCAACTTCTTCCCCCAACTGCTGCGCGCCCGGGGGACCAAGCCTCCGGACCGCGGCCTGCGCACCATCACCGTGATCCATCGCCTGCTGCTCGACGCGGCGGCTCCCTACATGGACCAGATCCGCCGCGCCGACCCCGCGAGCGCGCTGGACACCGCCGCGCGCGCGGTGCTCGGCGCCTGCTTCCACAACTCCGTACGCCCCGACGCGCCCGCCGGTGAGGCGGCGAAGCGGCGATACGCGGACGAACTCAGCGACATGGCGCTCGCCTACCTGCTCACACCGGGCCGCCGGGACACGACCGACGCCGCCCCCGCCTGAGGGGCCCGCCCCACAAGGGGCTCCAGGTCACCCCGCCGGACGAGACGAGGACGGTCAGGCGTCAGGGTCGACTTCGGGGTGCGTGAACCGCACGGGCCTGCCCAGCGACCGGGCGTACGCGATCTCGGCTCGGGTGCTGTCTCCGATGTAGTCACCGACCACGAGCACCTCGTCAGCGAGCCGGATCTTCGCCCGGTGCAGAGCGTCGAGCCGAACCTTCAACGCCCCGGCCTCGACAGGATCGGACCACAGTTCGTGCGGCGACTTCATGTCACAGCCCGGCTTGACGACGATCCTTCCATCCTTGGTCTCCCGCAGATCGGCCTCGTTCATCTCGGCCATGAAGCGGGTGGAGCCGCAGATCACGACGATACGCGGGAGACCCAACAGCTTCTTCGCGTCCGCGAGCTTCTCCTCAGGGGTGCGCACTTGCGGCGATGACACTGGTGACTCCAGGTGGTGTGGTCCAAGGGGTGCGGTCGGAACGGTAGCGGGGCGACGATACTGGTGGAGTGTCCTACGACGACGCGGAGACCGGGCGGCGGCTGGAGCGGGTCATTCTGGAGCTGCTGGATCGTCGTGCCCCGACCGCGAGCATCTGCCCGTCCGACGCCGCGCGGGCGGTGCACGAAGGGGATGACGACGGCTGGCGCGCCCTCATGGAACCGGCTCGCCGCGCCGCCCGGCGGCTGGTCGCGGCCGGCGAGGTGGAGATCACGCAGGGTGGGCGTCCTGTCACGTCGGCCGAGGTTCACGGCCCCATCCGTATCCGCCGCTGCCGCTGACACACCGGAACCGGTGCTCTCCGAAGCCGACCGCCCTACCGCCCCCAAGGCCACGCGTTCTCCGAGGCCGACCGCCCCAGCGCCCCCAAGGCCCCGCGTTCTCCAAGGCCGACCGCCCCACCGCCGCCCAAGGCCCCGCACTCTCCGGCCCGCGTCCCGCCATGCACTGTGCGACCGCGACCGCGCCCGCGGGAACTCAGTCCAGTTCGGCCAAGCCCTTGCGCCAGCGTGCCCGGCGTTCCTCCTCGCTCTGCTCCCACCATGGTGTGCCCCGCTCCCCCAGGGCCACCTTGGACAGGTGTACGCGTGCGCGTGCGGCCCGTTCGGCTTCGGGGTCCTCGGCGCGCCGGGCCGCGGCGACCGCGCGCCGGGCCGCCATGAGGTGGGAGCGGAGCCGCGCCGCGACGTCCTCGGGAAGGTCCGGGTCCGTCGCCCGCCAGCGGCGCCCGCCCACGATGATGAACCGCCCGTCAGGGCTGTGCTCCGGTCCGGCGTCGGCTCCCACCGAACGCACCCTGCCAGACAACGCCAACGGCCTCCACTCGAAACACGTCCCACGGGGCGCTATGTCGTACGGGCCGCTATTAGAGGCACCCGCCACCTTCTTTCGACTTTTCGAGAGAACGTGCCGCTTCGGAGCCGGCACCGAATAATCGGGATGCGCAGGAGTGCGGGCCGATCCTCCGGGCACACGATGCTCCGGAGGTTGATAATCATGGTTCCTGTTCTTCTCGTTCTTCTGCTCGCCCTGATCCTCTTCGGTGCCGGATTCGCGCTCAAGGCCCTGTGGTGGATCGCCGTGATCGTGCTGATCGTGTGGGCCCTGGGGTTCGTGATCCGCCCGACGGCAAGTGGCGGCAAGCGTGGCCGCTGGTACCGCTGGTAAAACGCCTGAACGGCGGCACAACACAAGCACCACGGGTGGGGCCCGGCACTACGGTGCCGGGCCCCACCCGTGTCCCCTCCCGTTCCGGTGGCCCCGGCCGCACCGATTCGGGAATGGATGTGTGAGGCCAAGAACCCTGGGAACTCGGCGTACTGAAGGAACGTCACCGAATTCGATGACACCTGAAATGCCTCCACCGTACGACTGTGGACGGCACCGAAATTCGATGAGGGAGCCGTTTTATGAGTGACAGCATCTGGGGCTACCAGCCGACCACCGGCTACACCGCGGGCACCGACCTGACCGGATTCAAGGTCGAGGCCACCGACGGAAGCATCGGCAAGGTCGACAAGCACTCGGACGACGTCGACTCCTCCTACCTCGTCGTCGACACCGGCGTATGGATCTTCGGCAAGCA
>NZ_JBEYFY010000042.1:0-53304 GCF_040703595.1 Streptomyces sp. NPDC007084
ACGAAAACTGCCGGAACAGCTTCCCCATCCCCTCCGCATCCCGCGAAACCGACGGATAGGTCTGGCTGTAAGTGCCCTCCAGCCACGAATTCGCCAAAACCGCCGGACCCCCATGCCCCGGACCCCACACGCACAACGCGTCGATCCCCCGCGACCTCACCACCCGGTTCACATGCGTATAAACCAGATTCAGCCCCGGCGAAGTACCCCAGTGACCCAGCAGACGCGGCTTGATGTGATCCGGAGTCAACGGCTCCGCCAGCAACGGATTCGCCAGCAAATAGATCTGACCCACCGCAAGGTAGTTGGCCGCCCGCCAATGAGCATCCAGCATGCGCAGTTCATCGTCGGTCAGTACGGTGCTGTCCTGGTATTCGGCCTTGGGCATGATCACTCCGTAAGTCATCGGGGTACTGCGACGAAGCCGGTCATCGGGGCGTCTCAACGGAGGCGTCCTCGTGCGAAGGAGGCGGCATGGCCGACAAGACGACGGCGAAGGTGCCGCTCGCGGCGTACGAGCGGGAGCTGCTGCGACTCCAGACGGAGCTGGTGAAGCTCCAGGAGTGGGTGCGCACCGAGGGCGCACGGGTGGTGGTGGTCTTCGAGGGCCGGGACGCGGCGGGCAAGGGCGGCACGATCAAGCGGGTGGCGGAACATCTGAACCCGCGTGTCGCGCGGACGGTGGCGCTGCCCAAGCCGACCGAGCGGGAACGCACCCAGTGGTACTTCCAGCGGTACGTGGAACATCTGCCGGCCGCCGGGGAGATCGTGCTGTTCGACCGGAGCTGGTACAACCGGGCCGGGGTCGAGCACGTCATGGGCTTCTGCACCAAGGAGGAGTACCAGTTGTTCCTGCGGCAGTGCCCGATCTTCGAACGGATGCTGGTGGAGGAAGGCGTGCTGCTGCGCAAGTACTGGTTCTCGGTGAGCGACGCGGAGCAGCAGAAGCGGTTCCGGCGCCGGCTGAAGGACCCGACGAAGCGCTGGAAGCTCTCCCCCATGGACCTGGAGTCGATCACCCGCTGGGAGGCGTACTCCCGGGCCAAGGACGAGATGCTGGTGCACACGGACATCACGGAGGCGCCGTGGTTCGTGGTCGAGAGCGACGACAAGCGCCGCGCCCGGCTGAACATGATCGCCCATCTGCTCGCCTCCGTTCCCTACCACGACGTGCCGCCGCCGGTCCTGGATCTGCCCCCGAGGCCGCCGTCGACGGGCTATGTGCGCCCGCCGCGCGACCTTCAGAGGTTCGTTCCCGATCACGCGGCCGGCATCTGAGTCACTGCCTTCATGGATCTGTCTCCTCCGGGGATTCGGGACGGTCACTCGTGCGGGACGACCGCGACGGGCGCCGCGCAGTGGTGCAGTACGGCGTGGGTGACGGGGCCGATGTGGGCGCCGAGCGTGGCGTGCCGGACGCGCCGGCCCACGACGACGAGGGATGCCTCGCGGGAGGCGTCCACGAGATGGTTGGCGGCCTTGCCGGACAGGGAGTCCTGGATGATCTCCACGTCCGGGTACTTGTCGTGCCAGGGCCGGAGGGCGTCCGCGAGCGCGGCGGCGTCCTGCTCGGCCAGCCGGGCGTTCATCTCCAGGTCCGGCGGCATGCCGTAGGCGATGTAGGGCGGTTCGTTCCAGGCGTGGACGACCCGCAGGGCCGTGGCCCGCCGCTGTGCCGCGGCGAAGGCGAATTCGGTCAGCACGTCGTGGGGGCCGCGGGTGTCGAGCCCGAGGACGACGGGCCGGAAGGGCGCTGCCGCGGACGGGATGCCCGAGGGGTCCATCAGGTGCTCGTCCGCGGCCTGTTCACCGGCGCGTACGAAGACGACGGGGTGCTCGGCGCGGGCGACGACGGCCAGCCCGACCGAGCCGACCATGAAGCCGCTCACGCCGCTCAGTCCTCGGGTGCCGAGCACGAGAAGCTCGGCGTCCGCCGCGGCCTTGAGCAGTACCTCGTCGGGGCGTCCGTGGTGCTGCTCCGTGCTGATCTCGATCCCGGGGTGGCGTGCGCGGACGCCTTCGGCCGCCTCGCGCGGAATCCGCTCGCTCCAGTGCTGGTGGGTCTCCGCGCCGAGCAGGGGGGCCTGCGCCATGGGTTCCGGGACCGGCTCCCAGACGTTCACCAGCCGCAGCGGCAGTCCGCGGAGCTGTGCCTCCCGCGCGGCCCATTCAGTGGCGGCGAGGCTCTCGGGGGAGCCGTCGAGGCCTACGGTGACGGTGCCGGGCATGGCGTCCACCTCCAGGGTCGGGGTGCCTGATCGCACGGTCGGGGTGCCTGGTTCCAGCGTCGTGCGGAACGGCGGTGCCGTGCAGGGGCCGCAGGTCCCCGATGGGGGCCGAACGGCCCCATGACCCCGTGCAGACGCGGCGTTCGCCCCCGAGGCCGGACGACCTCTGGAATGCCTTCCCCCTCAAGGGTGAGGCCGGTGTCCGTCAAAAGTGGGGGCCGTCAAAAGTGGGGGCCGACAGCAGTGGGGGCCGACAGCAGTGGGGGCCGGTGTCAGCGCGGTACCCAGGTGAGTTTGTCGCCGCCCACCCAGCGGACCACGTCGGGGTCGTCGAGATCGTGCACGGTGATGCCGTACGCGGCGGCGTACTCCAGGACGTCCGTGATCGCCCTCGCCTCGCCGACCATCTCGCCGTCGATCTCCATGATCCGGAACGGCGGTGTGCCCGGCTGTACCCCGAGCACCATGATCCTCGGGCGGGAGATGTGAGGGCTGGAGCTTTCGGTCATGGCTAGATCGTAAAGCGGTTGTCGCGGGTCAGCGCGGCGCCGGGGGCCGGGCGCCCGGCACGGCCGGAAGGCCGCGGAGCGGCGGGAATCCGCGTTCACCCGCTCGGGTGAGCCGCCGTCCGGGGCGCGGCCGGCGGGTGCCCGGGGGTCCTGGTGCGAGGAGGCGGGGGACCTGGTGCGAGGTGCCCGGTGGTCCCGGCGCGAGGTTCCGAGGTGCGGTCCCACGGAGGCCGGGGAACCCGGCGTGCGGGTTCCGGTGTGCGGTCGTACGGAGGGTGGGGAACCCTGGGAGGAGCGGGCGGCGGCCCCGTGTGCGCGCGGCGAGGAGGTGCCGATGGAGCCCGTGGAGGCGCTGGACCGTATCGCGTTCCTGCTGGAGCGCGCCCTCGCCCCCACCTATCGCGTACGGGCGTTCCGCACGGCGGAGACGGTCATCGCGGGCCTCCCCGCCGACGAGGTGCGCGTCCGTGCGGCGAACGGCTCCCTGGAGAAGCTCAAGGGGGTCGGCCCGAAGACCGCGCAGGTGGTGCGCGAGGCGCTGGCCGGTGAGGTGCCCGGCTATCTGGCGAAGGTGGAGCGGGAGGCCGCGGGGCCGCTCACCGAGGGCGGCACGGCCCTGCGGAAGCTGATCCGCGGGGACTGCCATCTGCACTCCGACTGGTCGGACGGCGGCAGCCCGATCGAGGACATGGGGCGGACCGCGGCCCGGCTCGGGCACTGCTGGGCGGTCCTCACCGACCACTCCCCCAGGCTGACCGTGGCGCGCGGCCTGTCCCCCGACCGGCTCCGCGAACAGCTCGCGGTCGTGGCGGAGCTGAATGAGCGCTGGGCCCCCTTCCGGCTGCTCACCGGCATCGAGTGCGACATCCTCGACGACGGCTCGCTGGACCAGGAGCCCGAACTGCTGGAGCGGCTCGACGTGGTGGTCGTGTCGGTGCACTCCAAACTGCGCATGGACGCGGACGCGATGACCCGGCGGATGGTGGCCGCCGTGCGCAACCCGCACTCGGACGTGCTCGGGCACTGCACCGGCCGGCTGATCGGCGGGCGGGGCCGGCCCGAGTCCGCCTTCGACGCGGACGCCGTCTTCGCGGCCTGTGCGGAGACGGGCACGGCCGTCGAGATCAACAGCCGTCCCGAGCGGCTCGACCCGCCCCGCCGGCTGCTGCGCGAGGCGGTCGCGGCGGGCGTCCTGTTCTCGCTGGACACCGACGCGCACGCCCCCGGCCAGCTCGACTGGCAGATCTACGGCTGTGCGCGGGCCGAGGAGTGCGGGGTGCCCGCGGAGCGGGTGATCACCACCTGGGGCGTGGACGATCTGCTCGCCTGGGCCGGGACGCGCCGGACGCCCGTGGGGGCGTGACGTACGTCACCGGCGGAGCGGCCGTACAGGGGAACACCCGTCGGTAGTTTCCCGTTGAACGACTCGTGGGTGCGGATGGGACAGTGTCCCCGGGCCTCACCTTTTGCCCACAGGGACGATCGTTCGGCTGAAGCCCTGTGGAGCGTTTCGCCGAGAGGCGACCGCCATCCGTGCCCACCCACAGACGGCCCCGACCGCGATTCCCCCGTCCGGTCGGGGCCTTTCCCTTGCCCCGCCCCACCCCGTCCCACCCGGGCCGCGACGCCCCCGGCATCCGGGCCACATGCCCGGCCGCGCGCCGGCCGTGTCCGCTTGACTTGGAGCCCGCTCCAATTCGTAGCGTTCAGGTCATGAGCACAGCACACACCGCACAGCACAAGATCGGTTCGGGTTTCGGCGCCAAGAGCACCGCCGCCGAGGTCCTGGTGGGCATCGACCTCTCCGGCAAGCTCGCGATCGTCACCGGCGGCTACTCGGGCATCGGCCTGGAGACCACCCGGGCGCTGACCCGGGCGGGCGCGCACGTGGTGGTTCCGGCCCGGCGCCCGGAGGCCGCGCGCGAGGCGCTGGAGGGCATCGACGGAGTCGAGACGGACGAGCTGGACCTCGGCGATCTGGAGAGCGTGCGGGCCTTCGCCGAGCGCTTCCTCGCCTCCGGACGCACCATCGACATCGTCATCGACAGCGCGGGCATCATGGCCTGCCCGGAGACGCGGGTCGGCCCCGGCTGGGAGGCCCAGTTCGCGACCAACCACCTCGGCCACTTCGCCCTGGTCAACCGGCTGTGGCCGGCGATCGAGCCGGGCGGCGCGCGGATCGTGTCCGTCTCCTCCACCGGGCACCACACCTCCGGCATCCGCTGGGACGACGTGCACTGGCGCACCGGCTACGACAAGTGGCAGGCCTACGGGCAGGCGAAGACGGCGAACGTGCTGTTCGCCGTCGAACTCGACCGGCTCGGCCGGGACTCCGGGGTGCGGGCCTTCGCGCTGCACCCGGGCGGCATCCTCACCCCCCTCCAGCGGCACCTGGCCAAGGAGGAGATGATGGAACGCGGCTGGATCGACGAGAACGGCGAGCTGCTGCACCCCGACGTGTTCAAGACGCCCGAGCAGGGCGCGGCCACCCAGGTGTGGGCCGCCACGTCGCCGCGGCTGGCGGGCCTCGGCGGGGTCTACTGCGAGGACTGCGACATCGCCGAGCCCACTCCCGAGGACGGCACGGCCACCGGTGTGAAGCCGTACGCCATCGACCCGGAGCAGGCCACCCGGCTGTGGACGCTGTCGGCGGAGCTGACCGGGGTGAACGCCTTCGCCTGACCGGCGCTCGGCACACGGCACACGGCACACGGCACACGGCACACGGCAAGCAGCGCACAGTGCGCGGGGGCCGCGGGATTCAACTCCCGCGGCCCCCGCGCGCGTTGCGACCGGCGCCGCGCGCCGTCGGCTCTCAGTCGGTGGACTCCTGCGGGCCGGGGTGCTCAGGGTGCACGGTGTCGGAGCGCGGGGCGCCCTGGCGGGCGGTGCCCGCCTCGTCGGTGTCGGGGACGTCCGTGGCGGACCCGTTCCCGTCGGCCTCGGGTCCGTCCTCCCCCGAGACGACGTCCCAGGGGTCGTCGCCCTCGCGGGCCTGCTGGTCGGGCATGTCCCGGGGAACCGGGTGAGGGCTCTCACCGGGGCCCGTCGGAAGCTCGTCGCTCACGGCGCACTCCGTTCGTGGGGCGGATCGGGGGGTGTCGGCGCGGCCCGCACACCGTCGGACGGACCGCTTCCCGACCCGGCCCAAGTACCACGGGGACCACCGGTGAAACCCCTCGCACGCCGCTGACCTCGCGGTCTCGCGGACCGGCGGGTCAGTGGGGTGCCCGCTCCTCCAGAGCGGTGCGCCAGGCGGGCGGCGGGCCCGCGGGCGCCGGTTCGGCGCGCCGGCCGCCGCGGGCGAAGAAGTCGGCGAGCGGCAGGATCGCGGCGCCGACCGTGACCGCGTCGGGGCCGAGCCGGCCGAGGTCGACGGTGACCCGCTGAGCGGGGTAGCGCAGCGAGTACGAGAGCGCGTAGCGGCGGACGGCGGGCAGGAAGCGGGAGCCGAGCTGGAGGCCGGCCCAGCCGCCGATGAGGATCCGCTCGGGCTGGAAGAGGTTGATGAGGTCGGAGAGTCCGGCGCCCAGGTACTCGGCGGTCTCCTCCAGGACGGCGAGGGCGATGGGGTCGAAGGCGGTGCCCTCGGGCGGGTAGGCGGCGGCCAGCATCGCGGTCAGCGCCGTCTCCTCGTCGGTGCCCTCCGGGGGGTGTCCGCCCTCCTCGCGCCAGCGGTCCAGCAGGGCCTCGGCTCCCGCGTAGGCCTCCAGGCAGCCGAGGGAGCCGCAGCGGCAGCGGCGCCCCCTGACCCGTACGGTCAGATGGCCCCACTCGACGGACCGGCCGTTCTCCACGTCGTCGGTGACCAGGCAGGCGCCGACGCCGGAGCCGAAGAGGACGACGACCGCGTTGCGCGCGCCGCGTCCGGCGCCGAACCACATCTCGGCCTGGCCGAGGGTGCGGGCGCCGTTGTCCGCGAAGTACGGGACGGTGTCGGGGAGTTCACAGGCGGAGCGGAGCAGGGACTCCAGCGGGACGGCGTCCCAGCCGATGGTCTGGCCGTGCACGACCGCGCCGCGCTCGGGGGTGCGGGCGACGATGCCGGGCACACCGATGCCGACGCCGAGGAGCTGGTGAGGGGCGACGCCCGCCTCGGCGAGGACCTCGGCGATGCCGTCGCGGATGTGGCCGACGATGACGTCGACGTCGTAACCCTGGCTGCGCAGCGGGCGGTCGTAGCCGTGCCGGGCCAACGGGCTTTCCACCCGGGCGAGTTCGGTGAGGGTCAGGTCGAACAGCTCGACGCGGACGCGGGTTTCGCCGACGTCCACGCCGATCATGTGGCCGCTGCCGGGGACCACGCGCAGCAGGGTGCGGGGACGGCCGCCGTCGGAGTCGACGCTTCCGGCCTCCTCCACGAGTCCGTCCGCGACCAGCTCGGCGACCACGTTGCTGACCGAGCCGGAGCTGAGTCCGGTCGCGGGGCCCAGCTCGTAGCGGCTCATCGGCCCTTCGAAATACAACCGTTGCAGTACGGCGGTGCGGTTGCCCCGTCGCAGGTCACGCACTGTCCGACCGTTCCGCGCCGCCATGTGATTCCCTTCCGGCCTGCCCGACCTGCAAGATACCCCTGCGCGATCCCTTGACGCGACTTTCTTCCGGGTCTTAACTCACGTCCTAAATTAAGCCATGAGGATCGTTCGGGAAGTGAACGCGGGCGCTCCTCCTGGCTCCCTCCGGGAAAGGGACATACGCAGCTATGCGCAGAATCCGAGCCGCGGCCGCCGGTGCGGTCACCATCTCTCTGCTGACCGCCGCGACCGCCTGTGGCGGCGGCTCGTCGAACGGCGGCGGGTCCAACGACTCGCCGAAGACGCTCACGTACTGGGCGTCCAACCAGGGCGCCAGCATCGCCATCGACAAGAAGGTCCTCACCCCCGAACTCGCCAAGTTCGAGAAGCAGACCGGCATCAAGGTCAAGCTGGAGGTCGTTCCCTGGTCCGACCTGCTGAACCGGATCCTCACGGCCACCACCTCGGGTCAGGGCCCCGACGTGCTCAACATCGGCAACACCTGGAGCGCCTCGCTCCAGGCCACCGGCGCGCTGCTGCCGTGGGACGCGAAGAACTTCGCCAAGATCGGCGGCAAGGACCGCTTCGTCGACTCCGCGCTCGGCTCGACCGGCGTCGAGGGCAAGGACCCCGCCGCGGTCCCGCTGTACTCGATGGCGTACGCGCTGTACTACAACAAGCAGATGTTCGCCGACGCGGGGATCTCCAAGCCGCCGGCCACCTGGGACGAGCTGGTCGCCGACGGCAAGAAGCTCACCAAGGACGGCCACTGGGCGATCGGCGCCGAGGGCGCCAACGTCTCGGAGAACATCCACCACGCGTTCGTCTTCGCCAAGCAGCACGGGGCGGAGTTCTTCAAGGCCGACGGCACCCCCGACTTCACCAACGACGGTGTGGTGGCCGCGGTCAAGCAGTACGTCGACCTGATGGCGAAGGACAAGATCATCGCCCCGGGCAACGCCGAGTACGCCCAGAACCAGTCCATCAGCGACTTCGCCAAGGGCAAGAACGCCATGCTGCTGTGGCAGTCGGCGGCGGCCAACCTCAAGTCGCAGGGCATGAGCCCCGACAAGTACGGCATCGCCCCGGTGCCCGTGCAGTCCGGCACCCCGGGCACCGGCACGAACACCAACTCCATGGTTGCCGGCATCAACCTCGCGGTCTTCAAGAACTCCAAGAACCTCGACGGCGCGACCAAGTTCGTGAAGTTCCTGACCAGTGACGCCGAGCAGAAGATCCTCAACACGGCGTACACCTCGATCCCGCCGGTCAAGTCGGCCCAGGAGGTCGCGCCCTTCACCGACGAGTCGAACGCGGTCCTCAAGGACACCCTGGCCAAGAGCGCGGCGGCGCTGCCGCAGGTCGCCGACGAGTCCCAGTTCGAGACCGCGGTCGGCACCGCCGTCAAGGACCTGTTCGCCGACGCCGCCGCCGGCCGCGCGGTGACCACCGCGTCGGTGAAGGCCAAGCTCGAGAAGGCCCAGCAGCAGATGCCGAAGAAGTGAGTGCGGAAACCGCCATGACCACCACGACCGCCGCCTCCGCCGACCCCGGCGAGACGACGGTGCGCAAGAACTCCCCCGGTGCGGCGCGAGGCCCGCGCCGCACCGGGCGGATCAAGCGCATCGGACTGCCCTACCTTCTGCTTCTGCCCGCCCTGCTCCTCGAACTCCTCGTCCACCTGGTGCCGATGGTCATCGGCATCGTGATGAGCTTCAAGGAACTCACCCAGTTCTACATCCGCGACTGGGGCACCGCGCCCTGGTCGGGCCTCGACAACTACTCGGTGTCGGTGGACTTCGACGCGCCCGTCGGCAAGGCGCTGCTGCACTCGTTCTTCGTCACCGTGGTCTTCACCGTGCTCTCGGTCGGGCTGTGCTGGCTCATCGGCACCGCCGCCGCGATCTACATGCAGGACACCTTCCGCGGGCGCGGCATCCTCAGGGCGCTGTTCCTCGTGCCGTACGCGCTGCCCGTGTACGCGGCCGTCATCACCTGGGTCTTCATGTTCCAGCACGACAACGGCCTGGTGAACCACGTCCTGCACGACCAACTGCACCTCACCGATCAGCCGTCCTTCTGGCTGATCGGCGACAACAGCTTCTACGCCCTGCTCACCGTCTCGGTCTGGAAGGGCTGGCCGTTCGCCTTCCTGATCGTCATGGCGGGCCTGCAGAACATCCCGGGCGAGCTGTACGAGGCGGCGGCACTGGACGGCGCCGGGCTGTGGCAGCAACTGCGCCGCATCACCCTGCCGTCGCTGCGGCCGGTCAACCAGGTGCTCGTCCTGGTGCTGTTCCTGTGGACGTTCAACGACTTCAACACGCCGTTCGTGCTGTTCGGCAAGACGGCCCCGGAAGCGGCGGACCTCATCTCGGTCCACATCTACCAGGCGTCCTTCGTGACCTGGAACTTCGGCACCGGCTCGGCGATGTCCGTGCTGCTGCTGCTCTTCCTGCTCGTCGTCACGGGCGTCTACCTGCTGCTGACCTCCCGGGGAAGGAAGACGTCCGATGTCTAGCACCTCCACCGCCGCCACGGCCACGCCCACGCCCACGGCCGCCAAGCCGACCACCGCCCGGCGCTCCCCGATGGCGCCTCCGCGGTCCTTCCAGTGGAGCCGGGGGATCTTCCTCACGCTGCTCACCGGGTTCGTCCTGGTGCCGGTGTACGTCATGATCTCCAGCTCACTGAAGCCGCTCGCCGACGTCACGGGCCAGTTCCGCTGGCTGCCGAGCGGTCTGACGTTCCGGCCGTACATCGACATCTGGTCGACGGTGCCGCTGGCGCGCTACTTCGTGAACTCGCTGATCGTCGCGGGGACGGCCACGGCCTGCTCGGTCGTGATCGCGGTCTTCTCGGCGTACGCGGTCAGCCGCTACAACTTCCGCGGCAAGCGCGTCTTCACGGTGACCGTGCTGTCCACGCAGATGTTCCCCGGCATCCTCTTCCTGCTGCCGCTGTTCCTGATCTACGTCAACATCGGGAACGCGACCGGCATCGCGCTGTTCGGCTCGCGCGGCGGTCTGATCCTCACGTATCTGACCTTCTCGCTGCCGTTCTCGATCTGGATGCTGATCGGGTACTTCGACTCGGTGCCGCGCGATCTCGACGAGGCGGCGCTGGTGGATGGTTGTGGGCCGCTCGGGGCGCTGTTCCGGGTGGTCGTGCCGGCCGCGATCCCGGGGATCGTGGCGGTCGCCGTCTACGCCTTCATGACCGCCTGGGGCGAAGTGCTGTTCGCGTCCGTGATGACCAACGACGCCACCCGCACGCTCGCCGTCGGGCTCCAGGGCTACTCCACGCTCAACGACGTGTACTGGAACCAGATCATGGCCGCCTCGCTCGTCGTCAGCGTTCCCGTGGTCGCCGGCTTCCTGCTGCTCCAGCGCTATCTCGTCGCCGGACTGACCGCGGGAGCCGTGAAGTGACCGATTCCATTGACGACGAAGGGACTTCAGTGACCATCGACCTTGCCGCCCTCCCCGAGGACTTCCTGTGGGGTACGGCCACGTCGGCCTACCAGATCGAGGGTGCCGTCAGCGAGGACGGCCGCTCCCCCTCCATCTGGGACACGTTCTCGCACACCCCGGGCAAGATCGACAACGGTGACGACGGGGACGCGGCCTGCGACCACTACCACCGCTGGCGCGAGGACATCGGCCTCATGCGCGAACTGGGCACCAACGCCTACCGGTTGTCGGTGGCCTGGCCGCGTGTGGTGCCCGGCGGTGACGGCCCGGTCAACGCCAAGGGGCTGGCCTTCTACGACGAGTTGATCGACGGGCTGCTGGAGGCGGGCATCACCCCCTCCGTCACCCTCTACCACTGGGACCTGCCCCAGGTGCTCCAGGACCGGGGCGGCTGGCCGGCCCGTGACACCGCGGAGCACTTCGCCGCGTACGCGGCCGTGGTGGCGGAGCGGCTCGGCGACCGGGTGAAGCACTGGACCACGCTCAACGAGCCGCTGTGCTCGGCGTGGATCGGGCACCTGGAGGGCCGGATGGCCCCGGGCTTCACCGACCTGACGGCCGCGGTCCGCACCTCGTACCACCTGCTCCTCGGCCACGGTCTCGCCACCCAGGCGATCCGCGCCGCGGTGCCCGGTGCCCAGGTCGGCATCGTCAACAACCTGTCCGACATCCAGCCGGCCACCGACCGTCCCGAGGACGTCGCCGCGGCGAAGCGGCTCGACGGGCACGCCAACCGCTGGTGGCTCGACCCGGTGCACGGCCGCGGCTTCCCGGCCGACATGGTCGAGCTGTACGGGGTCGAACTCCCCGAGGTGGCGGGCGACCTGGAGACGATCGCCGCGCCGCTGGACTGGCTGGGCCTGAACTACTACTTCCCGTCCACGGTCGTCGACGACCCGTCGGAGCCGGCCCCGCACGTCCGCGCGATCCAGCGGCCGGGCGTGCCCCGCACCGCCATGGACTGGGAGGTCGAGGCCGCGGGCATCGAGCGGCTGCTGCTCCGTCTGACCCACGAGTACGGCGCCCGCAAGCTGTACATCACGGAGAACGGCTCCGCCTACCCGGACGTCGTACGGCCCGACGGTGTCGTCGACGACCCGGAGCGCACCGCCTACCTGGAGCAGCACCTGGCGGCCTGCGCCTCCGCGGTCCGCAAGGGTGTCCCGCTGGCCGGCTACTTCGCCTGGTCGCTGCTGGACAACTTCGAGTGGGCGTACGGCTACGACAAGCGGTTCGGTCTGGTGCACGTCGACTACAAGACGCAGAAGCGCACGATCAAGGGCAGCGGTCACCGCTACGCGGAGATCGTCCGCGAGCACCTGAGCCGGAGCCGCAACGCGGCCTGACGGCCACCAGCGCCCGGCCGCGGGCACGACGCGGCCCGACGACACGAACGCCCCCGGTGGCGCGGCTCACGAACCACGAGCCGCGCCACCGCCGGTTTTCGGGCGCCTGCCCAAGGACCCCGCCTACCCTCCGGCCACCCCCGGCCTGACATCCCTCTCGGCGGTCCCCGCTCCCCGTGGGGCGCCGAAGCGGGCGAGGCAGTGCCAGACCTTCTTCAGGTCCTGGAGGTCGTGCCGGCCGGTGCGAGCCGCGTCGCCGATGATCCGGGGGTCGAGCCGGCCGTCCTCGGCGACACGCGCGCCGAGGACGACGTACTCGGGGCCCCGGAAGCCGGGGTGCCGGCGCAGTTCCCCGACGTCGAGCCGGTAACCGGGATGCCACGCGACCGGGCACGGCAGCCGGCGGGCGGCGGCCTCGACGGGGGTGCCCCGGTAGGAGGCGTCGAGGACCAGCGCCTCCACGTCCCGGGCCAGGACGACCGGTCCGTGGATCTGCGCCTCGATGTAGTCGTCGAGCGCGTCGCGGTCGTCCGCCCGCGCCCGCTCGACCAGGGACATCCGGGCCGCGACGCCGAACGCGGCCGGTTCGGCTGCGCTGTCCGGGTAGCAGAAGGTGGCCCGGCGCAGCGTCGCGCCGGTGAGGCGGAAATGGGACGAGCCGAACCGGGGCGCGGCGCCGACCGCCTGCCGGCGGAAGTCGAGCCCTCCGTAGACGGGGCGTTCGGCGGCGGGGGCGGTGTCGTAGGCGGCGCCGAACATCCGGCTCTCCCAGCGCCGGCGGTCGCCGCCGGGGTGCGCGGTCAGGCCGCCGTTGCTGGTGCCGGTGGTGAACTGTGAGCGGTAGACGCCGTCACGGGCCATGGACTCCAGGATCGCGACGCCGTGGGCCTGCCGGTCGGGGTGGAAGTTCAGGGTCAGGCGCAGGGCGGGGGGCAGCGGAGGGCCGCAGGAGCGGGCGGTGACGTACCGCAGGGCCCGCTCCTGGGGAGAGCCCCGGCCCGGTCCCGTACGGCTGTCGCTGGCGTCTGTCACGTCCATCGGTCCCCCTCGTGGGACGGGCGGCACGCGTCCCGGCCCCGTCGTGTGTCCTCTCCCGAAGGGCCTCGCTCCCCTTCGGCGGATCTCCATGGATCCCGCGTCGGGGCGGGGTTCCGCAACTCGTTTGCCGGGTCGGTGCGGGTCCTCCACCGGATGCGCGCCCGTGTCAGCAGTTCGCTGTCGTGGATCTTGGGCACTCTGGTTCGACCGGGGGCACGTTCGGTGCAGGTGCGAAAGGGGAAGGCCCAAGAGATGCAAGAGGCACGTGGTGAGTGGGCGGCGTCCGTCGCGAAGATCGTCGAGCGGCGTCGGGAGCCCGTGGTCGTCCAGACGCTCCGCTCGACGTTCGCCGCGACCCTCGCGTACGTGGTGGCCGTGCATCTCAGTCCCGAGGCCGCGCCGCTGACCGCCCCGCTGACCGCGCTCCTGGTCGTGCAGGTCACCCTGTACTCGACGATCACCACCGCCATCCGACGGGTGAACTCCGTGGTGGTGGGTGTGGTCATCGCCATCGGGTTCAGCAGTCTGGTGGGCCTGACCTGGTGGAGTCTCGGGCTGATCATCCTGGCCTCACTCGCCGTGGGGCATCTGGTCCGGGTCAGCGAGTTCGTGCCCGAGGTGGCGATCAGCGCCATGCTGGTCCTCGGCGTCACCCGGGTGGGCGACACGGCGTGGGCCCGCGTGCTGGAGACGCTGATCGGCGCGGTCGTCGGCCTCGCCTGCAACCTCGTGCTGGCACCCCCGGTGTGGGTGGGCGTGGCCGGGGAGTCCATCGAGGATCTGGCCCGCCGGATGCGGCAGTTGATGCTGCGGATCGGCGAGCAGGCCGCCGGGCACACCCCCTTCCTGCTGGCGGCCGAGCGGCTGCACGAGGCGCGCCGCCTGGACCACGACATCGCCTCGGTGGACGGGGCCCTGCGGCAGGCCGAGGACAGCTTGAAACTGAACCCGCGCGTGCGCGAGGGACTGCTGCACCGGGTCGTGCTGCGCACCGGGCTGGACACGCTGGAGATCTGCACGGTGGTCCTGCGGGTCCTCGCGCGCAGCCTGACCGACCTGGCGAAGGAGCGGGAACCGGAGCCGCTGTTCGATCCGCAGGCGGGTGCGGTCCTGGAGGAGCTGCTGTCCCAGATGGCCGACGCGATCGTCAGCTTCGCCGTGCTGGTGACCACCGACGTCAGCCGCAGCGCCGAGAACGCGGAGGAACGGCTCAGCGCGGAGCTGGCCACGGCGGCCGGTACGCGGGACAAGCTGGCCCAGTTGTTCCTCGACGAGGTCCAGCGGGACCCGCGCCAGTGGCAACTGCACGGATCGGTGCTCACCGAGGTCACCCGCATCATCGACGAGCTGGACACCGAGCACCGCACCCGCCGGCTCCTGGAGGAGCTGGACCGCAGCGGCCGTGAGGAGCGCGAGAACCGGCCGCAACTCGCCCGGCTGCGGCGCCGGCTGCGGCTGCCGTCACGGCTGCGCCGGAACCGGAACCGATCCGGCGCCTCCGGACGTTCTATGTGAGAGGTCCGTGCGGGGAGGACGGTCCCGTGAGGATGAGCTGTCCGTGGAGACGGGCGGTCCCGTGGGGACGAGCGGTCCCGTGCGGGGATGTGGTCCCATGCGGGGACGTGGTCCCGTGGGGCCGGTGAGGTTCCCCGTGTGGGGGCGAGTGGTGGCGCCGGGTCGCGGTGCGCCGCCGTTGGTCCGCGCGGGGGCGAGGCGAGAAGACGAGGGGGCGGGCGGATGACCGAGGACACCGTACGGATCGACGGGAACGCGCTCAGGCTGCCGGGCGGGGTGCAGGTGCGGTTCATCAGGACCCTGCGCCTGCCCGAGTCGGGCACCCACGCGCTGCCGCCGGGGCTCGGGGAGTTCCCGGTCCGGCGGATCGAGGACTACGGCGACCGGGTGCCGGAGGCGTGGCGGGCCCGGGGCGGGGTGATGCTGCCGGTGTATCTGCGCGAGGCGATGTGGCTCAGCTTCGCGGGGACGGCGGAGCCGGCCGCGTTGCAGGTCGGCGTGGGCAAGGTGTGCGCCGTCTCGGGCAAGCCGTGGAGTCCGAGGCTCCACCGCGACCCGCAGAACTACGTCGTGCTGCCCCGCCAGCCCTGGCTCGACGGGATCAACTCCGGGAAGGGCACGGTCCGCCAGTTCGTGGCCGTCCCGCTGGGCCTTGGGGCCACGGTCGAGGGCCAGGTCACCGGCGAGGAGGTCTGGGGCGGCGTGCAGCTCCAGTCGTTCCCGCTGAACGAGCGGGAGCTGACCGTCTGGCGCGAGGCGGAGCGGCGCAGGGCGCGGCGGTTCCCTCGGATGCCGATGGCGGCGGGGGCGTACGGCGGACCGGCCATGCCGATGGCCGCGCCCGCCCCGGGAGCCGCTCTCACCGCGGGGGCCGCCCCCGCCGCGGCGCGCAGCGCGCCGGCGATGGGTCTCGGGGTCGGCGGTTCGATGCGCCAGGAGGTCTACGCGGACGACCGGCCGCTGAAGGCCTGGGCCGAGGAGCCCGCCGGGCGGGTGTTCGTGCATCTCGTGACACCGCCGGAGTGGCGCCGGATCACCGGTGAGGCGCCGCCGCCGTCCCCGGTGGACCGTGCCGCGTACACGAACGCGGGACTCCCCTGGTTCGACTACTACGACGAGGACGCCACCGACCTCGCCCCCACGCAGGAGCTGGGCTCGGTCAAGCCGGTGGGCGACTGGCTGGGAGACGACCACGAGCCCTGGCAGCAGCCATCACCCCATCAGGTGAAGCCGCTCGGGGACGCGCCCGGCAAGCCGGTCGGGGACGGCGACTGGTAACCACCCCGCCCGCGTTGCGCACCGCGCAACGCGGGTTGCCCTTCTTGCACTCCCGGGGCGTCGCGCGCCAAGGTGGTGGTCACAGCCGAGGCAACCGACTTCCCGAGGTGCAGGCATGAGCAGTGGGGCAGAGCCGTCACGCGGTCCGGGCGGCGGCTGGAGCAGGCGCCGTTTCGTCGGTGCCCTGGCGGGGGCCGCCGCGATCACGACGGTCCCGGCACCGGCCCGCCCGCAGTCCGGCCCGGCCGGGGAACCGGCGGCGGCGAAGACCCCGGCGGCGGCCCCGTCCTCGGCCCCGGCGCGGCGGGACGGACCCCGCCCGCTGTATCTCGGCACATACACCTCGGGCGAGGGCGCCGGGAAGGGCATCGGGCTCGCCACGTACGACGCGCGGACGGGGGCGGTGACCGGCGGCGGTGTCGTGACGGGCGTCGCGAACCCGTCGTTCCTTACGGTGCATCCGGACGGGCGCACGCTGTACGCGGTGGACGAGCAGGACGCGGGCGCGGTGACGGCCGTACGCCTGCCGGATCACGAGGTGCTCGGCTCGCGGGCCACCGGCGGCGCGGGTCCCTGTCATCTGTCCGTGCATCCGGGCGGGCGCTGGCTGCTGAGCGCGAACTACGGCTCGGGCAGTGTGGCGGTGCATCCCCTCGACGCCTCGGGCGCGATCGGTGAGCGCACGGACCTCGTCACGCATTCCGGTCCGCCGCCCGGGCCCGGCCAACAGGGCCCGCACGCGCACCAGTTCGTCACCGCGCCGGACGGCCGCCATCTGCTCGCCGTCGACCTGGGCACCGACACGGTCTACACCTACCGGCTGGACGACAGCGCGGGCACGCTCACCGAGGTGTCCCGGGCGGCGGCGAGGCCGGGGGCCGGCCCGCGCCATCTGACGTTCCACCCCGGCGGGCGGTACGCCTATCTCGCCAACGAGGTCGACAACACGGCCGCGGTCTGCGGCTACGACCCGGCGGACGGCCGCCTCACGATCGGCGAGCCGCAGTCCACCGGCACCGGGAGCGGTACGAGCTATCCGGCGCAGTTCCTGGTCACGGCGGATGGCGCGTACGCCTTCCTCGCCAACCGGGGCCACAACAGCCTGACGCGGTACGCGATCGAGGCGGACGGGGCCCGGCTGCGGCTGCTGGACACGGTGCCGGTCGGCGGCGACTTCCCGCGCCATATCGCCTTCTCCCCCGACGGCCGGCTGCTGTTCGCGGCGAACCAGCGGTCCGGCACGGTCACGGTCTTCGAGGTCGACGGCGCGAGCGGTGAACTGCGGCGGGTGGGCGATCCGTTCGCCTCACCCGTCGCGGTCTGTGCGCTGCCGCTGTAGGGCGCGGGGGCAGGAGACGGCGCTCGCCTGGGTGAGCAGGACGTGCATGCGCTCGGTGAGCTGGGACACGTCGTCGGCGGGGGCGTGGAAGGGCAGCCGGACGTCGCCGTTGCCGCGGACCCGCTCGATGCGCAGGGTCAGTCCGTGCCGGTCGACGGCGAGCGGCTGGACGCGCACCGCGCCGTGCAGGCTGTCCGGTTCGACCAGGCGGGTGAGCCGCTCGACGGCGTCCCCGTGCGCGTCGGCGAGGTGGGTGAGCAGCTCGGCCTCGGCGAGGGCGAGCGGGTCGGGCTCGGCGGCGGCGAGTTCGTCCAGGTCGACCACCACGGTTCCACAGGGGCGGCGCAGGACCGCGCGGGTCGGCCGGAACGCCAGGTGCCCGTCCTCGGGGACGAACCAGCCGGCGAGCCAGAGCCGGGCGCGGATCCGGTTGCGTACGGGAACCGGCGCGACGTCGGCGAACTCCAGGACGGCGGACGGCTCCCCGCGCGGCGAGCAGATGGCGGCGGCGAGCAGCGCGCTGTCGTCGGGCACGTGCAGGAGCACCCGGCCGTCGGCGGCGACGGAGTGCGCGCCGACGAACTCCTCCCGGCCGCCCTCCGCGCTGACCGCGCAGGACCAGGCCGCGGCGAGCACCGAGCGGGCGTGCTCCGCCGCGGCGGGCGCGGCCGTCCAGGTGTGACGGTCACCCATCAGCTTCCTCCTAAGGTAAGGCTTGCCTAACTTATCGAAGTTCCGGGCGTACGCCAACCACGCCGCACCGCGAGTTCCGGACAGCCCCGCTCGCGCCTCAGGGGAAGGCGGGCGCCGGCAGGAGGTGCGGCCACCAGCCGGGGGTGCCGCCTGGGCAGTTGGGGGTGACGCCGCTCCAGAAGAACGCGAGGGCGCACCAGCACAGGGCGAGGAGCGCCGCCCCGAGGACGACGGCGTGAAGGAAGGGGCGGCCTCCCAGGAGGGCGCCCAGCAGCACCCAGGCCATGAGCAGGACGGCGGAGAGGGCGGGGATGAAGAAGTAGAGCAGGAAGGTACTGTTGGCCGCGTTGTTCACTCCGGCGTCACAGGCGTTGAGCGCCCGGCCAAGGACCATGGTGGTCAGCATCGCGAGCAGCACCGCGACCACCAGCCCGAGACACCCGTGCAGTCGCCGGTTCTCCATACGTCGTCCCCTGGTCGTCGGCTCCGGCGGGCACCTCGGCCGCACGGCTGGTCACGGTGTCCACCTGCTCGGGGAACCCCGAAGTAGGCCGGTACAAGATCGATTGGCCGGATTCCCGCCGTCCGTCACGGCGGCCAGAGACGGCACCGGCGGACCGGGCGCGGCCGAACGAGCCGTCATCCAGCGGGCGTTGCCGCCGCTCAGGGCACGATGACGCCGAGCAGCGCCCGCGCGCACAGGTCCCGTACCTGCGCCCGGGTCAGTTCCGCGCCCCGGAGCCACTCCAGGCAGACGGCGGTGGTGAAGGCCAGCCAGCCCCGGACCGCGATCCGCAGTTCGGGCAGGTCCCCGGGCGCCCAGGCCGGCTCGGGGTCCGCGGCGAGCGCGGCGAGGATCTGCCGCTCCTGCGCGGCCAGCGCCCGCTGGTAGACCTTGCGCACGGCCTGGTCCCCCGCCGCGTCCGCGCGGTGGAAGGCGCGGAAGCCGTGCGCGTGCTCCTCGACGTAGCCGAGGAAGGTGTCGAGGCCGGCGGTGAGCTGCTCGCGCACCGGGACGCCGGGCACGGCCGCGGTCATCCGCAGCATGCGTCCGCTCTCCCGCTCGACCACGGCCGCGAAGAAGTCCCGCTTCGTCGGGAAGTAGTGGTAGAGCAGCCCCCGGGAGACCCCGGCGATCTCGGCGACCTGCTCGATCCACACGTCGTCGTACGGACTCTCCGAGAAGAGGCGGGCGCCGACCGACAGAAGCTGCTCACGGCGCTCCTCGGTACTGAGCCGCCTGCGCGCCCGCTCCCCCTGCTTCCCGGTCATGCCCGCACTGTACTTGACGCCGGTTCAACAACGGGACGACACTGAGACCCGTTATTGAACCCGCGTACAACAGACCTCAACCGGCGGCAGGAACAAGGGAGATGGCGGCATGGCGGAGACGAGGCACGGCGCACCGGCCGCACTGCCGAAGGGATTTCGCAGCGCGGAGCTGGGCTGGCCCGAGCTGCGCCGCATCCCGCACCCGCCGCGCCGCGTCCCGTTCGTCGGCGATGTGCTCGGGGCCAGCGTCCGTTCGCCGATGCAGGATTCCCTCAAGTTCGGCCGGCGGCTCGGGCCGATCTTCCGGCGCAAGGCCTTCGGCAACGAGATCGTCTTCGTCTGGGGCGCCGGCCTGGCCGCCGAGCTGGCCGACGAGTCGCGGTTCGCGAAACACGTGGGCCTCGGGGTCGCCAACCTGCGCCCGGTGGCCGGGGACGGACTGTTCACCGCGTACAACCACGAGCCCAACTGGCAACTGGCGCACGACGTCCTCGCCCCCGGGTTCAGCCGGGAGGCCATGGAGGGCTACCACCCGATGATGCTGGACGTCACCGAGCGGCTCACGGACCGCTGGGACGCCGAGCAGGCGGCCGGGCGCGCGGTGGACGTGCCCGGGGACATGACCAAGCTGACGCTGGAGACGATCGCGCGGACCGGCTTCGGCCACGACTTCGCCTCGTTCGAACGCTCCCGGCCGCACCCCTTCGTGACCGCGATGGTGGGCACGCTGACCTATGCCCAGCGCCGCAACGTCGTCCCCGTGCCGCTGGCCCCGCTGCTGCTGCGCGGCGCGTCCCGGCGCAACGCGGCCGACATGGCGTATCTGAACCGCACGGTCGACGCCGTGGTGGCCACGCGCCGGGCCGACGGCGGCGGCCGGGGCGACCTGCTCGACCGGATGCTGGAGACGGCGCACCCGGTGACCGGGGAGCGGCTCGCGCCGGAGAACATCCGCCGCCAGGTCATCACCTTCCTGATCGCCGGCCACGAGACCACCTCGGGCGCCCTGTCCTTCGCGCTGCACTACCTCGCCCGGCATCCGGAGGCCGCCGCCCGCGCCCGCGCCGAGGTCGACCGCGTGTGGGGCGGCACCGAACGGCCCGCCTACGACCAGGTCGCCCGGCTGCGGTATGTGCGCCGTGTGCTCGACGAGTCGCTGCGGCTGTGGCCGACGGCACCCGCCTTCGCCCGAGAGGCCCGGGAGGACACCGTGCTGGGCGGGGTCCATCCGATGCGCCAGGGCGCGTGGGCGCTGGTCCTCACGGCGATGCTGCACCGGGACCCGCAGGTGTGGGGCGCCGACACCGAGGCGTTCGACCCGGACCGGTTCGACGCGAAGGCGGTACGGGCCCGGCCCCCGCACACCTTCAAGCCGTTCGGCACCGGGGCGCGCGCCTGCATCGGCCGCCAGTTCGCCCTGCACGAGGCGACCCTGGTCCTCGGACTGCTGCTGCGCCGCTACGAGCTGCTGCCCGAGCCGGACTACCGGCTGCGGGTGTCCGAGCGGCTCACCCTGATGCCGGAGGGGCTGCGACTGCGCCTCGAACGGCGTACCCCGGTCACGGGGACACCCCGGACCCCGGCGGGCCGGTCCACCGCCTGAACGCCGGCGGCCGGACTTCAGGGACTCTCTGCGCCGGTCCAGTGGCCGGGACGGGCGAGGGAGTCCGGCAGGCGGGTGGCCGCGTTGCCGCGGGCCGCGTTCAGCTGGGGCTGGGTGACGAAGAAGGCGCCGGTCAGATCCGCGTCGGTGAGGTCGGCGTCCCGCAGGTCGGCGCCGATCAGGTCGGCGTCGCGCAGGTCCGCCCCCGTCAGATCGGCGGCGATGAGGTAGGCGCCGCGCAGACTGGCGCCCCGCAGGTCGGCGCCCTTGAGGCGGGCGCCCATCAGGTCGGCGCCCCTGCGGTCCTTCTTGCGGCCGCCCCCGGCGCCGGCCCGGACCAGCTCGCTCGTGCGCAGCAGCACCTCGTTGACCCGCTGCCGGTGCGCGCCCACGTCCAGGGCGCCCAGCCCGTCGGGGCTCAGCCGGGCCAGCTCCTCCGTCCGGCCGAGCAGGCTCCGGGCGTCGGTGTGCACGGGCCGGGCGGCGGGGAGCGTCAGCGCCTCGGTCAAGTACCAGAGCAGTTCGTGGAGTTGGCGTACGACGGGGAACACGTCGAACATCTCGCGGGCCCGCTCGGGTGAGCCCGACCGCCAGTCCACACCGCCGTAGGTCTCCTGGGAGACCCGCTGTCCGGCGCCGAAGCAGTCGTACACCGTGCAGCCGGTGAAGCCGGTCTCCCGGAGGCGGGTGTGGACGCCGCAGCGGAAGTCGTCCGCGAGGTTGGGGCAGGGCTTGCCCGCGTCCTTGTCGATCGCGAAGTCCGCCGACCGGGAGAAGGTGAGGGCGACACAGCACAGCCCGAAGCACCGGCCGCAGTCGGCGCGCAGTGCCGGGCGGGAGTCCTGGGCCGTGGCGCCGTCGTCGCTCATGGGGCCAAGACTACTGAGCCCGGGGGCCGCCTCTGAACTGGACCGATGCCGCTGGCCGCGCCGTGCGGGCAGGGATGCCCACGGTCACTGTCTGGATGTTTGACGGCACACCGGGTATCGAGGGGGCCATGGACACCGCCGCCGGACTGCCCGGCCTCCCCGCCCCTCCCCCGCTGGGCGCGAGCGCCCTGCCGGCCGGCACGTTCGACGGCTCGCTGGTGCTCGTCACCGGAGGCGGCACCGGACTCGGGCGGGCCGTCGCCGCGGAGTTCGCGCGGCTCGGCGCCGACCTGCTGATCGTCAGCCGGCGCGAGCGCCATCTCGCGCCCGCGCGGCGGGAGTTGGCGAAGCTGGGCACCCGGGTGTCGTCGGCCGTCTGCGACATCCGGGACCCGCGGCGCATCGCCGAGGTGTTCGACCGCCACCCGCTGCCGGACGTGCTGGTCAACAACGCGGCGGCCAACTTCCCCGTCCCCGCCGAGGAGATGTCGCCGAACGCCTGGCAGTCGGTGGTCGACATCACCCTCACCGGTACGTTCCTGATGACCCGTGAGTTCGGGCGCAGGCATCTCGCGGCGGGTACGCCGGGGTCGGTCATCGACGTCGGGGCCTCCTACGCCTGGACGGGCGGCCCCGGGTTCGCGCACAGCGCGGCGGCGAAGGCGGGTGTGGAGAGCCTGGTGCGGACCCTCGCCGTGGAGTGGGGCCCGTACGGCATCCAGGTCAACGGGCTGGTGCCGGGCCTGATGCCGCACCCCGACATGACGGACGACATCCGAGGCAACCTCGCCCGGGCGCGGGACCCGGCCGCGCACCCGGTCGAGCACGCGTCCGAACATGCGGCCGACCATGCGGCCGAACCCGCTGCCAAGGACGCGAGCGGAGGCCCGGAGAGGCCGGAGGACCCGCGGGCGCCGGCGGGGCATGACCGGCGGCAGCCCGCGCTGCGGGTCGGCGCGCCGCGTGAACTGGGCTGGGCGGCGACCTTCCTGGCCTCCCCCTACGCCCGGTTCATCACCGGCCACACCCTCGTGGTGGACGGCGCGAACTGGCAGCGCAGGGGGCTGGTCAGCCCGCCGGTGACGCCGGTGCGGGAGCAGTTGGGGCGCGGCCCCTTCACCGGCTGACCGTCACGCGCCGGGGTCCGCGGGACCGGGCCCGGCGAGAGCGAGGCGGGCGAGCCGTTCGGGGTCGGCGAGGATGTACATCGCGACGATCCGGCCGTCGGCGACGGTGATCCCCATGACCGACAGCGGACGGCCGTCGACGTGGGCGACGACGCCGATCTCTCCGTTGACCAGGACCGGCCGTGAACTCGCCGCGAACCGGGAGAAGGTGAGGGCCTGCCGGGCCACCGCCGCCGCCCCGCGCACCAGTTTGGAGGCGGCGGCTCCGCCGATGTGCGGGCCGGAGTCGGCGCGCAGCACGACGTCGGGGTCGAGGACGGCGAGCAGCGCCTCGAAGTCCCCGGCGCGCGAGGCGGCGAGGAAGGCGTCGAGGACCTGCTTCTGCCGGGTCACGTCGCGCTCGGGCTCGGGGGCGTCCGCCTTGACGCGGCGGCGGGCCCGGCTCGCGAGCTGGCGGGTGGCCACCGTCGAGCGGCCGACGATCGGGGCGATGTCGTCGAAGGGGACCGCGAACAGGTCGTGCAGCACGAAGGCGAGCCGTTCGGCGGGCTCCAGCGTCTCCAGGACCACGAGGAGGGCGAGTCCGACGGAGTCGGCGAGGAGCACCTCCTGTTCGGGGTCGCTCTGGTCCAGCGGGCCGACCACGGGGTCGGGGACGAAGGTGCCGGCGTGCTCCAGCGGGTCCTCGCGGCGGGCGGTGCGCGAGCGCAGCATGTCCAGGCAGATCCGGCCGACGACGGTGGTCAGCCAGCCGCCCAGGTTCCTGATCTCGTCCGCGTCGGTGCGGCCGAGCTTCAGCCAGGCTTCCTGGACGGCGTCGTCGGCCTCGCTGAGCGAGCCGAGCATCCGGTAGGCGACCGCTCTGAGGTGCCCGCGCTGTTCCTCGAACCGGTCCGCGAGATGTTCGCTGTCGGCCATCGGTCCCCCTGTGTCGTCTGTGTCTTCGTAGGCGCAGGTGACCGATCAAAACACGCTGGTCACTTTCCCTCGAAGCGGGGCGCGCGGCGGGCCCGCTTCGCGGCGTATCCCTCGTCCGCGTCCTCGGAGGTCAGGGTGAGCGCGGCCGAGAGGGCCGCCCGGTCGAGGGCGGTGGCGAGGCCGGCGTCGGCGAAGGTGTCGATGTCCCGCTTGACGGCCTGCACGGCGAGCGGCCCGTTCGCCTCGATCTCGCCGGCGACCGCGTGTGACGCCGACTCCAACTCGCCTTCCGGTGCGACGAATTGGACGAGGTGCAGGCGTTCGGCCGTCGTCGCGTCGAGCCGGCGGCCGGTCAGCGCGAGGAACTTGGCCCAGCCGGCGCCCGCCTCGCGCGCGATCCGCAGATCGCCGCCCGCGTCGAGTGCTAGACCCAACTGGGCCTCGGGCAGGGCGAAGACGGCGTCGGCGGAGGCGATCCGGATGTCGGCCATGAGGGCGAGTTCGAAGCCGAAGCCGAGGCAGTAGCCCTGGACCGCTGCGACGACGGGCTGGGGCAGGGACGCGAAGGCGGCGAAGCGTCCATGCGCCCAGCGGATGCCCTCGGCGTAGGCGTGGGTGCGTTCGGCGCCCGAGCGGCCGGTGATCGCGCCGCCCGGTGCCGTCACGTCGATGCCCGCGCAGAAGGCCCGCCCCTCGGCCCGCAGCAGCACGACCCTGATCGCCGGGTCGAAGCGGATCCGGTCGGCGAACAGGCCGAGTTGGCGCGTGGACTCCCAGCTCCACGCGTTGAGTTTGGCCGGCCGGCAGAGGGTGAGGACCCCGACGCCGTCCTCGACCTCCAGCCGCAGCCGCTCCTCACCCTCCGGGATGTCCGTACGCGTGGTGTCGATCATCCGTACCCCCTCAGATTTCTGACAGGCCGTCAGAAGCTTAGAGGGGTACGCGCCCGCGCCCCAAGGTGCCGGAGCGGAGCCGGACCGTCGCAGGGCGGCGCGGACCGGCACGTGGCCGGACCGTCGAAGGGCCGCGCCGACCGGGGAGGAGCCCGGCCCGTCAGGCGTCGTCGCGGGTGAGCGCCAGCAGCCGGTCGAGGACGCGCGGGCCGCCGGCCCGCAGGCCGTCGTGCTCGAACTCGTCGGTCACCCACGTGCGCAGCCCGCGCACGGCCCGCGCGGTCCGGAGCGCGTGCCCGGTGTCCACGTACATGTCGTCGTGGTAGACGGCAGCCGCCACCGGCACCTCGTTGGCGGCGAGGCGGGCCGGGTCGTAGAGCGGGGCCCAGTCGGTGCGGGCGGCCAGTACCTCGGCGGTCTCCCGCAGCGGGCGCAGCGCCGGGTCGTTCTCGAACATCCAGGGGTGCACGGACTCGCCTGTGAACAGCAGCGGTCCGTCGTCGGCGAGGGTCTTGGCCGCGTCGAACTGCGGGAACTCGGCGCGTACCCGCTCGGCGGACCAGTTGGTGGGCCGCTCGTCCTGGGCGTAGATGGCCTCGTGGACCAGCGCGTACAGCGGGTGGGCCGCGTACGACAGGAGGGCCTGGACCTCTTCCTGGAAGGCGTCGGAGAGGGCCATGCCCCGCGGGGTGCGCACGAAGGCGTCCTCCAGCAGGTAGTGCAGGCGGTGGCTGCCCTCGCTGCCGCCGAGCAGGATGCCCAGCGACTGGAAGGCCTCGACGGTGAGGCGGTAGCCGCCGCCGAGGACGGGCTCGTGCTGGAGCAGGTGGTCGGCGATGCGGCGGGCGCGCTCGACGTCCTGCGGGTAGCGGGCGTAGTGCGCGGCGACCTTGCGCTCGATGCGCGGGTAGGCGGCGCGGTAGACGTCGTCGGCGTGGCCGTCGAGGGTGGGCAGGCCGCCGGTGACGAGGGCCGCGCTCAGCCCCTCGGGGGCGCTGGACAGATAGCGCACGGTGCAGAAGCCGCCGAAGCTCTGGCCGAGCACCGTCCAGGGGGCGCCGCCGGTGAGCCGGGGCCGGATGGCCTCGCAGTCGAGGACGATCGAGTCGGCGCGGAAGAGCGTGAGGTGGTCGGCCTGTTCGCGGGGGCCGCCGCGCAGCGGGAGGGTCTGCCGGTTCGCGGGCGTGGAGTGGCCGGTGCCGCGCTGGTCCAGCAGCAGGACGCGGAACTCCTTCAGGGCCCGGCCGAGCCAGGCCTGCCGTCCGACGAAACGATTCGCTCCGAAGCCGGGGCCGCCCTGGAGATACACCAGCCAGGGCAGGTCCTGCCGCGCCTTGTCGCTCGCGACGACCTCGCGGGCGAACAGCTCGATGGTCTCCCCGTCCGGACGGGCGTGATCGAGGGGCACGGTGAAGCGGTGGTCGGTGAGGACGACACCGGGCTGGCGGTAGCTGACGGTCAACAGGGCTCCCGAGACGTACGGATTCCAGGCTGTCCCAGTTGAGCACATGTGCCCCGGACCGGGCAGCCCGGGGATCAAGAAGGCGGACTGAACAGTGGGTCAACGGCCCGGCGAGGGGCAACTGAACGGCCGCTCAGCGCGCGGCCAGGCTGGAGTGGCGTACGACCAGCTCGGGCTGGAGGACGACACGGCGGTGTTCGTGCGGCGCGGGCGCGGTCCGCGCCTCGATCTCCTCCAGGAGCAGTCCCGCGGCGAGCGCGCCGAGCGTCGTGGCGGGCTGCCGTACGGAGGTGAGCGGGACGGCCGCGGCGGCGGCGAACTCGATGTCGTCGTAGCCGACGATGGCGAGGTCGTCGGGGACGCCGACACCGGCCGCGTACATGGCCTGGAGGACGCCGAGCGCGAGCAGGTCGTTGGCGCAGAACACGGCGGTGGGGCGCTCGGCGAGGCCGAGGAGCCGGGCACCGGCGTCCCGTCCCGCGGCCACGTCGAGCCGCTCGGTGGGCAGCTCGCGCAGGCTGCCGGGGCCAAGGCCCGCCTCGGCCAGCGCGTTCAGGGCGCCGGTGCGGCGGTCCCTGACCTGGTTGAGGCCGGGCGGCCCGCTGACGTAGGCGATGGAGCGGTGCCCGGCGTCCACGAGATGGCGGACGGCGAGGGCGCCCCCCGCCACGTCGTCGACGGAGACGGAGCACTCGGTGGTGCCCTCGGCGACCCGGTCGACCAGGACGAAGGGGATGCCGTTGCGGCGGAAGGCCTCGATGTTGCGGCCGCTCGCGTCGCTGGGGGTCAGCAGCACGCCGCGCACGCGCTGCTCGGCGAAGAGCGACAGGTAGTCGGCCTCTTCGCTCGGGCTCTGCGCGCTGTTGCAGACCATCACGCCGAGTCCGGCGTCGCGGGCCGCGCGTTCGGCGCCCCGGGCCACGTCCACGAAGAAGGGGTTGCCCATGTCGAGGACGAGCAGCCCCATGATCCGGCTGCTTCCGGCGCGCAGTTGGCGGGCCGACTCGCTGCGCACATAGCCGAGCCGGTCGATGGCGGACAGCACACGGGCCCGCGTCTCGGAGGCCACCGAGTCGGGGCGGTTGATCACGTTCGACACCGTGCCGACGGAGACTCCGGCGGCACGGGCGACGTCCTTGATACCCACCGACTGGGCCATCGGGCGGGAACCTCCAGCAGAACTCGAAGCGGCGGGCAGGCCCTCACATTACCCGCGAGCGGGCCGGAACCGGTGGTCGTGAGGGAAGCCCGGAAATGGACGACATACGGGGCGACGGGCCCGGTCCCGTCGGGCGTCGCCCCGCAGGTCACGGCAGGTCACGGGGCGGGTCGCGGCCGGCGGGGCGCGCTCGCGGCCCCGCCGGTTCAGTCGAGGTGGAACACCTCGGCGAGGGGTTTCATGGCCTCGTCGGGGCGGGCGCCGTCCAGCGCGGTGAAGAACGGCGCCATCTCCGCCTGCCAGCGGGCGTTGACGTCGGTGGCCTCCATGGCGGCGCGGGCCGCGGCGAAGTCCTCGGTCTCCAGGTAGCCGACCAGCAGGCCGTCCTCGCGCAGGAACAGCGAGTAGTTGTGCCAGCCGGCGGCCGAGAGCGCGTCGCGCATCTCGGGCCACACGGTGGCGTGCCGCTCGCGGTAGGCGTCGAGGCGGTCCGCCCGGACCTTCAGCAGGAAGCACACACGGCGTGTCAACGACCCTCCCGGGTACGGCGGTTGCGGGGGCCGGCCGATCAGAAGTCGAACTGGTCGATGTTCTTCGCGTCGAAGACGGTCGGCTTGCCGAGGTTGATCACGCCGTCCTTGCCGATGGTGAAGGAGCCCATGTCGCCGGCCTTGAAGGTCTCGCCCTCCCGGCCGGTGATCTGCCCCGAGGCGAGCGCCACGGCGGTGTGGGCGGCCAGCTCGCCGAGCTTCGACGGGTCCCACAGCTCGAAGCCCTCGACCGTCCCGTTCTTGACGTACTTGCGCATGTCGTTGGGGGTGCCGAGGCCGGTCAGCTTGACCTTGCCCTTGTACTTGGAGCCGGACAGGTACTGGGCCGCCGCCTTGATGCCGACGGTGGTCGGGGAGATGATCCCGGCGAGCTTGGGGTGCTCCTGGAGCAGGCCCTGCGTCTGCTGGAAGGACTGCTGGGCGTCGTCGTTGCCGTAGGCGACCTTGACCAGCTTGACGTTCTTGTACTTGGGGTCCTTCAGCTCGTCCTTCATGAAGTCGATCCAGGTGTTCTGGTTCGTCGCGGTCTGCGCGGCGGACAGGATCGCGATCTCGCCCTTGTAGCCGATCTGCTTGGCGAGGAGCTGTACCTCGGTGCGGCCGAGGTCCTCGGCGCTGGCCTGCGAGACGAAGGCGTTACGGCAGTCGGTCTTGGTGTCGGAGTCGTAGGTGACGACCTTGATCTTGTTCTTCATCGCCTGCTTGAGCGCGGTGCACAGGGCGCCCGGGTCCTGCGCGGAGACGGCCATCGCGTTCACCTGCTGCTGGGTGAGCGTGTTGACGTAGCTGACCTGGCCGCTGGTGTCGGTGGCGCTGCTGGGGCCGACCTCCTTGTAGGTGGAGCCCAGCTCCTTGAGCGCCTTCTCGCCGCCCTTGTCGGCGGAGGTGAAGTAGGGGTTGTTGACCTGCTTGGGCAGGAAGCCGACGGTCAGCCCCTTCTTGGTGGCCGCGTTCGGGTCGGCCTTGGCGCCGCCGGAGGCGGCCGAGCCGCCGGAGTCCTGCACGTCGTTCTTGGTGGTGCCGCCGCACGCGGTGACGGCCAGGGCGAGGGAGGTGACGGCGGCGAGCGCCGCGCAGGTACGGCGGATCGAGGTCTTGCGCATGGCTGACGGTCCTTTACGGGGTGAGCGGAGCGGTTACGAGATCGGAGTCGAGGCGGCTCTGCGGCCCGCCCTCGCTACGGAGATCTGCCGTGTGACCCGGGGGCCGAGCACGGAGACGACGAGCAGAACGCCGGTCACGACGATCTGCGACTGCGCGGAGACGTTGAGGAGGCTCATCGCGTTCTGGAGGGCGCCGAGCAGGAAGACACCGGCGACGGCGCCGCCGAGGGTGCCCTTGCCGCCGTCGAAGTCGATGCCGCCGAGCAGGACGGCCGCCACGACGGACAGTTCGAGCCCGGTGGCGTTGTCATAGCGGGCGCTGGCGTAGTGCAGGGCCCAGAAGACGCCGGTCAGGGAGGCCATCAGGCCGGTCGCGACGAACAGGAGCAGTTTCTGCCGCTTGACGCGGATGCCGGCGAACCGGGCGGCCTCCTCGTTGGCGCCGATGGCGAACGCCGACCGTCCGAAGGGGGTGGCGTGCAGCACGACGACGGCGACGGCGAGCAGGACCAGGAAGGGCGGGAAGGCCTGCGGGACGAACGAGTCGCCGATCCGTCCGGCGGCGAAGTCCAGGTACCGGGTGGGGAAGTCGGTGACCGCGTCGGAGCCGAGCACGATCTGCGCGATGCCCCGGTAGGCGGCGAGCGTGCCGATGGTGACGGCGAGGGACGGCAGGCCGAGCCGGGTCACCAGCAGGCCGTTGACCAGTCCGCACACCACGCCGAGCAGCAAACACAGCGGGATGATCGTCTCGATGGCCATGCCCTGGTTCCACAGGGCGCCCATCACCGAGCCGGACAGCCCGGCCGTGGAGGCCACCGACAGGTCGATCTCGCCGGCCACCACGAGCAGGGTCATCGGCAGGGCGATCAGCGCGATCGGCAGGGTGTTGCCGATCAGGAACGACAGGTTGAGGGCGTTGCCGAAGCCGTCCACGAAGGAGAAGGAGAACAGCAGCAGGACGATGAGGAGCGCGCCGACGACCGTGTCCCAGCGGACGGCGCGCGCGAGAGCGGAGTCAGCCATGGCGGGCGTTCCTCTTCTTCAGGGCGGAGGCCACGCGCAGCGCGACGACCCGGTCGACGGCGATGGCGAGGATGAGCAGGATGCCGTTGATGGCGAGCACCCACACGGAGCTGACGCCGAGGGCGGGCAGCACGCTGTTCACGGAGGTCAGCAGGAGCGCGCCGAGGGCGGCGCCGTAGACGCTGCCGGAGCCGCCGGTGAAGACGACGCCGCCGACCACGACCGCGCTGACGACGGTGAGTTCGTAGCCGTTCCCGGTGCCGGAGTCGACGTTGCCGAACCGGGCGAGGTAGAGGGCGCCGGCGAGCCCGGCGAGCGCCCCGCAGACGATGTACGCGGTGAGGATGCGCTTGCGGACGGGGATGCCGGCGAGCCGCGCGGCCTCGGGGTTGGAGCCGAGCGCGTACAGCTCGCGCCCGCTGCCGAAGTGCCTGAGGTAGTAGGCGGTGACGACGAGGACGGCGAGGGCGATCAGCGCGAGGTAGGGGACGGCGAGGATGCCGCCGGAGCCGAAGTCGACGAAGCCGCCGGGCAGGTCGGCCGCGGTGATCTGGCGGGAGCCGACCCAGATGGAGTCGATGCCGCGGATGATGTAGAGCGTGCCGAGGGTGACGACGAGGGCGGGCACCTGGCCGAGGCTGACGAGGAGTCCGTTGACCAGCCCGCAGCCGATGCCGAGGAGTACGGCGAGGACGACGGCGACGACGCCGTTGCCGCCGCCCTGGAGGTAGGTGCCGGCCGCGAAGGCGCTGATCCCGAGGGTCGAGCCGACCGACAGGTCGACGTTGCGGGTGATGACGACGAGGGACTGGCCGGTGGCGACCAGCACCAGGATCGTGGCGTTCAGCAGCAGGTCCTTGATGCCCTGCTCGGACAGGAACTCGCTGTTGCCCGCCTGGGTGACGGCGATCATCACCAGGAAGACGGCCAGGATGGCGAGTTCGCGCATCTTGAAGACGCGGTCCACCAGCCGGGTGCCGCTGGACTTGGGCACTTCGGTGGCGGGGGCGGGGGTGGGCGCGGTGACCGTCATGCGGCGGCCCTCCCGGTGGCTGCGGCCATCACGGTTTCCTCGGTGGCTTCGGAGCGTGGGATCTCGGCGGTGAGCCGGCCCTCGTGCATCACGAGCACGCGGTCGGCCATGCCGAGGATCTCGGGCAGATCGGAGGAGATCATCAGGACGGCCACCCCGTCGGCGGCCAGTTCGCTGAGCAGCCGGTGCACCTCGGCCTTGGTGCCGACGTCGATGCCCCGGGTCGGCTCGTCGACGATGAGCACCTTGGGGCCGGTGGCGAGCCACTTGGCGAGGACGACCTTCTGCTGGTTGCCGCCGGAGAGGGTGCCCACGGTGTCGGCGATCCGGGCGTACTTGACCTGGAGCTTGACGGCCCAGTCGAGGGAGCGGCTGCGTTCGGCGCCGCGGTCCATCAGGCCGGCCCGGACCGTCGTACGCAGCCCGGTCAGGCCGATGTTGCGCTCGATGGACATGTCCATCACCAGGCCCTGGGCGCGGCGGTCCTCGGGGACGAGGGCGAGGCCGGCGGCCATGGCGGTGGACGGGGCGCCGTTCGTCAGCGCCTTCCCGTCGACCGTCACCTCCCCGGCGTCCCAGCGGTCCACCCCGAACACGGAGCGGGCCACCTCGGTGCGGCCGGCCCCGACCAGTCCGGCGAGGCCGACGATCTCACCGCGCCGGACGTCGAAGGAGACGTCGGTGAAGACGCCCTCCCGGGTCAGCCGGCGCACGCTCAGGGCGATGTCGCCGGCCTCGACGTCCTGCTTGGGGTAGAGCTGGTCCAGGTCGCGGCCGACCATGCGGCGGACCAGGTCGTCCTCGGTCATGCCCGTCAGCGGCTCGCTGGAGATGAGCGCCCCGTCCCGCAGGGTCGTGACCCGCTGGCAGATCTGGAAGATCTCCTCCAGCCGGTGCGAGATGAACAGCACCGCGGAGCCCTGTTCGCGCAGGGTGCGCACCACGCCGAACAGCCGCGCCACCTCGCTGCCGGTGAGGGCGGCGGTGGGCTCGTCCATGATCAGGACGCGGGCGTCGAAGGAGAGCGCCTTGGCGATCTCCACGATCTGCTGGTCGGCGATGGACAGTCCGCGGGCCGGCCGCTCGGGGTCGAGTTCGACGCCGAGGCGCTCCATCAGGGCGGCGGTCGCCGCGTGGGTCGCCTTGTGGTCGATGCGGCCGAGCGCCCGGCGCGGCTGGCGGCCCATGAAGATGTTCTCGGCGATCGAGAGGTCGGGGAAGAGCGTGGGCTCCTGGTAGATCACCGCGATACCCGCGTCACGGGCGTCGGCGGGGCCGTGGAAGACGGTGGGTTCGCCGTCCAGGAGAACCTGGCCGGCGTCCGGTCGGTGCACGCCGGCGAGCGCCTTGATGAGGGTCGACTTGCCCGCGCCGTTCTCTCCGGCGAGCGCGTGCACCTCGCCGGGGAACAGTTCCAGGGACACGTCCCGCAGGGCGCGTACGGCACCGAAGGACTTCGACAGATCCTTCAGCGCCAGCACCGGGGTCGGTCCCGTGTCGGACGGGTGGGTCATGAGGGGCTCCTCGACGACGCCTGCGGGACGGCCCCCACGACGTCGTGAAAGGTTTCAATTGGATTGCCGGGACGTTAGGCATGTCACCCAGGTCGCGTCAATGGGTGCGTGGCGAAATTCTTCGGGGGCCAAAGGTCACGACGGAGTCACGAACAAAGCCCGGCGCGGGAGGGGTTGACAGTCCTGCGGGGTGCTCATAGCTTCGGCTCCTGAATCGTTTCAGCCGCCGTGTTCCAGGAAGCCGGGGACCGGCGTCCGTCGGGAAGCCCCCGTGACCGGCCTGTGCCGGGAAGCCGTGGCGGACCGTGCGGACGGCCGTTCCCCACTCGAAGTCGTAGGAGCCCCGAAGTGACCGAGTTCGCCGCGGTGAAGGCCGCGCTCAAGACCCAGGCCGTCGAGACGCCGTCGTGGGCGTACGGGAACTCGGGAACCCGGTTCAAGGTCTTCGCGCAACCGGGTGTGCCCCGGACCCCCCAGGAGAAGATCGACGACGCGGCGAAGGTGCACGAGTTCACCGGCGCCGCCCCGACCGTCGCCCTGCACATCCCCTGGGACCGGGTCGAGGACTACGCGGCGCTCGCCAAGCACGCCGAGGAGCGCGGCCTCACCGTCGGCGCGATCAACTCCAACACCTTCCAGGACGACGACTACCGGCTCGGCTCCGTCTGCCACCCGGAGGCCGCGGTGCGCCGCAAGGCCGTGGACCACCTGCTCGAATGCGTCGACATCATGGACGCGACCGGCTCCCGGGACCTCAAGCTGTGGTTCGCCGACGGCACCAACTACCCCGGGCAGGACGACCTCCACGCACGCCAGGACCGGCTCGCCGAGGCCCTCTCCCAGGTCTACGACCGGCTCGGCGAGAACCAGCGCATGCTGCTGGAGTACAAGTTCTTCGAGCCCGCCTTCTACGCCACCGACGTGCCCGACTGGGGCACGGCCTACGCGCACTGCCTCAAGCTCGGCCCCAAGGCGCAGGTCGTGGTCGACACCGGGCACCACGCCCCCGGCACCAACATCGAGTTCATCGTCGCCACCCTGCTGCGCGAGGGAAAGCTCGGCGCCTTCGACTTCAACTCCCGCTTCTACGCCGACGACGACCTCATGGTGGGCGCCGCCGACCCCTTCCAGCTCTTCCGGATCATGTACGAGGTGATCCGCGGGGGCGGCCTCTCCCCCGACGTCGCCTTCATGCTCGACCAGTGCCACAACATCGAGGCGAAGATCCCGGCGATCATCCGTTCCGTGATGAACGTGCAGGAGGCGACGGCCAAGGCGCTGCTCGTCGACCGTGCGGCGCTTGCCGCGGCCCAGCAGTCCGGGGATGTCCTCGCGGCCAACGCCGTCGTCATGGACGCCTACAACACGGACGTGCGGCCCCTGCTCGCCGAGGTGCGGGCGGAGCTGGGGCTCGATCCCGATCCGGTGGGCGCGTATCACCGGTCCGGGTGGGGGGAGCGGATCGCCTCCGAGCGGGTGGGGGGTATGCAGGCGGGGTGGGGGGCCTAGGGGGGCGCCGTTCCGTATCGGCGCCCGCTTTCCCGGAGCGCCCGCTTTCCCGGAGCGCCCGCTTTCCCGGAGGGCCCGCTCTTTCGGAGGGCCCGCTCTTTCGGAGGGCCCGCCTTCTCTGAGGGCCCGCCTTCTCGGAGGGCCCGCCTTCTCGGAGGGCCCGCTCTCCCCCCGCGTCCCTGGGCCGGCTTCCCCTCGGTTTGTTTTCAGTGAACGTACGTACTCTTCTTAAGGACCTGGAACATGGCAGCCCATCCTGAAGTCGTCGCTCTGTTGGGTCGGTCGCGGCGGCTTGGTGGTGATCCTCGGAACACCAACTACGCGGGCGGCAACACCTCCGCGAAGGGCGGCGGCACCGACCCCGTGACCGGCGGCGAGGTGGAGCTGATGTGGGTGAAGGGGTCGGGCGGCGACCTCGGGACGCTCACCGAGGCCGGGCTCGCGGTGCTGCGCCTGGACCGGCTGCGGGCGCTGACCGAGGTGTACCCGGGAGTCGAGCGCGAGGACGAGATGGTCGCCGCGTTCGACTACTGCCTGCACGGCAAGGGCGGTGCCGCGCCCTCCATCGACACCGCGATGCACGGGCTGGTCGACGCGCCGCACGTCGACCATCTGCACCCCGACTCCGGGATCGCGCTCGCCTGCGCGGCCGACGGGGAGAAGCTCACCGCCGAGTGCTTCGGGGACAGCGTGGTGTGGGTGCCCTGGCGCCGGCCCGGTTTCCAGCTCGGCCTGGACATCGCGGCGGTCAAGGAGGCCAACCCGCGGGCCGTCGGCTGTGTACTGGGCGGCCACGGCATCACCGCCTGGGGCGCCACTGCCGAGGAGTGCGAGCGCAACTCGCTGCACATCATCCGTACCGCCGAGGCCTTCCTCGAAGAGCGCGGCAAGGCGGAGCCCTTCGGGCCCGTCGTCGAGGGGTTCGAGCCGCTCGCCCCCGCCGAGCGCCGGGCCCGCGCCGCCGCCCTCGCCCCGTACGTCCGGGCCCTCGCCTCCCGGGACCGGCCGCAGGTCGGCCACTTCACCGACTCCGACGAGGTGCTGGACTTCCTCGCCCGGGCCGAGCACCCCCGGCTCGCGGCGCTCGGCACCTCCTGCCCGGACCACTTCCTGCGCACCAAGGTCCGGCCGCTCGTCCTCGACCTGCCCCCTGCCGCCCCGCTGGACGAGGCGGTCGCCCGCCTGAAGGAACTGCACGCCGAGTACCGGGTGGAGTACGCCGCCTACTACGAGCGGCACGCACAGCCCGACTCCCCCGCGATGCGCGGCGCCGACCCGGCGATCGTGCTGGTCCCCGGCGTCGGCATGTTCTCCTTCGGCAAGGACAAGCAGACCGCGCGGGTGGCGGGCGAGTTCTATGTGAACGCCGTCAACGTGATGCGCGGGGCCGAGGCCGTCTCGACGTACGCGCCGATCGAGGAGTCGGAGAAGTTCCGTATCGAGTACTGGGCGCTGGAGGAGGCCAAGCTCCGCCGGATGCCGGAGCCCAGGCCGCTCGCCACCCGGGTGGCGCTGGTGACGGGCGCGGGCAGCGGGATCGGCAAGGCCATCGCGGAGCGGCTGGTGGCCGAGGGTGCCTGTGTGGTGGTCGCGGACCTGAACGCCGAGGGCGCGGAGCGAGTGGCCGCGGATCTCGGCGGGCCGGACAAGGCCGTCGCCGTCCGGGTGGACGTCACCTCCGAGGAGCAGATCGCCGAGGCGTTCCAGGCGGCGGTGCTGGCGTTCGGCGGGGTCGACCTGGTGGTCAACAACGCGGGCATCTCCATCTCCAAGCCGCTCCTGGAGACCACCGCGAAGGACTGGGACCTCCAGCACGACATCATGGCGCGCGGCTCCTTCCTCGTCTCGCGCGAGGCGGCCCGGGTGATGACCGCTCAGGAGCTGGGCGGCGACATCGTCTACATCGCCTCCAAGAACGCGGTCTTCGCCGGCCCGAACAACATCGCCTACTCCGCGACCAAGGCCGACCAGGCGCACCAAGTACGCCTGCTGGCAGCCGAGTTGGGGGCGCACGGCATCCGGGTCAACGGCGTCAACCCGGACGGGGTCGTGCGCGGCTCGGGGATCTTCGCGGGCGGCTGGGGCGCCCAGCGCGCGGCCACCTACGGCGTCGAGGAGGAGAAGCTCGGGGAGTTCTACGCCCAGCGGACCATCCTCAAGCGGGAGGTGCTGCCGGAGCACGTGGCGAACGCGGTGTTCGCGCTGACCGGCGGGGACCTGACGCACACCACGGGGCTGCACGTCCCGGTCGACGCCGGCGTCGCCGCCGCGTTCCTGCGATGACGCAGGTGAACGCCTCGCACCACGCCGCGGTCGACCTCGGCGCGTCCAGCGGACGGGTCATGGCCGGCCGCGTCGGTCCGGACACCCTGGAGCTGACCGAGGCGCACCGCTTCCCGAACCGTCCGGTCCGGGTCCCCGAGGGGCTGCGCTGGGACATCCTCGCGCTGTACGGGGGTGTCCTCGACGGGCTCCGCGCGGCCGGACGGGTCGACTCCGTCGGCATCGACAGCTGGGCCGTGGACTACGGCCTGCTGGACGCGGACGGGGCGCTGCTCGGCAACCCGGTGCACTACCGCGACGCCCGTACGGAGGGCGTCGCGGAGAAGGTGTGGGCGACCGTACCCGCGGCCGAACTGTACGCGGCCACGGGTCTGCAGTTCGCGCCGTTCAACACCCTCTACCAGCTCACGGCGGCCGGCTCCTCCGCGCAACTGGCTTTCGCCAAACGGCTGTTGCTCATCCCGGACCTGCTGGCGTACTGGCTCACGGGCGTGGCCGGCACGGAACTGACCAACGCCTCCACCACCCAGTTGATCGATCCGCGCACCGGCGACTGGGCGTACGGCACGGCGGAGCGCCTGGGCGTCGACCTCACCCTGTTCGCGCCGCTGCGCCGGCCCGGCGATCCGGCCGGGACCCTGCTCCCGGGCGTCCTGGAGGAGACCGGGCTGACGGGTCCGGTGCCGGTGACCACGGTGGGTTCGCACGACACCGCGTCGGCGGTGGCCGCCGTCCCCGCCACCGGGGAACGGTTCGCGTACATCTGCACCGGCACCTGGTCGCTGGCGGGTCTGGAGCTGGACGCTCCGGTGCTCACCGAGGAGAGCCGGGCCGCCAACTTCACCAACGAACTGGGCCTGGACGGCACGGTCCGCTATCTGCGCAACATCATGGGCCTGTGGCTGCTCCAGGAGTGTGTACGGGAGTGGGGCGGGCCCCCTCTCGGCGACCTCCTGTCGGCCGCCGCCGAGGTGCCGGCGCTGCGGTCGGTGGTGGACGCGGGCGACCCGGCGTTCCTCGCGCCGGGCCGGATGCCGGCGCGGATCGCTGACGCCTGCCGGGTCTCCGGGCAGCCTGTGCCGGAGTCGCGCGCCGAGATCACCCGGTGCATCCTCGACTCCCTCGCGCTCGCCCACCGGCGGGCGGTGCTTCAGGCGCAGTCACTCGCCGGTCATCCGGTCGACGTCGTGCACATCGTGGGCGGCGGCACCCGCAACGAACTGCTCTGCCAACTCACCGCCGACGCCTGCGGGTTGCCGGTCGTGGCGGGCCCGGCGGAGGCGGCCGCGCTCGGCAACGTCCTCGTCCAGGCCCGGGCGCACGGGCAGGTCGGCGACCGAGCCGGGATGCGCCGCCTGGTGGCCCGTACCCAGTCGCTGCGCCGCCACGAGCCACGCGGCGGCACGGCCGCCTGGCGCGCGGCCGAGGCCCGGCTCGGCACACCGTGACCCGCGCCGTCCGGTCGGGGGGTGCGCGGTACGCCCGTGCCCCTCACCGTCCGCCGGGGGCGCGCGCTGCCTCTCTCGCCGCATGCCCGCCGCGTACGCTGCACCCATCCGATGACCGAGACCAAGGAGCTGCGATGCGAGTCGCCCTGTTCCTGACCTGTGTCAACGACACGCTGTATCCGGACACCGGCCGGGCCGTGGTGAAACTGCTGACCAGACTGGGTGTCGACGTCGATTTCCCGATGGGCCAGACCTGCTGCGGGCAGGCCCACTACAACACCGGCTACCGGCATGAGGCCGAGCCGCTGGCCCGTCACTTCTCCGATGTCTTCGGGGGGTACGAGGCGATCGTGACGCCCTCCGGGTCGTGCGGGGCGATGGTGCGGGAGCTGTACCCGAGGATGGGCGAGCGGGCGCGCGCCGAGGGGCGGGGCGACACCCTGGCCCGCACGCTGGCGCCGGTCGTGCCGAAGACGTACGAGCTGACCGAGTTCCTGGTGGACGTCCTCGGGGTCACGGACGTCGGCGCGTACTACCCGCACACGGTGACCTACCACCCGACCTGTCACGGGCTGCGGAGTCTGGGGCTCGGGGACCGGCCGCGCCGGCTGCTCCAGTCCGTCAAGGGTCTCGAACTGCGCGAGCTGCCCGGCGCCGACGAGTGCTGCGGCTTCGGCGGGACCTTCGCCGTGAAGAACCCGGACGTGTCCGCGGCGATGGGCGCCGACAAGGTGCGCAACGCCGAGTCGACCGGCGCCGAGGTGCTGTGCGCGGCCGACAACTCGTGTCTGATGCACATCGGCGGCACGATGGGCCGCCTGAGGTCGGGCATGCGGCCCGTGCACATCGCGGAGATCCTGGCGAGCACGGAGGAGGAGCCGGTCACGGGAGAGCCAGGTATGCCAGGTGTGGAGGAAGTGCCGGGCGCGGGAGAGGGGCCGAGCGCGTGAGCGGAACGTTCGTCGGAATGCCGGCCTTCCCCGTCGCCGCGCACGAGGCCGTCGGCAACCGCACCCTGCGGGGCAATCTGCGGCACGCCACCCACACCATCCGCGCCAAGCGGGCCAAGGCGGTCGCCGAGGTGTCCGACTGGGCGGCGCTGCGCGAGGCCGGCAAGCAGATCAAGGACCACACACTCCGTCATCTCGACCGCTATCTCGTGCAGTTGGAGGAGTCGGTGACGGCGGCGGGCGGTGTCGTGCACTGGGCGGCCGACGCGGACGAGGCCAACCGGATCGTCACCGAGCTGGTGCGGGCGACCGGCGAGAGCGAGGTCGTCAAGGTCAAGTCGATGGCCACGCAGGAGATCGGGCTCAACGAGGCCCTGGAGGAAGCGGGCATCCGCGCCTACGAGACCGATCTCGCCGAGCTGATCGTGCAGTTGGGCAAGGACCGGCCCTCGCACATCCTCGTTCCCGCGATCCACCGCAACCGCGGCGAGATCCGCGACATCTTCGCCCGCGAGATGGGCGCGTGGGGGCGCCCGGCCCCCGAGGGCCTCACCGACACACCCGCCGAGCTGGCCGAGGCCGCCCGGCTGCACCTGCGCGAGAAGTTCCTGCGGGCCAAGGTCGGCATCTCCGGCGCCAACTTCATGGTCGCCGAGACCGGCACGCTCGTCGTCGTGGAGTCCGAGGGCAACGGCCGGATGTGCCTGACCCTTCCCGAGACGCTGATCTCGGTCGTCGGCATCGAGAAGATCGTGCCGCGCTGGCAGGACCTGGAGGTGTTCCTCCAGACCCTGCCGCGCTCCTCGACCGCCGAGCGGATGAACCCGTACACCTCGATGTGGACCGGCACCCGGGACGGCGGGGCCGGGCAGGGGGACGGGCCGGGAACCTTCCATCTGGTGCTGCTGGACAACGGCCGCACCGACACCCTCGCCGACGAGGTCGGCCGCCAGGCCCTGCGCTGCATCCGCTGCTCGGCCTGTCTCAACGTCTGCCCGGTGTACGAGCGGGCGGGCGGCCACGCCTACGGCTCGGTCTATCCGGGGCCGATCGGCGCCATCCTCAGCCCGCAGCTGCGGGGCACCGGCAGCGAGATCGACGCCTCCCTGCCGTACGCCTCCTCGCTGTGCGGGGCCTGTTACGAGGTCTGCCCGGTCGCCATCGACATCCCGGAGGTGCTGGTGCATCTGCGTGAGCGGATCGCCGAGGGCGGGCCCGCCACGCGCGACGGCAACCGGGTCGTCCTCAAGCCCGCCAAGGGGCACGCGGCCGAGCGGGCGGCGATGCGGGCGGCGCGGTGGGCCTTCAGCCATCCCGGCGCGCTGCGCACCGGCCAGCGGCTGGCGTCCCGGACCCGGCGTTTCCACCCGCGCACCCTGCCGGGCCCGGGCCGGGCGTGGAGCGGGACCCGGGAGCTGCCCGAGGTCCCGGCGGAGCCGTTCCGCGACTGGTGGCGGCGGACGCGGGGCGGAAAGGACGTGACGACATGAGCGGCAGGGACCTGATCCTCGGCCGGGTGCGGCGGGCGACCGCCGACGTCCGCGGCGACGACCCGCCCTACGAGGCGGCCGTGGACCGGGGTTATCTGCGCGAGCACGGTGAGCGGACCGCGGCGCGGACCGTCGACCTGCTCGCGGAGAACCTGGCGGACTACCGGGCGATCGTGCACCGCTGTGGGGCCGACGCGCTGCCCGCGACCCTCGCCGGCCTGCTGGCCGCCCGCGGATCGGACACGGTCGTCGTACCGGAGGGCCTGGACGTGTCCTGGCTCGCGGAGAGTGACGTGACGCGGGTCGCGGACCGGATCACGGCCACCGCGCAGGAGCTGGACGCCGTCTCCAGTGTGGTCACCGCGTGTGCCGTGGCCGTCGCCGAGACCGGCACGATCGTCCTGGACGCGTCCCCCGACCAGGGGCGCCGTCGGATCACCCTGATCCCCGACCACCACATCTGCGTCGTCCGGGTCCCGAGCCAGGTCGTCTCCTCCGTACCGCAGGCCCTGGAACGGCTGGACCCGGCGCGTCCGCTGACCTGGATCTCGGGGCCGTCCGCCACCAGCGACATCGAACTGGACCGGGTCGAGGGGGTGCACGGTCCGCGCACGCTGGAGGTCGTGCTCGTGGACGACACCCCGTAGCGCGTCCCATGGGCCCGGCCGCCCCCTCGCACAGGGGGACGCGGCCGGGGAGCGGGGAGGTGGCGGCGCGGCTAGCGTGAGGGAATGATCCGGTTCGAGCAGGTCAGCAAGGTCTACCCGGACGGTACGAAGGCGGTGGACGACCTCTCCTTCGAGGTGGAGGAGGGCGAACTCGTCACCCTCGTCGGCCCGTCGGGCTGCGGCAAGACGACCACCATGATGATGGTGAACCGGCTGATCGAGCCGACGTCGGGCCGGATCCTCGTGAACGGGGAGGACATCGCCACGATCGACCCGGTGCGGCTGCGGCGCCGGATCGGCTACGTCATCCAGCAGGTCGGCCTCTTCCCGCACCGGACGATCCTCGACAACACGGCGACCGTGCCGACCCTGGTCGGCTGGAAGAAGGCGAAGGCGCGGGCGCGGGCCGCCGAACTCCTCGACCTGGTCGGCCTCGACCCGGCCACCTACGGGTCGCGCTACCCGGAGCAGTTGTCCGGCGGTCAGCGGCAGCGGGTCGGGGTGGCGCGGGCGCTGGCCGCCGACCCGCCGGTGCTGCTGATGGACGAGCCGTTCGGCGCCGTGGACCCGGTGGTGCGGGAGCAGTTGCAGGACGAGTTCCTGAGCATGCAGCGCTCGGTCCGCAAGACGGTCCTGCTCGTCACCCACGACATCGAGGAGGCCGTCCGGCTCGGCGACCGCATCGCGGTGTACGGGCAGGGGCGCATCGAGCAGTTCGACACCCCGGGGGCGGTGCTGGGGACGCCGGCCACGCCGTACGTCGCCTCGTTCGTGGGTGCCGACCGGGGGCTGAAGCGGCTGTCGGTCACCGAGATCGAGGCCGACGACCTGGAGCAGCCGCCGGTCGCGCGGCTCGACGAGGGCGCGGCCGACGCGGCGGCCCGGCTGCGCGCGGACGGCGCCCGCTGGGCGGTCGTCCTCGACGCCGACGGCGACCTGCACGGCTGGGTCGGTGTGGCCGAACTCGGCGCGGGCGGCCGGGTCGGCGCGTACGCGCACCGGATGAACTCCTGGGTGCCGGTGGGCGCCCCGCTGAAGCAGGCGTTCGGCGTGATGCTCCAGCACGACGCGGGCTGGGTCGCCGTCCTGGACGGCGCCCGCTTCCTCGGCGTCCTCACCCCGGCCAAACTCCACGAGGCCCTGCGCCGCTCGGTCGACGCCGACGCCCGGGGAGTCCCCCGCGACCAGGTCGACTTCGACTCGGTGTCGGACGCCTGAGGGGCGCGCGACCGACGATTCCGGGCGCGGGAGTCCGCGCCCGCTCACTTCAGCAGGCCCTTGTCCTTCAGGTAGGTGCGGGCCACGTCCTCGGGGAGGCGGCGCCAGCTGTCGACCTGTTGGTTCATCGAGGCGAGGTCGGCGGTGGTGAGGACCGGGTTGAGGCGGCCGAGCGCCTTGGCGACGCCCTCGCCGCCGGCGCGGGAGCGGTTGACGACAGGGACGAGGTAGTCGGCGTTCTGGAGGTGCTTGTCGTCGGCGAGCAGGACGAGGCCGAACTCGTCCAGGGTGGCGTCGGTGGTGGTGGTCAGCACCATCTGGTCCTGGCCGTTCTGCACGGCCTTCTTGGCCTGGGTGGTGCCGACGCCCTTGGGGTCGACGCCGGTGATGTCGATCCCGTACGTCTTCTTCAGGCCCGGTTCGCAGTACGGCCGCTTCACGCATTCGTCGCCCGCGGCGAGGCGCACCTTGAGGCCGGAGCCGCCGAGATCGCTGAGGGTCTTGAGGTGGTGTGCGCGGGCATACGCCTGCGTCACCGCGAAGGCGTTCTGGTCGACCGCCCTGCCGGGGGCGAGGACGGTGAGGCCGCGCGGTGTCGCCAGCTTGCGCAGGGCGGCCATCGTGGCGTCGAGGTCGGGTGAGCCGACCGGCGGTGCGTCGGCGCCGTGGGTCTTGGCGTTCAGCCAGTCGGCGAAGGTGGCGGCGTACTCCGCGACCACGTCGATCTGGCCCGATTCGAGGGCCGGTTCGTACAGTTCGCGGTTGGCGACGGTGAGCATCGAGGTCTTGTAGCCGGCCCGCTTCAGCAGCAGGGAGTACATCTGGGCGAGCAGGTCACTCTCGGTGAAACCGGCCGAGCCGATGGTCAGGTGCTTGCTGTCGCCGGGTGGCGCGGTGACGTCGCCCTTGGTCTCCAGCGACGGGCCCGTGCCGCAGCCGGTGGCCAGCGCGGCGGCCAGGGTGAGACCCGCGAGGGCGGTGCCGGGCCGCCTCACCGGGTGCCCCGCGCCCACCGAGGGGACAGCCGCTCGGCGATCTCGAAGACGCCCTCGACGATCAGGGCGAACACGGCCACCAGGACGGCCCCGGCGACGACCTGCGGGGTGCTCGCCAGGTTGAAGCCGGCGGTGATGATGCGGCCGAGCCCGCCGCCGCCGGCGAGGGCCGCGATGGTGGCGGTCGCGACGAGCTGCACGGCGGCGATCCGCACCCCGTTCATGATCATCGGCAGGGCGAGGGGCACCTCGACACCGAAGAGCATCTGCCGTCCGGTCATGCCCATCCCGCGCGCGGCCCGCACCACGTCCCGGTCGACCTCGCGCATCCCGACGTAGGCGTTGGTGAGCAGCGGCGGCACTGCGAACAGGACCAGCGCGACGACGGTGGGGCCCTCGCCCCAGCGGCCGACCGGGGTGAGCAGCAGGATCACCAGCACGGCGAACGTGGGGACCGCGCGGCCCACGTTGGAGATGTTCACGGCGAGCGCGCCGCCCTTGCCGAGGTGGCCGAGGACGAGCGCGACGGGCAGCGCGATCAGGCAGCTGATGACGAGGCAGACGACCGTCAGCACGAGATGCTGGGCGAGCCGGTGCCAGACACCGTCGTCGCCGGACCAGTGCGCCGGGTCGGTGAGCCAGTCCCAGGCTCCGGTCAGGGTGTTCATCGGCGGGCCGCCCGGGTCCAGGGGGTGATGAGCCACTGCACGCCGAGCAGCAGCAGGTCGGCGGCGACGGCGATGACGACGCACAACACGGACGCGGTGAGCACCTGCGCCTTGAAGTAGGTGTTCATGCCCGCGTAGATGAGGTTGCCGAGTCCGCCGAAGCCGACGATCGCGCCGACCGTGACCAGCGAGACGGCGGACACGGTGGCGATCCGCAGGCCCGCCATCGCGGCGGGTACGGCGAGCGGGAGTTCCACGGTGAGCAGCAGCCGGATCGGCCCGTATCCCATGCCGCGCGCTGCCCGCCGGGTCTCCTCGGGGACCGCGCGCAGCCCCGCGAGGATGTTCCGCACGAGCAGGGTCAGCGAGTACAGGACGAGACCGGCGGCGACCAGCGACGCCGACAGGCCGTACACGGGCAGCAGCAGCGAGAACATCGCGAGCGAGGGGACCGTGTAGAGGATCGTCGTCACGCCGAGGACGGGTCCGGCCGCCCAGCGCCAGCGGCGGGCGAGGACCGCGAGCGGCACGGCGATGACGAGCGCGATGGCGACGGCGACCGCCGTGAGCTGGAGATGCTGGACCGTCGCGTCGAGGAGGATGTGGCGGCGCGTGCTCAGGTATTCGCCGCAGATCCACTCGTTGCGCGCGAGGCAGTCGTCCGGGGGCGCGGTCACGCGTCCATTTCACCCGGTACGGGCGGTGGTCCGCGCGTTGTGGTGACCCGTACGGGGTGGGCCGGGACGGGCGACGACTTGCCGAGCCGATGAGTTCGGCGGCCGGGGGCCGGCCGGCGCGGCCTCGGGGCTGGTCCTCGGCACGGTCGCCGTGAAGGGCGTGATCCTCGCGGTGACGGCCGGGCTCTGCGGCACGGCACCGGGGCCGCGCTCGCCGGGACCGTCCCGTGCACGCTGGCCCGCACCCGCACCCGCACCCGCACCCGCGCCGGCACCGCGGCCCGGTGCGGACCAGGGTCCCGGCGTCCGGCTCGGCGGCGACGCGGTCACGGCGGCGGTGACGCCGGGAGACGCGCTGCTGACGGCACGGGCGGCGCCGCGTACTCCGGCCGTGGAGGCGCCGGCGGTCGGGACCTGACCGGTTCCGGGGCCGGGCCGCTGCCTTCCGCCGGTCAACTCCCCCACTCCGTATGAGGTGTTCGGCCCGGAATTAACCGGCTGCCCGGAATTCGCTCAATTCCGTTCGCCGCGACGTCCGATGATCGTAAAGGAGAATCATCGAGGCCGTTTCCGCCGCCAAAATGGGGAATCCCATCTCCCCTGTCCCGCCTGGCGCATTCGCCGGAATCTTCCTGCGTAATATTCCGCAGCAGTGAAAAGGCTTCCCGGGCGATCGGCAGGCCCGGCATGCCACGGCTCTCACAGGAAATGGCTCCTCGATGAAGCTGAAAATCCGTCAAGCGCCTCACGGCCGCACCTGGTCCGGCGTACTGGCCTCGGCCTTCGCCGGGACGGTGGCCGCCGCGATGGTCGCACTGACACAGGCGCAGGCCGTGGCCATCGCCACGCCCGTGCCGCTGGCCACGGCCGCGAGTTTCTCCGTCCTCTCCGGCCAGGGAGTCACCAACACCGGCCCCTCGGTGATCAGTCACGACCTCGGGACGAGCCCGAACCCGGCGGTCTCCGGCTTCCCGCCGGGACAGGTCCTCGGCGCCGTGCACGCCGCGGACGCCGTGGCACAGCAGGGCAAGGCCGACCTGGTGACGGCCTACAACAACGCGGCGGGCCAGGCCACCGACTTCGCCCTCCCGGCGGGGATCACCACGGGCACCACGCTGATCCCCGGCGTCTACACCGCGACGGCCGGCGTCGGACTCACCGGCGACCTGATCCTGGACGCCGGCGGCAACCCGAACGCGGTCTGGGTGTTCCAGATCCCCGAAGCGCTGACGACCGCGTCCAACAGCCGCGTCCTGCTCACCAACGGCGCCTCGGCGTGCAACGTGTACTGGCAGGTGGGCAGTTCGGCCACCCTCGGCACCAACTCCACCTTCGTGGGCACGATCATGGCGCTGACCTCGATCAGCGCGAACACGGGCACGAACATCGAGGGCAGGGCGCTGGCCCGCAACGGCTCGGTGACCCTCGACGACAACAGGATCTTCCTCAACAGCTGCGCGACCGGCACCACCGGAGGAACCACGACCGGAACCACCACGGGCACGACCGCCGGGACGACCACGGGCACGACCGCCGGGACGGGCACCAGCGGCGGGCTGCTCGGTGGCGGCCTGGTCAGCGGCGGCCTCCTGGGCGGCCCGATCATCAGCGTGACGAGCGGCGGCACCGCGGGCAACACCGTCGGCAACACGGCCGGCAACACCGCGGGCAACACGGCCGGGAACGCCACCGCCGGCAACACCGTGGGCGGGAACACCGTGGGCGGAAACGGCAACGGCGGGCACGGCGGCAAGCCCGAGGGCCACGGCCACCACCACAAGCCCGGCGGTCCGGGTCACGGCGGCAAGCCCGGAGGGTCGGGCCACCACGGAAAGCCGGACCAGGGCCACCACGACACGCACGGCAAGCCCGAGCACGGCAAGGACCACGGCAAGGACCACGACGACAACTACGGCTACGCCGACGCGCCGTACGGACAGCACCCGTCCAAGGACCGCTCCATGAGCCGCGAGAGCTAGGGCGTGTCGTTTGGATCATGTGGCGGGTCGCGGGGCAGGGCACGCACATCTGCGGCGTTGTCGTCGGTTGCCGACGCTCCGCGTCGTCGCCCTCCTCCGCCTTGCAGCTGCACGCACCCTGCCCCGCTCGGCCCAGCCGACAAGGCGCCGCACTCCGGCGCCACCTGATCCAAACGACACGCCCTAGGCGGCACGTCACAGAAGACCGGCTCGCCGGACGAAGGCGCGTGGCGGAATCCCGACCGGGTCCGCCGCGTGCCGCCGGTGACGGTTCACAGCAATGTCGGACGCGAGTAGCCGCCATGGAGAAGACAGCTCGGGCGGTGTCGAGGGGAATGGGGCCGGGGCACATGCGGGACATCAGATTTTCCGATTCCGAATCGGCACCACCACATAATTCCCCCGACGAGATCACCGGCCCGGCAACACGGGATCGCACCACCGAAGTCACCGGCCCGGTATCACCGGATCGCACCACCGGTATTCCTGGACCGAAATCGCGGGATCGCACGGCCGGAATTCCCGCACCGGAACCACAAGAAAGCGCCGCCGAGCCGCCCGGACCGGTCCGCGGGTCGTTGCTCTCCCGGGCCGGCAGAGCGGGCCTGACCGGTGTGGTCGCCCTGTGTGTGGCGACGGCCCTCGTCCATGTCGCCCTGGTCTTCCTGCACGTGGCGCCCACCAATACGCTCTCCAAGCGGTACAGCCCCCTGGTCAACGCCTGGGTGTACCCCTTCTTCGAGCAGAACTGGCGGCTTTTCGCACCCGACCCCGACTCCGCCAACCGGCAGATCCTGGTGCGCACCGCACGCACCGGATCGGACGGATCGTCCCGGGTGAGCGGCTGGTTCGATCTGACCGCGGTGGACGCCGCCGCCGTCGAGCACGACCCGTTCCCGAGCCACACCGCCCAGAACATGCTGCGCCGCGCCTGGACCTCCTACGTCGACACCCACGGCGGGGACGACACCGCGCGCACGGAACGCGCCCGGATGATGCGGCGCTACCTGGCCAACATCGCCGTCCGACGGGTCGCCGCCCACCGAGACGGCTCGTTCGACTTCATCCAGCTCCGCGTCGTCACACGGCCCATCGCCGCCTCCGGGCCCGCCGCGGGCAACGCCCCTCCGGCACCCGCCGAGACCCGGCTGCTCCCCTGGTGGAAGGTGACCCCTCATGGGAACTGAGCGCAACTCCCCCGCCCCCGCGCCGGTACCGCAACCGTCGGGCGGCCCGCACGACCCCTACGGCCCGCGCAGCCCACACGACACCAACGGCCCGCACGGCCCGCGCCCGTCCGCCGTACAGCGGCTCCACGAACGGGCCGCCGCCCTGGGCGAGTTGGTCACCGGCCGTCCGGTGTCGCTCTACGCCGCCGCGGTGCTGCGCGCCGGCTACGGCCTGCTCTATCTGATCTTCCTGGTACGGGAGTTCCCGCACCGCGCGGAAATCTGGGGCCCCGACTCCCCCTGGACGCCCGCCCTCGCCCACGACCTGTTCGCCCAGACCGGCTGGAACAGCGTCCTGACCCTGTCCGACAGCCACGCCTACTTCGAACTCTGCTACGCGCTGGCCGTCGTCACGTCGGCGCTGTTCATGCTGGGCTGGCGAACCCGCTTCCTGTCGCTGCTGTTCGCCGTCGTGGTGGCCTCGTTCCACGCCCGGGCGATCTTCATGACGGACGGCGGCGACAACCTGATCCTGCTGATGTCCCTCTACCTCGTCCTCACCGCGAGCGGCAGGCGCTGGTCCCTGGACGCCCGCCGAGCCCGCCGCCGGCGTGCGGCCCATCCGGTCCCCTGGCCCCGGCAGGAGCGGAACTCCACACGTCAGCTCCGGGCCGCCCGGACCACGTTGACCACGGTGATCCACAACTGCGGCATGTTCGTCATCGCGGCCCAGGTCTGCTTCCTCTACGGATCAGCGGGCCTGTACAAGGTCCAGGGCGCTTCCTGGGGCGCCGGCACCGCGCTGCACTACGTTCTCAACCTGCGGCTCTTCCAGCCCTGGCCGGGCCTCTCCCACCTGGTGGACCAGCACACGGTCCTGATCGCGATCGCCGGCTATCTGACCGTGCTGCTGCAAGTGGCCTTCCCCTTCGTGCTCTTCGGCAGGCTCAAGTACCCGGTCCTCGTCATGCTGTTGGGCATGCACACCGGCATCGCCCTGCTGATGGGGCTGCCCCTCTTCTCCGGCGCGATGATCGTCGCGGACGCCGCGTTCCTGCCCGACCGCTGCTACGCCGCCCTGCCCGCGCTGTGCCGGCGCGCGGCCCGGCGGACCGGCCCGCGACGCTGGGTGGCCTCGCGCACGGGGCAGGCCGCCGGATCGGTACCCGCCCAGGGCGGCCCCGGGGAGCCCCGCCCTCAGCAGGGGGCGCGGAAGGAGGGGCCGCGCGGGTCCACCCCACCGGACGGCTCCGACACGGCTGCCCTCAGGACCAGCTCGCCGGAGCGTCGATGAGCGCCTTGGTCACGTCGGTGACGAGGGCGCGGCTGTCGAGGGGGTCGAGGGCGCGGGCCTGAAGGTGGTCGTACAGCGCGCCGAACTCCCGTACGTCGGACGGCTTGTCCAGGTGGAGATCGCTGACGAACCGTTCGAGGTAGACCACGCCCGCCGGGGAGCCGTCGGCGACCTCCAGGATCGAGAACTGGCCCGACAGGCCGGGGGTGACGCCTCCGGCGTAGGGGAGGATCTGCACGGTGATGTGCGGCTCCGCGCCGAGCGCGTTCAGGTGCTCCAGTTGTTCACGCATCACGTCGGGGCTGTCGACCACGCGGTGCAGTACCGATTCGTCCAGGACGGCCCACAGGGTCAGCGGGTGGGCGGGGTCGTAGATCCGGTGCTGTCTGCGGAGGAGGAGCTTGAGGCGGGTGGCGATCTGCGCGTCGGTGAGCCGAGGGATCGTTTCGCTCATCACGGCGGACGCGTAGGCGGGGGTCTGGAGCAGGTCGGGGATCAGCGTGGGCCCGTAGACGTGGATGACGTCGGCGTCCGTCTCCAGACCCAGGTAGACGCTGTTGGACAGGTCGCCGTAGGGGTGCCACCAGTCGCGCTGGCCGGACTCCTTGGCCATCTCCATCAGCGAGTCGACGGTCCGCTGGTCCGTCACCCCGTAGATCGCGCAGAGGTCGCGCACATCGCGGGGGCTGATGGCGCGGTTGCCGTTCTCCATGTGGCTGATCTTGGGCTGGGAGACCATGAGCCGCTCGGCCACTTCCGTGCTCTTCAGCCCGCTGGCCACCCGGAGCCGGCGAAGCTCGGCACCCAGCCGTCGCCTTCTGATGGTGGGGTTGCTCTTCGCCACCACGCGCGGCGCACCTCCTGTCACACGTCATCCTGTCGGACCGGAGGGTGCCATGGAGCATCGGTCGACGGCCGCGCGCCATGCCGTCGTGATCACAGTCGGCCGAAACGGACCACCGTAGGCGGTTGCGTATCCCGTCCTGACGGGGTGGGACGCGCGGACGGGGTCCGTTGTCGTCGGCCTGAGTCCAAGGAGCGGGTCAGCGCACCCGGCCACGGGGTTTCAGCGGCACCGGCGGCAGGTCGGGGGCGCGCAGCGGGGCCCCGTCGTAGCCCTTGACCTCGCCGAAGCGGGTGCCCTCCGCCCAGTCGCGGCGGGCCTGTTCGATCTCCTCCTGGGTGCGCCCGATGAAGTTCCACCACATGATCAGCTCCTCCTCGAACGGTTCACCGCCCAGGAGCATCAGACCCGCGTCCGAGGCGGCGCGCAGCGGGAGTTCGGTCCGGCCGCAGCCGAGGTACAGCATGGAGCCGGGGAGCATGGGGACGCCGTCGACGTGGGTCTCGCCCGACATGGCGAGCACGGCGTACTCGAAGTCGGGCTCCAGCGGCAGGCTGAGGTCCGCGCCGCTCGCGAGGGCCAGGTCGGCGCCGACGATCGGCGTGTACGTGGTGCCGGGCGAGGTGGTGCCGTCGACCGTGCCCAGCAGCAGCGTGGCGCGCAGGCCGGGGGCGGTGACGACGGGCAGCTCGCCGTGGTGCTCGAAGTGCGGGTCGGTGTGGCGGTGGCCGTCCGGCAGGGCGACCCAGAGCTGCGCGCCGTGCAGCAGGCGGGCGTGCGGGCGGGGGCTCTCCTCGGAGTGGCTGATGGCGCGGCCGGAGGTCATCAGGCCCAGCTCGCGGGGGCGGATGGTCTGGAGGCTGCCGGTGGAGTCGCGGTGCAGCACCTCGCCCTCGTGCAGCCAGCTCACGGTCTGCAGGCCCATGTGCGGGTGGGGCGGGACCTGCATGCCGGGCTCGTCGGCGATGTCGTCGGGGCCGTAGTGGTCGACGAAGCACCAGGCGCCGACCATGCGCCGGCCCAGGTTGGGCAGCAGCCGGCGGACTTCGGTGGACTCGCCGAGCCTGACCCGGCGAGGGCTGAGGAGTTCACGCACCGGTTCGGCCACCACGAAGCCGCGGCCGCCGCAGAGGGCGGGAACGGCCTCCTGATCAAGATTGCTCATGGCGCCAACCTAGACCCGTCCGGGACTCCGCGTCAGGCGGTCGAACCGCCCATCCAGGGGCACTTGGCTCAGAACAGGCGCGCCGGGCCAAGAGCGCGGCCTCGCTCCGTACGCCGTTCGAAAACAGTAGCCATGTACACAGTAGCCATGTACTGTTTATTTTATGAGTTCAGCGAAGCCGGTCTCCGAGAACGCGACGCCCGGGTTCCTCGTCTGGCGCCTGTCGATGAAGTGGCGGGTGGCCGTCGACCGGGCGGTGGGCCCCCTCGGCCTGACGCACGCGCAGTACTCGCTGGTCGCGTCGTTGTACGGCATGCACCGGGACGGTGTGCGCCCCAGTCAGCGACGGCTCGCCGACCACACTGGACTCGAACCGCTCTACGTCTCGAAGCTGGCCCGGTCCCTGGAGGCCGCCGGGCTCCTCGACCGCGAACGCGACCCGGCGGACCCCCGCGCGGTGCGGTTGTCCCTCACCGAGGAGGGGCGCGAGATCACCCGCCGCGCGATCACCGTGGTCCAGGGCCTGCTGGAGCAGCTTCTCGCACCACTGGGCGGTCTCTCGGGCGACCGCACCCGGGCGTTCAGCCGCGAGCTGGCCACCCTGCTCGACGTACCGCTCGATCCGCGCGCCGGCGCCGAGGCGCTGCCGGACGCGACCTCATCGAAGGAGCAGTCATGAGCACCTCCGTACCGTCCACTCCCCCACCGTCCACTCCCCCCGCCCTCCCCGTGAACGGCCAGGTCATCGGCCTCGCGCACTACGCGAGCCGTGCCGTACTGGAGCGGGTGCTGGCCCGCGGCGGCACCACCTTCCACCAGTCCGTGGCCCTGCGGGCCGTCTCCGACAACGGCGGGACCGTCGAGCGCGCGTGGCTCGTGGACCGGCTGACCGGCGCGCTGAAGGTCGAGGAGCCGGTGGCGCGCGCGACCGTCGAGGAGCTGACGGCGCGCGAGCTCCTGGAGGCGGCGGGCGCCGGGCGGATCTCCCTCACCGGCGCCGGGCGCGACCTCTTCGAGTCGGTCCGCACCGCGGGCAACGCGATCGCGGCGCGGCTGTACGCGGGAATCCCGGCCGAGGATCTCGCGGCGGCCGGCCGCGTCCTGACCCTCGTCACCGAGCGGGCGGAGGCGGAGCTGGCCGGCACGTGACCGGCGCCGGCCACCGCCCCTGTCAGCGGGGTAGTGGAATATTCAACCAATGAGTGCGGTTGTGGCCCGGTGAAGGAGGTCAGCAGTGGAGATGACGTACTACGACCACGGAACGGCCGCGGAGCGCTGGGAGCGGGCGCGACTGTTCTTCGACGCCAAGGACTACGCCGCGGCGGCGCGGGTGCTGGCCGGGCTGGTCGAGGAGACGCCGGAGCAGGTCGGACCCCGGCTGCTGCTGGCCCGCTCGTACTACCACTCGGCCCAACTGAGCCGCGCCGAGACCGAGTTGCGCGCACTGGTGGAGATCGACCCAGTCGAGCACTATGCGCGCCTGATGCTGGGGCGCACGCTGGAACGGCAGGGGCGGCACGCCGAGGCGGCCTCGCACCTGCGGATCGCGTCGGCCCTCGCGGGCGACTTCCAGCAGGCCTGATCCCGCCCGGTCCGCGCCTCGGCGGACACACCCGGAGGGCCGGTCACATCGCTGACCGGCCCTCCGGCGTGCGCCCCGGGACGTCACGCGTGCCGAGAAGTCGGGGGACTCGCCCGGCGCCGGCTCGATCGAACCGAGCCGGCTTGGCATCCTGGCACGATGGCATCCGGACGTGACCCTGCCCCCGGCTCCTTCCGTCCCCTGAGCGACCTGGTCGAGGAACTCCTCGACCACGAAGGCCCGTTGCCGATCTTCGGGGCGGGCGACCCCGTGCTGCGGATGACGGCCGAGCCGTTCGACGGGCAGTTGGACCCGGGCCTGCTCGCCCGCTTCGTGGCCGCGCTGCGCGCCACGATGCACGCGGCACCCGGCGTGGGCCTCGCGGCCCCCCAGGTCGGCGTACCGCTCCGGCTCGCCGTCATCGAGGACCCGGCCCCGGTCTCCGAGGAGGTCCGCGTCGCCCGCGCACGGGTTCCGCAGCCGTTCCGGGTGCTGGTGAATCCGTCGTACGAGGGGGTCGGCGCCGCCCGGGCCGCGTTCTTCGAGGGCTGCCTGAGCGTCCCGGGCTACCAGGCCGTGGTGGCCCGGCACGCGGAGGTGCGGCTGACGGGCTGGGACGAGGAGGGGCACCCGGTCGACGAGCTGTTCACCGGCTGGCCGGCCCGCATCGTCCAGCACGAGACGGACCACCTGAACGGCACGCTCTACCTGGACCGCGCCGAACCGCGCAGCCTGTCCTCCAACTGGGCGGCGGCGGAACTCTGGGGCCAGCCGACCCCGGAGCGGGCGGCGCGGGGTCTGGGCTTCGAACTTCCGGAATAGCACCGGCGGCTTCCGGGACGGCCCCGGCGGGCCGGGGCGGCGGATCGCCGGGGGGGCCCCCCCCCCGCGGCGTAGTGCGG
>NZ_JBEYFY010000043.1:0-32702 GCF_040703595.1 Streptomyces sp. NPDC007084
GCTCGACAACCGCGTCGAATTCGGCGTGTGGGGTGGCATGACCGAGCGGGAGCGCCGCGCCTTTCTGCGCCGCCGCGAGCGAGCTGACCCCGCCCGGACGCGTTCTCGGCGGCACCCCGCCCGCCTCGCCTCCCGGCGGCATGGGCGTCCTGTACCCGCCGGTCCCGGCCGTGACGCCCGGCGCGCCCGAACCGGGTGTCCGCGTCGCCGGTGACGCCGACGCCTACCTTCACCAGGCGCGATGACCGCAGCCCCGGCCGGCTCGCGCCGGCCGGGGCGGCACCGCCGGCCCTCCCGTCCGGGGCCCGGCCGCCGTGCCGAAGCCGTCTGCCGGGAGCAGACTGGGGACGGGTGAGCCCGCCCGGCGAGAGCGGGCCTGTACGTACCGGGCGGGCCCGTGCTGCCTGAGCGCGCCCGTACGTACCGGGCCGGCCCGTGGTGCCCGAGCGCGCCCGTACGTACGGGGTGGGCCCGTGCTGCCCGAGCGCGCGCGTACGTGGGGCCCTGGGGCGCCTGGTGCGCCGGTTCCGTCCGCCCCCGGGGTCGCGGCACACCCGCGTGTCACCGGCACCCGCGCCCGCGTCCCCGCCCGCCCGCGTCTCACCGGCTCCCGCGCCCCGTCCCCGCCCACCCGTCGCGTCACCGCCCCCCCGCGCCCCGTCCCCGCACACCCGCGTGTCGCCCCCCGGCCGGGGTTACCGGCCGAAACCCCGCTCGCCGTGACGAAACGCCGGTGCTGCCCGTGTTTGGGGCCTTCAGGGGCGGGGACGCGGAAAGCCCGTACGAGCGAACCGCAAGCGACACCGCCAGAGGAGCATCGTGAGGCGACCCCGCATTCTGATCGTCGGCGCCGGATTCGCCGGCTACCGGACGGCCCGCACCCTGTCGCGGCTGGCCCGGGACAAGGCCGAGATCACTCTGCTGAACCCGACCGACTACTTCCTGTACCTGCCGCTGCTGCCCCAGGTCGCCGCGGGTGTCCTGGAGCCACGCCGCGTCACCGTCTCCCTCACCGCCACCCTGCCGCGCGTACGCCTGGTGCTCGGCGAGGCGGCGGCCGACGGGATCGACCTCGACGCGCGCACCGTGCGCTACACCGACCCCGAGGGCAACGGCGGGACTCTCACGTACGACCGTCTCGTGCTCGCCGTCGGCAGCGTGAACAAGCTGCTGCCCGTCCCCGGGGTCGCCGAGCACGCGCACGGCTTCCGCGGTCTGCCCGAGGCGCTGTACCTCCGGGACCACGTGACCCGGCAGATCGAGCTGGCCGCCGGGTCGGACGACCCGAAGAGCCGCGCCGCCCGCACCACCTTCGTGGTCGTCGGCGCCGGCTACACCGGCACCGAAGTCGCCGCCCAGGGACAGCGGTTCACCGACGCCCTGGTCCGCGAACGGCCGCTGCCCGAAGGCCTCAGGCCGCGCTGGATGCTGCTCGATGTCGCCGACCGCGTCCTGCCCGAACTGGACGAACGCCTCTCCCGCACCGCCGACGGCGTGCTGCGCCGGCGCGGCGTCGACGTCCGTACCGGAACCTCGGTCAAGGAGGCCACCCCCGAGGGAGTCCGGCTCAGCGACGGCGAGTTCGTGGACACCCGCACCCTCGCCTGGTGCGTCGGCGTGCGGCCCGACCCGCTCGTCGAGGGACTCGGCCGCCCCCTCGAACGGGGCCGCCTGCTGGTCGACCCCTTCCTCCAGCTCCCGAGCCACCCCGACGTGTTCGCCTGCGGTGACGCGGCGGCCGTCCCCGATCTGGAGAACCCCGGCCAGTACACCCCGATGACGGCCCAGCACGCCTGGCGCCAGGGGAAGACCGCCGCCCACAACGTCGCCGCCTCGCTCGGCGTCGGCGACCGCCGCGCCTACCGCCACCGCGACCTCGGCTTCACCGTCGACCTCGGCGGCGTGGACGGAGCCGCCAACCCGCTGGGCGTGCCCCTGTCCGGGCCGCTCGCCGGCGCCGTCACCCGCGGCTACCACCTCGCCGCCATGCCCGGCAACCGCGTCCGCGTCGCGGCCGACTGGCTCCTGGACGCCGTACTGCCGCGCCAGTCCGTGCAGTTGGGCCTCGTCCGCGCCTGGTCGGTGCCCCTGGACACCTCCGCGCCCGAACTGGCACGGGTGGCCGGAGCGCCCCCGGGCACCAAGAAGCCCGGCGCGCCCGCAGAAGAGACCGGGTCCGCGAAGCCGGGCACCGACCGTACCGACACCGGCCGTCCGGAAGCCGCCGGCAGCCCGGAAGGAGACTCATGAACACCCGTCAGCTCATCGACCTCGGCCAGCAACTGCGCGTCGACAGCGTGCGCGCCGCCGACGCCGCGAACTCCGGACACCCGACCTCGTCGATGTCCGCCGCCGACCTCGTCGCGGTCCTGTTCGCCAATCACCTGCGCTACGACTTCGAGCGCCCCGAACACCCCGGCAACGACCGCCTCATCCTCTCCAAGGGGCACGCCTCACCCCTGCTCTACGCGGCCTACAAGGCGGCCGGCGCCGTCAACGAGACCGAACTGCTGACCTTCCGCAAGGAGGGCAGCCGGCTCGAAGGCCACCCCTCGCCCCGCCGGCTGCCCTGGGTCGAGACGGCCACCGGCTCCCTCGGCCAGGGACTGCCCGTCGGCGTCGGCATCGCCCTCGCCGGCAAGCGGCTCGACCGCACCGGCTACCGCGTCTGGGTACTGTGCGGCGACAGCGAACTCGCCGAGGGCTCCGTCTGGGAGGCCGCCGAACACGCCGGGTACGAACACCTCGAAAACCTCACGGTGATCGTCGACGTCAACCGTCTCGGCCAGCGCGGGCCGACCCGGCACGGCCACGACCTGGACGCGTACGCGCGCCGGTTCCAGGCGTTCGGCTGGCACACCGTCGAGGTCGATGGCCACGACGTGGACGCCGTCGACCGGGCCTACGCCGAGGCCGCCTCGACCGGCGGACAGCCCACCGCGATCCTCGCCCGCACCCTCAAGGGCAAGGGCGTCGCCGCGGTCCAGGACCGCGAGGGCATGCACGGCAAGCCGCTGCCGGACGCAGAGGAGGCCATCGCCGAACTCGGCGGCGTGCGCGACCGGCACGTCGACGTCCAGCAGCCGCCCGCCGCGCGGACCCAGCACGCCGCCGTCTCCGGCCACCTCGACCTGCCGCGCTTCGAGACCGGCGAGGAGACCGCCACCCGGGACGCCTTCGGGCAGGCGCTCGCCGCGCTCGGCTCCGCCCGCGGCGACGTCGTCGCGCTCGACGGCGAGGTCGGCGACTCCACCCGCGCCGAACTCTTCGCCAAGGAACACCCCGAGCGCTACTTCGAGTGCTACATCGCCGAGCAGCAGCTCGTCGGCTCCGCCGTCGGCATGGCGGCCCGCGGCTGGGTACCGTACGCCACGACGTTCGCCGCCTTCCTCACCCGCGCCCACGACTTCGTGCGGATGGCCGCGATCAGCGGCTCCGGCATCAACCTCGTCGGCTCCCACGCGGGCGTCGCCATCGGCCAGGACGGCCCCTCCCAGATGGGCCTCGAAGACCTGGCGATGTTCCGGGCCCTGTACGGCACGACCGTGCTCTACCCCTGCGACGCCAACCAGACCGCCAAGCTCGTCGCCGCCATGGCCGACCTGGAGGGCATCCGCTATCTGCGCACCTCGCGCGGCGACAGCCCGGTCATCTACAGCCCCACCGAGGAGTTCCCGGTCGGCGGCAGCAAGGTGCTGCGCGCCTCCTCCGACGACCGGCTGACCATCGTCGCCGCGGGCGTCACCGTCCACGAGGCGCTGGCCGCCGCCGACACCCTCGACGCCGAGGGCATCCAGGTCCGGGTGATCGACCTGTACTCCGTGAAGCCCGTCGACCGCGCCACCCTGCGCCAGGCCGCCGAGGAGACCGGATGCCTGGTCACCGTCGAGGACCACCGGGAGGAGGGCGGCCTCGGCGACGCGGTGCTCGACGCCTTCACCGACGGACGCCCGGTGCCGCGCCTGGTGCGGCTCGCCGTCCGGACGATGCCCGGCTCGGCGTCCCCGGACGAGCAGCTCCGCGCCGCCGGCATCGACGCGGAGTCGATCGCCGCGGCGGCCCGGCTGCTCGTCGAGACGGCCGTGGTGCGCTGAGCGCGGACCGAAGAGCACGATGGTGACAAGGCCGACGCGGCGGCCCGGCGCGGTGCGCCGGGTCCCCGCGCCGGGCACCGGGACCCCCGGGAGGAGACAGCCCATGAGCGGACTGCCGTACGTCTACGCGATCTGCCGCCCCTTCCCGGCCGCGCTGTCGGCCGAACTCACCGGCGTCGCGGGCGTCCCGCCCAAACTGCTGCGCCACGACGGCCTGGTCGCCGTGGTCGGCTCGGTCCCGGAGGAGGAGTTCGCGGCGGAGCCGCTGCGGCGCAGGCTGGAGGACGTGGCCTGGCTGGAGGCGACCGCCCGCGCCCACCAGGGCGTCATCGACGCGCTCACCGGCGTCACCAGCCCGCTGCCGCTCCGGCTCGCCACCGTCCTGCGGGACGAGAGCGGCGTGCGCGTGATGATGGAGGAGCGGCGCGAGGAGTTCCTGCGCACCCTGGACCGGCTCGAAGGCCGGGTCGAGTGGGACGTGAAGGTGTACGCCGACACGGCCGGGGCGTCCGGATACACGGGGGAGCGGGCGCAGGGGCTCGCGCGCGGGCTGCACGACACCCTCGCCGGCCGCGCCGCGGAGACCCGGCTGCACGCCCCGCAGAGCGCGGCACCCTCCGACCTCGCCTACGCGCAGGTGCTCAACGCCGCCTATCTGGTGCCGCGCGCGCAGTCCGAGGAGTTCGTCGAGCGGGTGAACCGCGAGGTCCGCGAGCAGCCCGGTCTCCGGGTGGAACTCACCGGCCCCTGGGCCGCCTACTCCTTCACCGAACTCCCCGGCCTCTCCGGCTTCACCGACCTTGCGGGGTTCACGCGCAGCATGCGGTGAGGGGGCCGGCCGTACGGCAGCGGCGACCTCCCGGGGCCGTACGGGCAAGGTCGTACGGCCCCGGGCTGTACCTGGTCCGGGAGGGAGCGCTTCTCACCGGGGCCGGGGAGCGAGCGCTTCACCGGGTCCGGGGAGGAGCCGCGCCGCTCTCGTGCCTTGCCGATCAGCCCTCACAGGCCGCTCAGCCCGCTCAGCCCGCTCAGGGTGTCTTGCGGGCCAGGATCTCGCCGTGCAGGACGGCGAACCAGCCGTCCTCCGCCTGGCCCCACCGGCGCCAGGCGTCCGCCACCGCGTCGAGCTGCTCCGCCGTCGCGTGGCCGCCCTCGGTCGCGCGCTCCGCGTAGTCCGAGGCCACCGTGCGGTCGGCCCACAGACCGCTCCACCAGGCCCGCTCGTCCTCGGTGGCATACGTCCAGGTGCTCGACGTGGCCGTGACGTCCCGGATGCCGGCGGCCAGCGCCCACGCCTTGAGACGCCGGCCGGCGTCCGGCTCGCCCCCGTTCGCGCGGGCCACCCGCCGGTACAGGTCCAGCCAGTCGGTCAGGCCAGGCACCTGCGGATACCAGGTCATGGCCGCGTAGTCGCCGTCGCGGACCGCGATGAACCCGCCGGGCTTGGTCACCCGGTGCATCTCGCGCAGCGCCTGAACCGGGTCGCCCACGTGCTGGAGCACCTGATGGGCGTGGACCACGCAGAACGTGTCGTCCGGGAAGTCCAGCGCGTGCACGTCCGCCACCGCGAAGTCGACGTTGCGCAGACCGCGCCCCGCGGCCTCCTGCCGGGCCCGGTCCAGGATGCCCGGCGCGTGGTCGACCCCCGTGACCCGCCCGTCCGGCACCAGCTCGGCCAGGTCGGCGGTGATGGTGCCGGGACCGCAGCCGATGTCGAGGACGCTCATGTGCGGCTTCAGCGAGTCGAGCAGATAGGCCGCCGAGTTGGCGGCGGTGCGCCAGGTGTGCGAGCGCAGCACCGACTCGTGGTGGCCGTGCGTGTAGACGGCGGTCTCCTGCGACTTCGACATGACCGGTCCCCTTCGACATGGACGTGTACGGGCCTCGGCGGGGCGCACGCGCACTCCGCGGGGCGATGGCATCACCGTACGCGGTCATGTCGAATGATGAGACCCACGTCTTGCCATGTGGACGTCGCGCACTCAGTGCACGGGCTGCGGGCGGTAGACCGTGAGGGCCTCGCGGCTCTTGCCGAGCCGCACCTGACCGCTGACCTCGGTGACCTCGCCGTCGTAGGCGAGGAGCGTGCCGGGGTCGACGCCGTCGATGCGCAGATGCCCCACCCGTACCGCCGCGTGCGCGGGGGAACGAGTCAGGGGGCCGGCGAAGGCGGCGGCGAGCAGCCGCACCGCGGGGTGGCGGCCACCGTGCACCACCCGGACGTCGAGGTGCCCGTCCGCGAGGTCGAAGCGCCGGGCGGGCGCGAGACCCACCCGGTGGTAGGTGCCGTTCCCGGCGAACAGCAGCCACAACGGGTGCGTACGGCCGTTCAGTTCGGCCCGCAGCGGATGGTGGTCGGCCCGCAGCACCCGCAGCGCGCCGAGCACTCCCGCGGGCCAGCTTCCGATCACCCGGGAGCCGTTCTCCCGCTCCCGCACCAGTTCCGGATAGATGCCCAGGCTGCAGGTGTTGAGGAAGATGCCGTCCGTTGTGCCGGAGGAGAACCGGCCCACGTCCACCTTGACCGCCTCGCCCTGCTGGAGCGCGCGGACCAGATCGTGGTCGCCCTCCACCCCGAGGTCGTGGGCGAAGTGGTTGAGGGTGCCGCCGGGCAGGACGGCGAGCGGGACGCCGTGGCGCAGGGCGATCGCGGCCGCGGTGTTCACCGTGCCGTCGCCGCCGCACACGCCCAGCACCCGGGCGCGGGCCGCCGCCTTCTCCAACTCCTGGCGTATGTCCCCGGGTTCGCACTCGACAAGCTCGGCGGCCGGCAGCGCGTCGGCCAGCGCGCGCACCCGCTCGGGGGAGCCCGCGCCCAGATTGGCCACCATGACCAGGCCCGCGCCGTCCGGCAGCGCGGGCGCCTCCACCCGGGGCCGGCCCGGCGGGGTCAACTGGTCCCTCGTGGGCACCAGTCCGCGCACCGCGTACGCGGCCCCCGCGCCCAGGACCGCGCCCGCGAGAACATCGCTCGGGAAGTGGACCCCGGTGTACACCCGGGAGACGGCCACCGCCGCGGCGAGCGGCGCCACCGCCGCGCCCCAGCCACGGGACTCCAGTGCCACGCCCGTCGCGAACGCGGCGGCGGAGGCCGCGTGCCCCGACGGGAACGACGTGGTGATCGGCTGGCGCTTGAGCTGGCGGACCGCCGGGACCGGGTCCAGCGCCGGACGGCCGCGGCGCACCGAGCGCTTGCCGACGGTGTTGATGGCGGCCGAGGCGAGCGCCAGCGAGGCGATGCCCCGGGTGGCGGCCCGGCGCGCCCGGGGCGTCCGGCTCGCGGCGACGGCCGCCGCCGTCGCGAACCACAGCAGCCCGTGGTTGGCGCTGCGGCTCAGCCGCGGCAGCACGGGATCGCCGCCCGGCCAGTGCCGTGCCGCGACCGACTCGAAGATCCGCAGATCCAGGGAGAGAAGACGGTCCCGGAGGCCGTGGCGGCCCGGAACGAGGGCGGTCAGGTCGACGTCAGGGGTGGTGGTCATGCGCCTCCGTCTACCCCGGAACAGGCGTTTTCCTCGTCCCCGTGCCGGGCGCCCGGCGGGAAACGCGTTTGCCCCGCACCGCCGCTCCCCGGAGAATGCCTCCCCATGGGACACCTCGAAGCCGCACATCTTGAGTACTACCTTCCCGACGGGAGGGCGCTGCTCGGCGATGTGTCGTTCCGGGTGGGAGAAGGGTCCGTCGTCGCCCTCGTGGGACCCAACGGCGCGGGCAAGACGACCCTGCTCCGGCTGATCTCCGGCGAACTGAAACCGCACGGCGGCACCGTGAACGTGACCGGCGGCCTCGGTGTGATGCGCCAGTTCGTGGGCTCCGTACGCGACGAGACGACCGTGCGGGACCTGCTCGTGTCGGTGGCGCCGCCCCGGATCCGCGAGGCCGCCGAGGCCGTGGACGCCGCCGAGCACGCGATGATGACCGTCGACGACGAGGCCGCGCAGCTCCGGTACGCCCAGGCGCTCTCCGACTGGGCCGAGGCCCGCGGCTACGAGGCCGAGACCCTCTGGGACATGTGCACCACGGCCGCCCTCGGCGTCCCCTACGAGAAGGCGCAGTGGCGGCAGGTGCGGACCCTGTCCGGCGGCGAGCAGAAACGCCTGGTCCTTGAGGCGCTGCTGCGCGGCACCGACGAGGTGCTGCTGCTGGACGAACCGGACAACTACCTGGACGTGCCCGGCAAGCGCTGGCTGGAGGAACGGCTCGCGGAGACCCGCAAGACCGTCCTGTTCGTCTCCCACGACCGTGAACTCCTGGCCCGCTCCGCCCAGAAGATCGTCAGCGTCGAGCCCAGCCCGGCCGGCGCCGACACCTGGGTGCACGGCGGCGGGTTCGCGACGTACCACGAGGCCAGGCGGGAACGGTTCGCGCGCTTCGAGGAACTGCGCAGGCGCTGGGACGAGAAGCACGCCCAGCTCAAGAAGCTGGTGCTGAGCCTCCGTCAGGCCGCCTCCATCAGCCATGAGCTGGCGTCCCGCTACGCGGCGGCGCAGACCCGGCTGCGCAAGTTCGAGGAGGCCGGACCGCCGCCGGAGCCGCCCCGCGAGCAGGACATCACCATGCGCCTGCACGGCGGACGCACCGGCGTACGGGCCGTGACCTGCAAGGGACTTGAGCTGACCGGCCTGATGAAACCCTTCGACCTGGAGATCTTCTACGGGGAGCGGGTCGCCGTCCTCGGCTCCAACGGCTCGGGCAAGTCGCACTTCCTGCGGCTCCTCGCGGGCGGCGACGTCGCGCACACCGGCGAGTGGAAGCTCGGCGCCCGGGTGGTGGCCGGCCACTTCGCGCAGACGCACGCCCATCCGGAACTGGAGGGCCGCACCCTGCTCGACATCCTGTGGTCCGAGCACTCCCAGGACCGGGGCGCCGCCATGTCACGGCTGCGCCGCTACGAGCTGACGGGCCAGGCCGAGCAGCGCTTCGACAAGCTGTCCGGCGGCCAGCAGGCCCGGTTCCAGATCCTGCTCCTGGAACTGGCGGGCTCGACGGCCCTGCTCCTGGACGAGCCGACCGACAACCTCGACCTGGAATCCGCCGAGGCGCTCCAGGAAGGCCTGGAGGCGTACGAGGGGACGGTGCTGTCCGTCACCCACGACCGCTGGTTCGCCCGCTCCTTCGACCGCTATCTGGTCTTCGGCTCCGACGGACGGGTCCGCGAGACGCGGGAGCCGGTGTGGGACGAGCGGAGGGTGGAGCGGGACCGCTAGAACCGGGCGGGCGGCAGTGCCCCGGAGGCCCGGAGTGGCCGATGTTCGTACAGTGGTGGGTGGAGGCCACGTATCCACGGCTCCCTCCCGGCCGCCTGCGGGCGACGTCCGCCGGGCGGGCCACCCGGACCGCGCCGACGGCCACGACGAGCGGGGTAGCACCATGACCGGAGTCGACCCGGGCCGGCTGGACGACCAGCAGCTCATGAAAGAGCTGGAGGCCATCCACCGCACCCGCCACGACACGCTGCTGCACGGTTCGAACGACGCGCTGCGCACCCACAACGAGCGCATGGCCCAGTTGGAGGGCGAGTACCTGCGCCGCCATCCGCGCCGCCCCGTCTCGGCGGGCCGCACCCGCGAGGGCGCCCGCGAGCGGTAGGCCCGAAGGCCCACCGCCCCGGTCACCGGCGCGTCAGCGACCACCCGCGCCGACGACCGCCCGCGCCAGCTCGTGCGCGTTGGCGTAGCGCTCCTCGTCCGGGAGCCGTTCCAGCGAGCCGGCCAGAGTGTCGGGGGCGTTCTTCTCGCGCAGGACGCCGATCAGCGCGCGCGGGGTCGCCGGGAACGAGGTACGGCCGAGGAACCGCGCCAGTTCGAGGCGCAGCGTCTCCAGCGATTCCGGTGCCGTGTTCGGCACCACCGGTCCTCCCGCGATCGCCGGGTCGTCGTCGGCGGCCGGCTCCGGGTCGTGCCACTCCTCGGTCCGGGTGGGATGCCCTGACCTGAGGAAGTCGCGCAGTTCGTGCTTCATCTCCTCGTCCCGGTGGACGCTCAACCGGTCACTGCCTCGCTGCATGAAATTCCCTCCAGAGGTTCGAGGTGAGGAGCGCGTACCCGACGTCCCGCGCGCGACACGTCGAGACGGTCCCCGGTCCACCGACGCCCCGGGGAGACGAAGAGGCCGTAATCCGGGACAATAAGAGGGTGTTTGCTCCGCATGGGCCGGGGCAGACGCAGATGCAGTGCTTCGGACAGGAGGCACGTCCGTGGGAGCGGCGCTCCGCGCCACGGGTGTATCCGTCCGGGATCACGGGTGCGCTCCCACGATGACTGTCCTATACACAGGCACCATCAAGGAGTTGCGACGCATCATGCGAACTCAAGCGAGCGCGACGCACCATCCGCACGACGACGCCCCCGACACCTCGGATGCGTTCCGCGAACTCGCCGCTCTCCCTCCGGGCCCGCAGCGTGACGCCCTCCGCGACGAGATCGTCGAGGCCTGGCTGCCGATGGCCGACCGGCTCGCGGGCCGGTTCCGCAACCGGGGCGAGAGTTCGGACGACCTGCGCCAGGTTGCGGCGCTCGGCCTCGTCAAGGCCGTCGACCGCTACGACCCCGACCTCGGCAACGCCTTCGAGAGCTACGCCGTGCCGACGATCACCGGCGAGATCAAGCGTCACTTCCGCGACCACATGTGGACGCTGCACGTGCCGCGCCGCGTGCAGGACCTGCGCAACCGGGTCCGGTTCGCCAGCCAGGACCTGTCCCAGACCATCTCGGGCCGCCGCCCCACCGTCGCCGAGATCGCCGAGCGCGCCCGGCTGAGCGAGGAGGACGTGCTGACCGGCCTGGAGGCGCTGGAGAGCTTCACCGCGCTCTCGCTGGACGCCGAGCTGCCCGGCAGCGACGACGGCTACTCGCTCAGCGACGCCCTCGGCTCCGCCGACCCGGCGCTCGACACGGTCATCGACCGCGAGGCCGTCAAGCCCCGGCTCCAGGCGCTGCCCGAGCGGGAGCGCGCCATCCTCTACATGCGGTTCTTCAACGACATGACGCAGAGCCGCATCGCGGACGAGCTGGGCATCTCCCAGATGCACGTCTCCCGGCTCATCACCCGCTGCTGCTCCCGTCTGCGCGACCAGGTCATGCGCGACGCCGCCTGACCCCGGTCCTGAGACCCGGCAGGCCTCGCCCCGGCGACATCGAGCCCGCCGGGTGCCCCTCCGCACCGGACCGAGGGGCACCCGGCGGGCTTCCGCGCGCCGCGGACCGCCTCGCCTCGGGAGCCCCCACGACGGGGCCTGCCATCAGAACACCGGGGGACACCGGGCCCCGGCGCGGTCGGCGGGCACCTCGGACACGCGACGTCACCCGCTCGGGCCCCCGTATTCCCGCGAATGGTGCCCGGCCGATCGCGCGTCGGGGCGGGGCGGGCTCTGATGGGGCCGAGGGACACGACGGCCGTGGCTCTCGGACCGCAGTCCCGCCGAAGGAGCCCCGCTCATGCGCCGTACCGCCCGTGCCCTGTACGCCACCGCCCTCGCCGGCGCCGCCCTGGGCGTCACCGCGTCGGCCGCGGCCGCGGATCCGGCCGCGGAGGTCAGCCCGGGCTCCGTCGAACCCGGTGGCAGCATCACCATCACGGTCACCTGCGACGGGGTCGGCGACGCTCCGCCCGAGGCCATCGACGCCAGTTCGCGGGGGTTCCGGGAGGGCAAGGTGCAACTGCACCGCGTCGAGGGCGAGGCGGGCCGCCCCGCGGGTGCCGCCGCCTATCGCGGTACGGCCCTGATCGCGTCCGGCGGAGCCGAGGGGGCCGGCGGCCCGGCCGCGTCCGCCCCCGACGAGGGGAGCGGGGCCGATCCGGGTACCGCGTCCGGCCCCGGGACCGGCTCCGGGCAGGGCAGTGACCCGGCCGACCCCGGGACGGCCTACGACCACCCCGGCACGACGTACGAGCACCCCGGGACGGGCTACGACCCCGGCACCGGTCACGATCCCGGTTACGAGGAGCCCGGCGTCCTCGGCCGGGCGGTCTCCGTCGTGACCGGGACGACCGACGCGGAGAACGGCGACGCGCCGCCCGCGGGCCGCGACTCCACGGGCTCGGACACCCTCGCGCCCGACGTGGTCGCCCCGCCGGCGGTGGCGACCGACACCGAAGCGCCCGGCGCCGGTTACGACGACCCGGTGACCCCCGACGACGTGGGCCCGGACGCGCTGGGCCCCGACACCGTCCCCGAACCGGCGGCTCCCGAGGGGGTGCCCGACTCGGTGCCGGACGCGGTGCCCGATCCGGTGGGCCCCGACACGGTGCCGGCCGCGCCGGTGGCTCCCGAAGCGGGCGGCGACCGGGGCCAGTGGGGCGTCGACGGGGTCTGCCCCGCGCCCAAGGGCGGTCACGGGAAGCAGTGGACCGCCTCGTACTCCGTCGCGCGGGGTGCCCCGGCGGCGCACGACCCCGGTGACAGCGCGGGGACGAACACCGGCGCGGGGGAGCGTCCGCCCGGCGTGCAGCAGGGTGTGCACGCCGGTGGCGGGGGCGCCTTCACCGACTCGGTGCCCGCCCTGGTCGCCGGCGGTCTGCTGGTCGCCGGTGCCGTGTGCGCGACCGTCCACCGGCTGCGCAACCGCCGCACCTAGCCGGGACGCGGGCACCGGGAACGTAGGAACGCACGGGCCGTGGACAACGCGGTTCACGGAAGCCCAGGGGATGCCCTGGAACGCCCGTGGAATAGGGCGGGACCCACCGGGCACAGAAAGCACGCGGGACCCACGGACACGGAGGGCACGTATTGGACGCACCGCGCGCAGAGCGCGCACCGCACGCGCAGTTCGCGGAGTACGCGGACCACTCGGAGTACGGACCGGCCCGCACGGCGCACGCACGGCACATGCAAGGCGCACGCACGGCACCTGCAAGGCACCTGCAAGACACACGGAGCACCACCCATGGGCGCGGAGGCATACATGCGGCGGACGGACCCGGAAGGCCGAGGACCGGTCCGTTATGGTCCGCCGCTCCCCGACCAGGGCCTGCCCGTGCTGCCGGAACTCCGCGCGGAGCTGGCCGCCGCGGCGGACCGCGCCGACGCCGCCCTGTTCGGCGGCGGCCCCGCGCTCCTCGACGCCGCCCGGGGCTACTGGACCCGCCGCGGACTGCCCACCGCCGCCGACCGCGTGGCGCTCGCCCCCGGTGCCCCCGCCCTGCTGCTCGCCCTGACCGGCGCCCTCGGCGGTGACGTCCTCGCGCCCCGGCCGTGCGCCGCCTGGTGGGCACCCCAGGCCCGGCTGCTCGGCCGGTCGGTCTTCCACGTGGCGACGCCCGCCGAGTGCGGCGGCGTCCCCGATCCGTACGCCCTCCTGGAGACCCTTCGCCGGGTCCGGGCCGAGGGCGGGGACCCCCGTCTGCTCGTGCTGTCCGTCGCCGACGACCCGACCGCCACCGTCGCGCCGCCCGAGCTGGTGCACGAGGCGGTGGAGGCCGCGGCCGGCGAAGGGCTGCACATCGTCAGCGACGAGACCTGGCGCGACACCCTGCACCGCCCGCACGGCACCGTCCTCCTCAGTCCCGCCGAGATGCGCCCCGACGACGTCACCGTGCTCACGGACCTCGCCGGCGCCTTCCTGCCCCAGGGCTGGCCGGCCGCCGTCGCCCGCTTCCCCGCCGGCGAGGCGGGCGCCGACCTGAGGTCCCGCGTCCTCGACGTGCTCACCGCGGTCGGCGCGCGCGTCGCCGAACCCGTCGCCGCCGCTGCCGCCCACGCGCTCGAAGAGCCCGCCGCGGTCACCGAACGGCTCACCGCGGCCGCCGGCCTGCACGCGCGCGTGGCCGGCGCCGCCCACCAGGTGGTGACGGCGGCCGGTGCGGTCGCGCGTCCCCCGCAGGCCGGCCGGCACCTGTACGTCGATCTCGGCCCGCTCCGCTCGACGCTCGCCGCGCACGGCGTCGGTGACGCGCAGGACCTGGAGGACTTCCTCGGCGCCCGGCTCGGCATGCCCGCGCCGGGCGGACACCGCTTCGGCGACGACCTCGCCGCACTCCGGGTCCGGCTGGACACCGGCCCCCTGCTCGGCGGCACGGACGAGGAACGGACGGAGTCCCTTACGTCCCCCGAGCCGCTGGAACTGCCGCATGTGCGCGGCGCGTTGACCCGGTTGGGGTCGGCCTTCGACGATCTCCGCGACGACGCTCGGTGATGGGAGCCTCTCGATGACGCAGCAGTCCGAGTCGACCACGAGCACCGCCGGCGCCACGAGCACGGCCGGCGCCGCGAGTGCGGCGGCGACCACGAGTCCGGCGGGTGCCGCGAGTGCGGCGGGGACCACGAGTGCGGCGGCGACCACGAGTGCGGCGGCGGCCACGAGTCCCGCGGGCGCCGCGAGTGCCGCGGGCGCAACGCGTATCCAGGGTGCACCGGGCCACACGGGTGCGGGGAGCATCACGGGCGCGGCGAGTGCCGGGAGTTCGGGCCGCGCCATCGCCCAGGGCGCGGACGGCCTGGCGCCCCCGCCCGCTTCGCCCTCCTCCCCGCCCCCGCCGTCCTCCCCGGCGGAGCAGTCGGCCCTCGTCGCCCCGCCCCTCGCCGAGCCCCGCCCCCTGGGTGAACTCCGGGTCTGGCCGCGCTCGTTCGCGGACCGGCTGACCGCCCCGCTACCGGGGCTGCGGGCCTTCGCCCGGTTCGCCCGCGAGGGTGCGCTGCGGCCCGGCGCCGAAGGGCTCGCCGACATCCCGCTGGTGCCGTTCGAGCCGGGCCCGCCGCCCGCCGTGGACACCCGTACGGTCGCCGTCTCCTGGGCGGGGCACGCGAGTTGGGTGGTCCGGATCGGCGGGCTCACGGTGCTCACCGACCCGGTCTGGTCCCGCAGGATCCTCGGGACCCCGGCCCGGATCACCCCCGTGGGCGTGGCCTGGAGCGCCCTGCCCCGCGTCGACGCGGTCGTCATCAGCCACAACCACTACGACCACCTGGACGCCCCGACCCTGCGCCGGCTCCCGCGCGACACACCGGTGTTCGTCCCGGCCGGACTCGGACGCTGGTTCAGGCGCCGCCGGTTCACGCGGGTCACCGAGCTGGACTGGTGGGAGGCGGCCGAACTGCGTGGCGTCCGCTTCGACTTCGTGCCGGCCCACCACTGGTCCAAGCGCGGCCTCACCGATACCTGCCGCACCCTGTGGGGCGGCTGGGTCCTCACCTCGCCCGAGGGACGGCGGGTCTACTTCGCGGGCGACACCGGGTACGGGCACTGGTTCGCCCGCATCGGCCGGCGCCACCCGGGCATCGACCTGGCGCTGCTGCCGATCGGCGCGTACGACCCGCGCTGGTGGCTGCGCGACGTGCACTGCGACCCGGAGGAGGCGGTGCGGGCGGCCGTCGACCTCGGGGCCCGGCGGATGGCTCCGATGCACTGGGGCACGTTCGTGCTCTCCGCCGAGCCGGTGCTGGAACCGCTGCGCCGGGTGCGGGCCGCCTGGGACCGGGCCGGCCTCAGCCGCGCCGACCTCTGGGACCTGCCCGTCGGCGGCTCCCGCGTACTGGACTGAGGGGACCGAAGGCCCGGCGAAAGACGCCGAGAACCGACCGCCGGGACCGGCCGCCAACAACCGACGGCTAACAACCGACGGCCAACAACCGACCGTTGGCGACCTCCCTTCGCAGGGCATACGTCCTACGGTGTTGCCGTCCTGCGGATCCTGCGCCACAGGCCCGGCGCCGCGCTGATCGTCAGGGTCAGTGCCACCGCCGCGACCACGCCCTCCCAGGGCTCGGCGAACAGCGAGCCGCCGAGGATGCCGATGACCTGGTAGGTGGCCGCCCAGGCGAGGCAGGCCGGGATGTCGCCGCGGGCGAAGGTGCGCAGCGGCATCCTCGCCATCAGGCAGGCCAGCATCACCGGGATACGGCCGGCCGGCACCAGACGGGACAGTACGAGCACGGCTATGCCATGGTCGTGCAGCTTCTCCTGGGCCTGGGTGAGCCGGTCCTCCGGAGCCCGCTGCCGGATCGCCGCCAGCCAGCGCGACCCGTTCTTCGAGCCCATGCCGCGCCGGCCGAGCCAGTAGAGCGCGATGTCCCCGAGGAACGCGGCGACCGACGCCACCAGGAACACCGCCAGCAGCGCGAAGGGCGCCGTCTGGTGGAAGGCCACCACCGCCGCCGAACTCACCAGCGCGCCCGTCGGCACCACCGGCACCAGCGCGCCGATCAGCACGAGCAGGAACAGGGTCGGATAGCCGATCGCCTGCCGCGCCGACTCCTGCGACCCCTGCGCGGCGGCGGACAGCAGGGCCACGGGCGCGGCGGTCTTGGCGGACAGCAGAAGGGAGGGAGCCGACACGGCTCCCGCGGCGGACCAGGGACTCACCGGGCGACCTCCGGGCGCACCCGCTCGCCGTGGTCCAGCCGGTGCACCGCCACGCCGGGCGCGCGCTCGGCGGCCAGGCGCACGAACTCCTCACCCGGCGCGTGGAATTCGTGGGGGCGCACGGCGTCCATCCCGATGGGCCAGAACGTGCCGTAGTGCACCGGCACGGCGCTGCGCGGACGCAGTGCGGCGAGTGCCTCGGCGGCCCGCCCGGCGTCCAGGTGGCCCGCACCGAGATGAGGACCCCAGCCGCCCACCGGCAGCAGTGCCACGTCGACCTCCCCCACCTCCTCGGCCATCTCCGGGAACAGCCCCGTGTCCCCGGCGAAGTACGTCCGCGCGTCGCCCTCGATCACATACCCGACGGCGGGGGAGCGATGCGGCCCGAACGGCAGCCGCCGCCCGTCGTGCCGCGCCGGCACGGTCCGTACGACCAGGTCGCCGGCCCGGGTGGTGTCGCCGGGCGCGACCTCGGTGAGCCGCAGATGGTCCAGCCGGCGCAGTCCGGGCACCGCCCGCGGGGCGCCCCTCGGGACCAGCACCCGGGTGCCCGGGGCGAGCCGGGCAAGCGACGGCAGGTGCAGATGGTCGGCGTGCAGGTGGGAGACGAGCACCACGTCGGCGACGGCGGCCCGCGGCGGGGGCGGCGCCCCGCGCCGGCGGCGCAGATGCGCGAGCCGGCGCGCGAAGAGCGGATCGGTGAGCACGCGTGTGCCGGAGTCCTCCAGCGTGCATGTGGCATGCCCCCACCAGGTGATCTCCACCGGCACCTCTTTGCCTCCTTCGCGCGACTCCCCCCGAGCCTACGGGCAGGAGTAGGGTCGGCGGCGAAACCCGGAGGTGAGGGGGACACCATGGGAGACGCGCGCGGTGCCTCCGGCACGCACGCCCCGGAGCGCCGGCCCGGACCGGAGCGCCCGCACGGACCGGCCGGACCCGCGCCGGGACCGGCGGCGCTGCGGGTCACGGCGATCGCCAGCCTGACCCCCCTCGAAGAACTCGACGCGGACCCCTTCCTCGTAGACTCCCGCAGCCAGCACGCGATGTGTGCCCGCTGGGCCGCCGAGCACGGCTATGTCGTCACCCGGGAACTCCTCGTCCGCGCCCTGCGCCCGGACCACCGCACCCTGTGGGCCGATGTCGAGGCCGGACTCGTCGACCTGTTCGTCGCCCCCAGCCACCGGGTCCTGGAGCGGGCCCTCGCCTCGGTGGACGAGTTCACCGCCGAGTGCGTGCGGCGCGGGGTGCGCGTCGAGACCGTGGGCAGCGCGGAACCCCGCTACGACGCGCAGATGAAGGCGCGGGTGCACCGCCGCCTGTCGATGCCGACCGCCGGCTACGACGGGCGCTGACCCGGGTCCCGTACACCCGCGCCGGGTTCCGGGGGCTCAGACACCGGGGACTTCCGGGGTGGTCCGGGCGTTGTGACAGGGTGGGGAGCAGGCCGCGCGGACCGGGCGGGCCCGGACGTGAGGTGGACAGGACGTGGACGCAGGACGGTGGCGGCGCGTCGCCAGCGGGGTGGGACGGAGCATCGCCGTGTGGGCCGTGTCCACGGTCACGATGCTGGTCCTCGCCGGGGCGCTGCCCGACTTCCAGCTCCAGTCGGACAGCGGCGACAGCGCCACCCGGATCGCGGTCACCGCGGCGGCCGGCGCGGGCGTCTTCGGTCTGCTCTCCTCACTGGTGTGGCCCCTGCTGGTGCGGGCGCTGCTGCTCGTCCCCGCCCTGGTGCTCGGCCTGCTCGTCTTCTTCCTGAACGGCTCGCTGCTGCTGATAGCCCTGTGGGTCAACCCCTCCGGGCGGGGCGAGGCGGCCCCGGAGACCGCCGTGGTGGTGGCCGCCGTGATGTCCGCCGTCGCCTCCGCCACCGGCGGTGCCCTCGCCGTCCGTGACGACGACGCCTACCGGCGGCGGCTCTACCGGCTCGCCGACCGCCGTCGCAGACGCGCGGCCGGGAGAGCCGGCCCCTCGACGCCCGGAGCGGTCTTCCTCCAGCTCGACGGCGTGGGATACGACGTACTGCGGGAGGCGGTGGACAAGGGGCTGATGCCGACCGCGGCCCGCTGGCTCGGCGGACCGCGCCCCACCCACCGGCTCGTCGCCTGGCGCACCGACTGGTCCAGCCAGACCGGCGCCAGCCAGCTCGGCATCCTGCACGGCAGCAACCACGACGTGCCCGCCTTCCGCTGGTACGAGAAGGAGAGCGGCGAGGTGATGGTCTGCAACCGGCCGACCAGCGCCGCCGAACTCCAGCGCCGGGCCGTCGAGCGCACCGGGGACGCGGGCCTGCTCACCCTCGACGGCGCGAGCCGCGGCAACCTCTTCAGCGGCGGCGCCGACGAACTCGCCCTCGTGCTGTCCGTCGCCGCCCGCCGGGGCCCCGGCAACCGCTCGCGCGCCGGCTACTTCGCGTACTTCTCCGACCCCGCCAACGCCGTCCGCACCGCCCTGTCGTTCGTCGCCGAGGTCGCCCGGGAGATCGGCCAGTCCCTCACCGCCCGGCTCCGGCAGCGCAGGCCGCGCGTCAAACGCGGCGGCCTGTACCCGGTCATCCGCGCGTTCGCGACCGTCGTGGAGCGGGACGTCGTCGTCGCCGCGGTGATCGGCGACATGCTCGCCGGGCGCAACGCGGTCTACGCGGACCTGGTGGCGTACGACGAGGTCGCGCACCACTCGGGGCCGCGCGGCCGGGACACCGAGAAGATTCTGGAGCGGCTCGACCGGTCCCTCGCGCTGATCGAGAAGGTCGCCGAGCACGCCCCCCGGCCCTACCGGATCGTCGTGCTCTCCGACCACGGCCAAAGCCCCGGCGAGACCTTCCTGACCCGCTACGGCCTCACCCTCGGCAACCTGGTCCGGGCCGGCTGCGGCCTGCCCGTGCCCCGCAAGGCGCGGCGCACCCACAGCGGCGCGGAGGCCCGGACCGCCGTACGCGCCGCGCTGCGCCGGCCCGTGGAGGAGCGCGAGGAACGGGCGGAACGCGAGGAACGCCGGCGGCCGACCGGGCGCCGCTCGGAACCGGTGGTGCTCGCCTCGGGCAACCTCGGCCTGGTCTCCTTCCCGGACGTGCCGCACCGGATGACCCGCGAGGAGATCGACCGCCGTCATCCGGCCCTGCTGTCCACCCTCGCCAACCATCCCGGCATCGGGTTCCTGCTGGTGCGCAGCGAGGAACACGGCGGGGTGGTCCTCGGGGCGCACGGCGCCGAGGTGCCGGTCGACCTGCTCGACGACGAACACCCGGGCCCGCTGGCCGACTTCGGCCCCGGCGCCGCCGACGCCGTCCGGCGCACCCACTTCTTCCCGCACACCGCCGACATCATGGTCAACTCCTGGTACGACCCCGTCGAGGGCGAAGTCCTCGCCTTCGAGGAGCAGATCGGCTCGCACGGCGGCCTCGGCGGCGCCCAGTCCCGGCCCTTCCTGCTCTCCCCGGTGACCCTGTCCGCGCCGGTCGGCGAGGACGCCGAGCTGGTCGGCGCGGAACAGGTGCACCACGTACTGCGCGGGTGGCTGCGCGAATGCGAAGGTCCCCAAGTCCCCCTGGACGCACACGCGGACGAGCAGGCGGCCTGACCCCGTCCCGGAAACCGCCCGCCGCGCCCGCCCCGACCCCCTCCGCGCCCCCCTGCCGGTGAAATCCCGCACCCCGCCCGGCAGGTCGCACCCCCGTCCGTGGGGTGAGCCGGGCCCGGGTGTGATCGGATGGGGAACACGGACCCCGGCAACGGGACCACACGCGAAAGGAATCACCGTGGCTACCACGCGCACCGCACACACCGACTGGGAAGGCAACCTGCTCCAGGGCAACGGCGTCGTCACCTTCGACTCCTCCGGCATCGGCCAGCAGCCGGTGACCTGGGCGTCGCGCTCGGAGGACGCCAACGGCAAGACCAGCCCCGAGGAACTGATCGCGGCCGCCCACTCGAGCTGCTTCTCCATGGCGCTGTCGCACGCCCTCGCGGGCGCCGGCACCCCGCCCACCAAGCTCGTCACCAGCGCCGAGGTCACCTTCCAGCCCGGCGAGGGCATCACCGGCATCCAGCTCACCGTCGAGGGCACGGTGCCCGGCATCGACAACGACGCCTTCGTCGCCGCCGCCGAGGACGCCAAGAAGAACTGCCCGGTCAGCCAGGCCCTGACCGGCACGTCGATCACCCTGTCGGCGAAGCTCGCCTGACACCGGCGCACCGGTGCCGCGTCCCGCCCGCGGGGCGCGGCACCGTCGTGTCCGCTCCCCTCCGGCCGCCACGCGCCATTGACAAGCCGGTACCCGCGACTTGTGCTGGAGGGCGGCAGAACCCTTGCGGGAGGGGACGGACATGACACGTGCGGTCGGGATCGATCTCGGTACGACGAACTCGGTGGTGGCCGTCCTGGAGGGCGGTGAGGCCTCCGTCGTCGCCAACGCGGAGGGCGCGCGCACCACCCCCTCGGTGGTCGCCTTCGCCAAGAACGGTGAGGTGCTGGTCGGCGAGGTCGCCAAACGGCAGGCCGTGACGAACGTGGAGCGCACCGCGCGGTCCGTCAAGCGGTACATGGGCGACCCCGACTGGCGGTTCCCCGAGTCGGGCACCGTCGACGGGACCCGGTACCGCGCGCAGGAACTCTCCGCCCGGGTGCTGCAGAAGCTGAAGCGGGACGCCGAGGCCTATCTCGGCGAGGACGTCACGGACGCCGTGATCACGGTGCCCGCCTACTTCGACGACGCACAGCGCCAGGCCACCAAGGAGGCGGGCGAGATCGCCGGCCTGAAGGTGCTGCGGATCGTCAACGAGCCGACGGCCGCCGCCCTGGCCTACGGGCTCGACCGGGGCGAGGAGCAGACCGTCCTCGTCTTCGACCTGGGCGGCGGCACCTTCGACGTGTCGCTGCTGGAGATCGGGGACGGCGTCATCGAGGTCAAGGCGACCAACGGCGACACCCGGCTCGGCGGCGACGACTGGGACCAGCGGGTGGTCGAGCACCTGGCCCAGCGCTTCAAGGCCGCCCACGGAATCGACCTCGGCCACGACAAGATGGCGCTGCAACGGCTCCGCGAGGGCGCCGAGAAGGCCAAGATCGAGCTGTCCTCGTCCACCGAGACCACGGTCAACCTGCCCTACATCACCGCGACCGCCGACGGCCCGCTGCACCTGGACGAGAAGCTGACCCGGGCCCAGTTCCAGGAGCTGACCGCCGACCTGCTGGCCCGCTGCCGGGCGCCCTTCCACCAGGCCGTCAAGGACGCGGGCGTGCAGCTCTCGGCGGTCGACCACGTCATCCTGGTCGGCGGCTCCACCCGGATGCCCGCCGTCACCGACCTGGTGAAGGAACTCACCGGCAGGGAACCGCACAAGGGCGTCAACCCGGACGAGGTCGTCGCCGTCGGCGCGGGCCTCCAGGCCGGGGTGATCCGCGGCGACGTGAAGGACGTCCTGCTCCTCGACGTCACCCCGCTGTCCCTCGGCATCGAGACCAAGGGCGGCATCATGACCACGCTCATCGAGCGCAACACCACGATCCCCACCCGCCGTTCGGAGATCTTCACCACCGCCGCCGACAGCCAGCCCTCCGTCGGCATCCAGGTCTACCAGGGCGAGCGGGAGATCGCCGCGTACAACAAGAAGCTCGGCGTCTTCGACCTCACCGGGCTGCCGCCCGCCCCGCGCGGGGTCCCGCAGATCGAGGTCGCCTTCGACATCGACGCCAACGGGATCATGCACGTCTCCGCCAAGGACCTGGCCACCGGGCGGGAGCAGAAGATGACCGTGACCGGCGGTTCGGCGCTGCCCAAGTCCGACATCGACCGCATGATGCGCGAGGCCGAGCAGTACGCGGAGGAGGACCGGGGCCGCCGCGAGGCCGCCGAGACCCGCAACCACGGGGAGCAACTCGTCTACCAGACCGAGCGGTTCGTCCGCGACAACGAGGAACGCGTCCCGGACGAAGCGAAGACGGAGGTCGCCGCCGCGGCCACCGACCTCAAGCAGCTCCTCGACGACTCCTCCACCGACACCGCCGCGCTGCGCACCGCGATCGAGAAACTGGCCGCCGTCAGCCAGCGGATGGGCCAGGCCATGTACGCGCGCGCCGAGCAGCCCGCGCCCCCGGCCGACGAACCGCACCCCGGGCGGGCCGCCGACGAGGAGGAGGGCGTGGTGGACGCCGAGATCGTGGAGGACGACCGGGACCAGGAGCGGGACCAGGACCAGGACCAGGAGCGGGAGCGGGCCCGGACGCGGGGCCGGGGGGCCGAGGACGGCGCGCCGCGTGATCCGGACGACAGGACTTAGACGTCCGTCTTCTCCCAGCCGCGCCGGGCCGCCCGCGGTCCGAGCTGTTTCGGGTCGCGGCTGCGGTACACCACGTACGGCCGGACCAGGTACTGCACCGGCGCGCTGAACATATGGACGAGGCGGGTGTACGGCACCAGGGCGATCAGGACCATGCCGACCACCGCGTGGATCCGGTACAGCAGGGGCGCCCCCTCCATCAGCTCCGTCTTCGGCTGGAGCGTGAACAGGCTGCGCGCCCAGGGGCCGATGGTGTCGCGGTAGTTGTAGCCGTCGCCGGAGGCGTGGCCGAGCTTGGCGACCATGCCCAGCACGATCGCCGCGAGCAGGAAGACGTACATCACCTTGTCGTTGGCGGTGGTCGCGCGGAACACCGGGGAGTTGGTCCGCCGCCGGTAGACCAGCGTCAGGATGCCGGCCACCGTGAGGACCCCGGCCGCCGTCCCGCCGTACAGCGAGAACAGGTGGTAGGTGTGCTCGCTGACGCCCACCGCCCGCGTCCAGGACTCGGGGACGAACAGGCCGACCAGATGCCCGGCCAGCACGAACAGGATGCCGTAGTGGAAGACCGGCGAGGCGATGTTCAGCAGCTTCGACTCGTAGATCTGGGAGGAGCGGGTGGTCCAGCCGAACCGGTCGTAGCGGTGGCGCCAGACGAGCCCCGCCACCAGCAGGGCGAAGGCGACATAGGGCAGCGCGCCCCACAGCAGCGTCGTCATGATCGGTCTCCGGTGGTGGGGGCGAGCGTCGGGGACAGGGCGTCGCGCGGGACGGCGCTGAAGGGTTCGAGGCCGACGTCCTCGCGCGGCGGACCCGAGCGGGCCAGCGCCAGAGCCTCGGCGCGGTCCTTCGGGGACGGTCCGGGCAGCGCCGAGCAGACCGCGTCGAGCACGGACGCGTACGGGGTGCCGAAGTCGGTGAGCGCCATCCGCAGCAGCTCCAGGCCGCTGCGGTACTCCTGGAGGAGCCGGGGGCCGGCCTGTGCCGAGAACTCCAGCACCACGGGCAGGAAGTCCGGCAGTTCCTCGCCGGTGAACTCCATGCCGTGCTCGCGGTACACCTCCTTGAAGCGCACCAGGGACATTCCGCGCCGCCGGGTGTCGCCGTCCCGCCACCAGCTCAGGTACAGGCTGTGCCGGTTCTTGAAGTCGAAGACCCGGACGTAGTGCGCGGCCAGCTCGCGCGGCGGCTCGGCCGCCGCGTACGCGAGGAACTCCCCGAGTTCCGGGGCGGCTTCGCGCAGCAGCGGGAGGCCGGCGTGGAACGCGTCGTCGGGGTAGGCGAGAGCGCGCGCGGCGGCCTGGTACAGCACGGCGTGCCGGGTCACGTGTCCTCCTTGTCGCTCGTCTGCCGGTCGCGCAGCGTGTGGAAGTTCTCCACCGACACCAGCGGCAGCTGGGTACGGCCCGAGTCCTGGCCGAACGGGCCGTCGGCGCCCATGCCGGGGCCGCCCTCGTAATCGAGGCTGCACCCGTCGGGCAGCGCGGACTCCTCCAGGCGCCGGGCGTCGCCGACGGCGGCCGTCGGAATGACGTACCGGTCCTCGTACTTGGCGATCGCCAGCAGCCGGTACATCTCCTCGATCTCCTCGGGCGCCATCCCCACGGACGCGGCCACCGACGCGTCGGGCTCGTCGCCGAGGTTGATGGCCCGCATGTGCGAGCGCATCGCGGCGAGCCGGCCCAGCGAGGCGCGGACCGGCCCCACGTCCCCCGCGGTGAACAGCTCCGCCAGGTACTCCAGCGGGATGCGCAGTGTGTCGATCGCGCCGAAGAGGTTGTCCAGGTCCTCGCCGTCGTGCCCGGTCTCGGTGAGGGCGTCGACGACGGGGGAGAGCGGGGGGATGTACCAGACCATCGGCATCGTCCGGTACTCCGGGTGCAGCGGCAGCGCCACCCGGTACCGGCTGATCAGCGCGTGCACCGGGGACCGGCGGGCCGCCTCCACCCAGTCGTAGGGGATCCCGGCCAGCTCGGCGGCCCGCCGCACCTCCGGGTCCTCCGGGTCGAGGAACACGCCCAACTGAGCCTCGTACAGGTCCTGTTCGCTCGCCGTGGACGCGGCCTCCGTCACCTTGTCGGCGTCGTAGAGGATCACCCCGAGATAGCGCAGCCGCCCGACGCAGGTCTCCGAGCAGACGGTCGGCAGCCCCACCTCCACCCGCGGATAACAGAGCGTGCACTTCTCCGCCTTGCCGGTGCGGTGGTTGAAGTACACCTTCTTGTACGGGCATCCGGTCACGCACATGCGCCAGCCCCGGCACCGGTCCTGGTCCACCAGCACGATGCCGTCCTCGGATCGCTTGTACATCGCGCCGGACGGGCACGAGGCCACGCACGAGGGGTTCAGACAGTGCTCGCAGATGCGCGGCAGATAGAACATGAAGGTCTGCTCGAAGGCGAACCGCACCTTCTCCGCCGCCTCCTCGCGCACCCGCTGGACCATCGGGTCCAGGTCGCCGTGTTCCGGGGCGCCCGCCAGGTTGTCGTCCCAGTTCGAGGACCACTCGATCTTCATCGGCTTGCCGCTGATCTGCGAGACGGGCCGGGCCACCGGGAAGTCGTCGCCCAGCGGGGCGTCGGTGAGGTTGCGGTACTCGTAGGTCCAGGGCTCGTAATAGTCCTTGATCTCCGGGAGTTTGGGATTGGAGAAGATCCCGGCGAGCTTCTCGAACCGGCCGCCCGCCTTCAGCCGCAGCGCGCCGCGCCGGTTCAGCTCCCAGCCACCGCGCCACTTCTCCTGGTCCTCGTAACGCCGTGGGTAGCCCTGCCCGGGCCGGGTCTCCACGTTGTTGAACCACACGTACTCCAGGCCGTCCCGGTTCGTCCACGCCTGCTTGCAGGTGACCGAACAGGTGTGACAGCCGATGCACTTGTCGAGGTTCATCACCATCGCGATCTGCGCCATGACCCGCATCAGTACTCGACCTCCTGGTCGCGGCGGCGGATGACCGTCACCTCGTCGCGCTGGTTCCCGGTCGGGCCCAGGTAGTTGAAGGCCCACGACAACTGGGCGTAGCCGCCGATGAGATGGGACGGCTTGAGGATGAGCCGGGTCAGCGAGTTGTGGATGCCGCCGCGCTTCCCGGTGGTCTGCGTCTTCGGCACGTTGACCGTGCGCTCCTGCGCGTGGTGCATGTAGACCGTGCCGGCCGGCATGCGGTGGGAGACGACAGCGCGGGCGACGACCACGCCGTTGCGGTTGACGGCCTCGATCCAGTCGTTGTCCTTCACCCCGATCGCCTCGGCGTCCACCGGGGACATCCAGATGTTCTGGCCGCCGCGCGAGAGCGACAGCATGAACAGGTTGTCCTGGTACTCGGAGTGGATGGACCACTTGTTGTGCGGGGTCAGGTAACGGACCGTCACTTCCCGGTTGCCGTCCGGGCCCAGCCGCGGTTCCCCGAACAGCCGGTGCATGTCCAGGGGCGGCCGGTAGACCGGGAGGGCCTCGCCGAGTTCGTGGATCCAGTCGTGGTCGAGGAAGAAGTGCTGGCGGCCGGTGAGCGTGTGCCAGGGCTTGAGGTGCTCGGTGTTCAGGGTGAACGCGGTGTAGCGGCGGCCTCCGGACTCGCTGCCCGACCACTCCGGCGAGGTGATGACGGGGACCGGCGCGGCCTGGGTGTCCGCGTAGGTGACGCGCTTGCCCTCGTGCTCGGCGGCCAGGTGCGCCATCTCCTGTCCGGTGCGCTCCTCCAGGGTGTGGAAGCCCTGGGTCGCGAGGCGCCCGTTGGTGGTGCCGGACAGGGCCAGGATGGTGTTGGCGGCCTTCACCGCGGTGTCCAGCGCGGGGCGTCCGGCGGCCGGGCCGCGCCGGACCACGCCGTTCAGCTCCCCGAGGTGGGGGACCTCCTCGTCGGGCCTGAGCGTGATGCCCTTGGCGGGCAGCCCGAGCTTCTCCACGAGCGGGCCGAGCGCGGCGAACTTGGCGCCGATCGCCGTGTAGTCCCGCTCCACCACCGTCAGGTTCGGCATGGTCCGCCCCGGCACGGGTTCGCAGTCCCCGCGCCGCCAGTCCAGGACCACCCCGCCCGGCTGCGCGGTCTCGCCCGGGGTGTCGTGCTGGAGGGCGGTGGCGACCAGGTCCTTGCGCACCCCGAGATGGCCGACGGCCAGTTCGCTCAGCCGCTCGGCCAGCGCCTTGAAGGTGTCGAAGTCGGTGCGCGCCTGCCAGGGCGGGTCCACCGCCGGGGTGAAGGAGTGCACATAGGGGTGCATGTCGGTGGTCGACAGGTCGTGCTTCTCGTACCAGGTCGCGGCGGGCAGGACCACGTCCGAGAGCAGGGTGGAGGAGGTCTGCCGGAAGTCCAGCGACAGCAGCAGGTCGAGCTTGCCCTCCGGGGCCTGTTCGTGCCAGGTCACGTCCCGTGGCCGGACCTCGGGGCCCGCCTCGGTGGCCCGCAGCGACGAGTGCGTGCCGAGCAGGTGTCTGGTGAAGTACTCGGCGCCCTTGGCCGACGAGCCCAGCAGGTTGGCACGCCAAAGGGTCAGCACCCGGGGCCAGTTCTCCGGGGCGTCCGGGTCCTCGCAGGCGAACTTCAGTGAACCCGACCGGAGTTCGGCCACCGCGTTCGCGACCGGATCGTCCGTGGTGTCCGCCAGGTCCAGCGGGTTGCGGTCGAAGGTCGGGTACGACGGCATCCAGCCCGAACGCGCCGACAGGGCAAGGCAGTCGGCACCCGTCATGCCCTTGAAACGCCCCTCGCCGAGCGGCGAGGCCAGCACGTCCGCGGCGAACGTGTCGTAACGCCACTGGTCGGTGTTGAGGAACCAGTAGGCCGTGCCGATCATCTGGCGGGGCGGCCGGCTCCAGTCGGCGGCGCCCGCGAGCGTGGCCCAGCCGGTGACCGGGCGGCACTTCTCCTGCCCGACGTAGTGCGCCCAGCCGCCGCCGTTGCGGCCCTGGCAGCCGGTGAGCTGGAGCAGCGCGAGGAACGCGCGGTAGATGGTCTCGGAGTGGAACCAGTGGTTCGTCCCCGCGCCCATCAGGATCATGCAGCGGCCCCGCGACTTCTCCGCCGTGCGCGCGAACTCCCTCGCGATCTTCACGCACTTGGCGGCCGGGACGGAGGTGTGGACCTCCTGCCAGCCGGGGGTGCCGGGCGCCTCGGCGTCCTCGTACGAGGTGGGCCAGTCGCCGGGGACGCCCTCGCGGGCCACGCCGTACTGCGCGAGCAGCAGGTCGAAGACGGTGGTGACCAGCGGGCCGCCCGCCCCGCCGAGCCGCGTCGCCGGAACACCCCGGCGCAGTACGTCGCCGCGCCCCTGCCCGTGCTCGCCGCCCTCGGTGTCGAAGCGCGGCAGCAGCACCTCGACCCCGGCCGTCGCCTCATGCCCGTACAGGCTCAACCGGGGTTCGACCGCGCCGAGTTCGAGGTTCCAGTCGCCCTTGCCCGATTCCGTCCAGCGGAATCCGAGCGAGCCGTTGGGGACCACCGCGCGGCCGGTCACGTCGTCCAGGACGACCGTCTTCCACTCGGCGCCCTCCCCGTCCTTGCCCACCTCGTGCGCGCGCAGGAACTTCGAAGGGACGTAGGCGCCGTCCTTCTCGGCCAGCGTCACCAGGAACGGCAGATCGGTGAACTTCGCGACGTAGTCGGCGAAGAACGGCGTCCGCCGGTCGACGAAGAACTCCTTGAGGATCACGTGCCCCATGGCGAGGGCGAGCGCCCCGTCGGTGCCGGGGTGCGGGTGCAGCCACTCGTCGGCGAACTTCGCGTTGTCGGCGTAGTCCGGCGCCACCACGACCACCTTCTGGCCGCGGTAGCGGGCCTCGGCCATCCAGTGCGCGTCGGGCGTGCGGGTCACCGGGACGTTCGAGCCCCACATCATCAGATAAGCGGCGTCCCACCAGTCGCCCGACTCCGGCACGTCCGTCTGGTCGCCGAAGACCTGCGGGGAGGCGACGGGCAGGTCCGCGTACCAGTCGTAGAAGGAGAGCATCGGGGCGCCGATCAGGCTGTGGAACCGCGCTCCCGCCGCGTGCGAGACCATCGACATCGCCGGGATGGGGGAGAAGCCGGCGACCCGGTCGGGGCCGTACGTCTTGATCGTGTGCACATGCGCCGCGGCGACGATCTCGACCGCCTCGTCCCAGGTCGCCCGCACCAGGCCGCCCTTGCCGCGGGCCCGCTGGTAGCGGCGGCGGCGCTCCGGGTCGGCCTGGATGTCCGCCCAGGCGAGGACCGGGTCCTTCAGCCGCCCGCGCGCCTCCCGGTACATCTCCAGCAGCACACCCCGGATGTAGGGGTAGCGCACCCGGGTCGGCGAGTACGTGTACCAGGAGAAGGCGGCGCCCCGGGGACAGCCGCGCGGCTCGTACTCGGGGCGGTCGGGGCCCACCGACGGGTAGTCCGTCTCCTGGGTCTCCCAGGTGATGATGCCGTCCTTGACGTACACCTTCCAGCGGCAGGAGCCGGTGCAGTTCACCCCGTGGGTGGAGTTGACGACCTTGTCGTGGCTCCAGCGGTCCCGGTAGAAGGTGTCCGCCTCCCGGCCGCCGGCGAGTCCGATGCTGTGCAGGTCGGGCGCCGGGGTGCCGCGCCGGAAGTACCGCCCGGCGCGCAGCAGCGCGGCGCCCGGTTCCGTCGGCGGTCTCTGCGTGTCCGTCACTGCGCGCTCCCTCGGTCGCTCCTGCGTCGAACGTAGGGGCGCGGGCACCCGGCCACCCGGCCACGGGGGCCATACGGGTTGCCGCGAGGGCCGACCGGTGCATACGGGGCCTCACGCGCCGGACCTGGCATCCGGGGGGCAATCGGGAGCGGCCGGGGACAACCGCGTGCGGGCCGGCGGCGGGCCGGGCGGGATCAGAACCGCCGGCGGCACTCCTCCAGGATCTCCTTGGTGCGCTGCGCGGAGGCCGCCTGCGCCGTCATGTGGTCCAGCACCTCCAGGTGCAGGGCCACCTCCTCGCGCGCGTCGAGGTAGAGGGCGCCCGTCACGTACTCGCTGTAGACGACGTCCGGCAGTTCCGGCTCGGCGAACCGGAACAGCGTGAAGGAGGTGTACGTACCCGGGTGCGGGCCGCTCGCGAACTCCGCGACCTGGAGCGTGACATGGTCCAGCTCGACCCATTCGAGGAGCCGCGTCATCTGGTCGCGCATGACCTCACCCCGGATGCTCACCGGCCGCAGCAGGGCCGTCTCGTCCATGATGATCCACAGGCGGGGCGGGTTCGCCCGGGTCAGCAGCGCCTGCCGCTTCATGCGCAGCGCCACGTGCCGGTCGATCGCCTCGGGCCCGGTCTGCCCGACCGTCCCGGCCTCCAGCACCGCCCGCGCGTAGTCCTCGGTCTGGAACAGCCCGGGCACGAAGTGCGGCTCGTAGGAGCGGATGAGCTGGGCGGCGCCCTCCAGGCTGACGTGCATGCTGAACCAGTCCGGCAGCACGTCGTGGTACCGCTGCCACCAGCCGGGCCGGTTCGCCTCCTCGGCCAGCGCGACGAACGCGGCGGCCTCCTCGTCGGCCACCCCGTACGTCGCCAACAGCACCTGTACGTAAGGGATCTTGAGGGCGACCTCGGCCGTCTCCATCCGCCGTACGGTCGCCGGCGCGACCCGCAGGACCCGGGCCGCCTCCTCCCGCTTCAGGCCGGCCGCCTCGCGCAGTTCCGCCAGCCGCCGCCCCAGCACCACCTGGCCCACGGTGGGCGCGGGTCGCCGCTCACTCACGCCACGCCTCCCCACGCGCCGCCGAAGTATGCGTGCAGTGTGCCATGTCCGTGAAGAACCATCACGGGTCGGCCTCAACGGGGTTGTTCATCAAGGGATTTGTGGTGGGGAGGCGTCAGGGGAGCTGCCCGTGCAGGTACTTGACCGTCGCCGGGTCCGCGGGGAGGAACGTCTCGATGGCCAGTTCCGCGACGGTCACGTCCATCGGGGTGTTGAACGTCGCGATGGAGGAGATGAACGACAGGATTCGTCCCTCGTGCTCGATCCGCATCGGCAGCGCGAAGGCGGGCACCGGGCCGAGCGGTTCCTCGCCGGCGACGGTCCCCGGGTCCGCGTCCGGTACCGGGTCCGCGTCCGGTACCGGGTCCGCGTCCGGTACCGGGTACGCGGCGACCTCCTCGTACAGCGCGCGCAGCGGCTCGGAGCGGCTCAGCGCGATCTGCCGGTCCATCTGGGCGAGCAGATGGTCCCGCCACGCCCGCAGGTTGCGGATGCGCGGGGCGAGGCCCTCGGGGTGCAGCGTCAGCCGCATCGCGTTCAGCGGCGGCACCAGCAGCCGGTCCGGGACGCCGTCCAGCAGCAGGGCGATGCCCCGGTTCGCGGCGAGCACGTCGTACGTCGCGTCGACCACCAGCGCCGGATAGGGCTCGTAGCCCTGGATCAGCCGCTCCACCCCCTCGCGCAGGGCGTCCATCGCCGGGTCGTCCAGCGGGGTCTCCGGATAGCGCGGGGCGTAACCCGCCGCGAGGAGCAGGGCGTTGCGCTCGCGCACCGGCACGTCGAGGTGTTCGGCGAGCCGCAGCACCATCTCCTCGCTGGGCCGGGAGCGGCCCGTCTCCACGAAGCTGATGTGCCGCGCCGAGGAACCCGCCCGCAGCGCCAGCTCCAGTTGGCTCACCCGCCGCCGCTCCCGCCAGTCCCGCAGCAGCGGGCCGACACCGCTCTTGGCGGGGGCACTTGAGGGCGCCGCGGCACCGGGCGGGACAATGCTCATACGAGGACCGTAGTCGAGGAGTCACGCGTGAACGAGCCGGGGAACCTGTCCTGGGAGGCGGAGGCCCACTACCGGGCGCGGGTCCGCGGCGCGCTGCTGGGCGGCGCGCTCGGTGACGCCCTCGGCTACCCGGTCGAGTTCGACTCCCTGGCCGCCATCCGCGCCGCGCACGGCCCGCGCGGGGTGACCGGACCGGTCGCCGACGCGGCCGGGGCGGTCGGCCGGGTCAGCGACGACACCCAGATGACCCTGTTCACCGTGGAGGGCCTGCGGCAGGCGCACGAACGCGAGCGTCTCAAGGGCATCGGCGGCGGCTGGTCCCGGCTGGTCCGCCTCGCCTACGGGCGCTGGCTGGACACCCAGAGCGCGCCCGCACCCGCCCCGGACGTCCGGGGCGGACTCGCCGCGGAGCCCTGGCTGTACGCGCGCCGGGCACCCGGCAACGCCTGCCTGTCCGGGCTCCGCGAGCGCGAGTACTGTCCCGACCCGGCGCGCGAGCTGGGCCCTCCCGGCCCGGTCAACCCGGACTCCAAGGGCTGCGGCTCGGTCATGCGCTCCGCGCCCTTCGGGCTCACCCGGACCACCGCCGCGTCCGCGTTCGGCATGGCCGCGCGCTCCTCCCTGATGACCCACGGCCACCCCACCGCCTCCTACGCGTCCGGGGCGCTCGCCGCGATCGTCACCCACCTCGTGGCCGGGGACTCCCTGGAGGGCGCGGTCCTGCGCACCCTCCGGCTGCTGGCCCGCCACCCGGGCCACGAGGAGACCACGGCCGCGCTGGAGGCGGCCCTCGACCTGGCCGCCGAGGGCACCCCGAGCGCGGAGAAGGCCGAGTCCCTCGGCGCCGGCTGGATCGCCGAGGAGGCCCTCGCCGTCGCCGTCTACTGCGCCCTCGCCGAACCCCGGGTCCCGGACGCCCTGCTGCTGTCCGTGAACCACTCCGGCGACAGCGACTCCACCGGCTCCCTGTGCGGCAACCTCCTCGGCGCCCTGCACGGCGACCACGGGCTGCCGCAGCCGTGGCTGGAGCGGGTCGAGGGCCGCGCGACGATCACCGTCCTGGCGGACGATTTCGCGGCGGAGTGCGTTCGGCGGTGAGGGCGGTCCCGTCCGGGGGCCGGGCTCTCCCCCACGGGGAGGAGCGCCGCCGCCGTCCCGGGCGCCGGGCCCCCGGCCGGATGCTCGCGTGCGGGGAGTGAGTGCCCCCGCCCGGTGGGACACCGGAGGCTTCCCGCGCCGGGGAGGAGCGCCCCCGTCTCGTCCGGCGCCGGGCCCCGGCCGCTCGCTCCCGCGCCGGGAAAGGGCGCCGCGTCTCCTGCGGTGCCGGGCCCCGGTCGGTGGCTCCCGCGGCGGGAAGGGGTGCCCGCG